>NZ_CEEDHK010000004.1:0-215480 GCF_979254655.1 Pseudomonas sp. AC229
TGTGCCGCTTCGTCTCGTGGGCTCGGAGATGTGTATAAGAGACAGCTCTCAAAAACATCCGTCATCCTCGCGAACGCGGGGATCCAGAATCGCTCGGCATACCTAAAGGCTGAACAACACGCGAATGAATAATCAATGGGCCCCTAAACCCCAGCCTCCAGCAAGTTATGCAACTCCACAAACTGCAACGTCAGCTTGTGCTTGGGCTCCAGGAATATCAGCGGCACCGACACCTGATGGGATTCACGCATCTTCACCGAGCTGGCCAGGTACACCGGCAACACCGGCAAGCCCTCGGCAATCAATTCATCCAGCAACTGCTGCGGCAAACTCGCCCGTGCCTGGAATTGGTTGACCACAATCCCCTCAACCTCCAACCCCTCGTTGTGGTCTTCCTTCAGCTCTTCAATCTCGGCCAACAGGCTGTACAGAGCCTGGCGGGAAAAACTGTCGCAGTCGAAAGGAATCAACACACGATCAGCAGCGATCATCGCCGAAACGGTATAAAAATTGAGGGCGGGCGGCGTATCGAGATAAATGCGGTCGTAGTCTTCGGACAAGTCATCAAGCAATTTGCGCAGCTTGTTGATCTTGTGTTTGGCCTCCAGCTTGGGCTGCAAGTCGGCCAATTCACGAGTGGCGGTCACGACGTGCAAGTTGTCGAACGGCGTTTCGTAGATGTCTACCTGACCCTTCTTGGAAAACGGCCCCGTCGATAACGTTTGCTTGAAGAAATCGGCGATTCCCATGGGGATGTCTTCGCCGGTCAGCCCGGTGAGGTACTGGGTGGAGTTGGCCTGAGCGTCCAGGTCGATAAGCAACGTGCGATAGCCCTCTTGGGCACTCACCGCCGCCAGGTTGCAGGCGATGCTGGATTTCCCCACGCCCCCTTTCTGGTTAAACACTACGCGTCGCATATCCCCACCTCGTCCTGAGCCTCGAATAGTCCCGGATTCTATGCAAAGCGCACCGCCAGGGCGAGGCACTACCGCGAACAGTGACCAGCGGCGCGGATATTTCTCCGCAACATGGGCAAAATAGCGCCCGCAATCCGCACCTGTAACCAATGTTTGCTTGAGCCCCGCCACGTCGGGATAATGCCGGCACTTTGCTATGGCGCTAGCGCGGTTGCGACTTTTCCACCGGCGAACACAGCTGCGGCTGTTCGATGGACCTGGCCAAGCCAGGAGCGATCGCCTTTTTTACATGGACGCAAAAGCTGCCGATGCATTTCTCAATCGAACAATGGCGTGCCTGGGCCCCCGGCCTGGAGCAGGAAGCTGACTGGCTGGCATGGAGCCAACAGTCCGAGCCGCCTGCCGCCAGCGATTCGCTGCCCGACGTCAGCTTTCTTCCGGCCATGCAGCGCCGCCGCCTCAGCCCGCTGGCGCGCATGGCCTTCAGCGTCGCCTGGCCACTGGCCGACGCCCATGGCGCGCCGCTGCCGCTGGTGTTTGTCTCCCGTCACGGTGAAACCCCGCGCACCTTTGCCCTGCTCAGCGATGTCAGTGCCGGCGCGCCGTTGTCGCCCACTCAATTCAGCCTCTCCGTGCACAACGCCATCATCGGCCAGTGGTCGATCATGCGCAGCGACACCAGCGAAATGACGTCGCTGGCCGGCGAAGCCGATGGCCTGGAACATGCAGTGCTGGAGGCGCAGTTGTTACTGGCCGATGGTGCGCCCGCCGTATTACTAGTGATCGCCGAAGACACACCGCCCGCCGCCTATGCCGGTTGGGTGAGTGATGTTCCGTTTCCCTACGCCGTCGCACTGCTGCTGACGCCAGGCGAGCGCTGGAACCTGCACCTGAGTACCAAAACGCAAGCACACGCAACACCTGCCGATACAGCCACCGCAGAGTGGCCGCACGCACTTAACCTGGTTCGCGCCTTGAATAACGGCGCAACCACCTTGGAGCATCGTTGGAGGAATCGACAATGGAGCTGGCAACAGAACAGCGCCTGAGCCGTTACAGCGCGCCCTATTGGTGGCGCCTGATCGCAACCGCCCTGAGCTTCACGCTGTTCGGGGTCGGTGGCGTGCTGCTGCGCATCGTGGTGTTCCCGCTGCTGTCGCTGCTGCCGGGCGACGCCGTGGCGCGCCGCACCCGCGCCCGTGCCACCGTGAGCTGGACGTTCCGCGCGTTCGTGGAGTTCATGCACCGCACCGGCGTGCTGACGTTTGAAGTGCAAGGCATCGAGCGCCTCGGGCGTCCGGGGCAAATGGTCATCGCCAATCACCCGTCGCTGATCGACGTGGTGGTGCTCATCGCGTTCATCCGCGACGCCAACTGCGTGGTCAAGCAGAGCCTGTGGGACAACCCCAGCATGCGTGGGCCCATTCGTGCTGCCGAGTACATCAGCAACAGCGGCAGCATGGACATGCTCGACGAAACCTCCGGCGCGCTGCGTGAAGGCCAAACCCTGGTGATATTCCCCGAAGGCACGCGCACCACGCCGGGGCAGGCACCGGAGTTTCACCGGGGCGCCGCCGCTATCGCCTTGCGCGGTGCAACGGTGGTGACGCCGGTGGTGATCAGCGTAACGCCCACCACGCTGACCAAGGCCGAGCCTTGGTACCGCATTCCGGCGCGGCGCTTCCACTTCAAAATGCGCGTGGGCGAGGACATCGACCCGCAGCAATTCGCTGCCCACAGCTCGGCGCCTATCGCCTCGCGCAAACTCAACGAACATCTGCACCAACACTTTATTAAGGAGCTCGCCAAAGATGAGCGATCTGCAACTTGAAATAAAAAACCTGATCATTGAGGCCCTGGGCCTGGAAGACATCGGCCCCGACGATATCGACGCCGAGATGCCGCTGTTCGGTGAAGGCCTGGGCCTGGATTCGGTCGACGCCCTGGAGCTGGGCCTGGCTATCCAAAAGCGCTTCGGCTTCAAGATTGACGCCGACGCCAAAGACACCCGCAAGCACTTCGCCAACGTGGCTAGCCTTGCTGTGTTCGTGTCTGCACAGCAAGCCGCGTAAGAGAGACGACCATGCAAAACCGTGACGAAATCTTCACCACCCTGCGCGAGTCGCTGGTCGAGCTGTTCGAGCTTGAGCCCGAGCGCGTCACCCTGGAAGCCAACCTGTACCAGGACCTGGAAATCGACAGCATCGACGCCGTCGACCTGATCGACCACATCAAGCGCAAAACCGGCAAGAAACTCGCCGCTGAAGACTTCAAGGCCGTGCGCACCGTCGGTGACGTGGTCGAGGCGGTGTTCCGCCTGGTCAACGCGCCCGCCGCCTGAGGGTGTTGTTCGTGGACAAGGCATGAACCGCCTGATTGGTTTGGTGCTGCTGGTGGCCGGCCTGGCCTACCCCTTCGCGGTGTATTACGGCCAGCAACACCTGTCGCCGCGCTTCTTTGCCCTGCTGCTCGGCGGCTTGTGGCTGGCGCGCTTCCTGACGCAGGGGCAACGTCCGGGCAGCCGAGGCATGGCCATCGCTGCGCTGGGCTTTTGCGTATTGCTGGGCCTGGCGGACAGTCACGAGGTGCTGCGCTGGTATCCGGCGCTCATCAGCCTGTTCGGCCTGGGGCTGTTCGGCCTCAGCCTGAAATACGGCCCGCCGATGGTCGAGCGCCTGGCGCGGCTGCGTGAACCGGAGCTGCCTGAAGTGGCCATCGTCTACACCCGGCAAGTGACCAAAGTGTGGTGTGGGTTCTTTGTCTTCAATGCGCTATTGGTCAGCGCACTCACGCTGTGGGCGCCGTTGAGCTGGTGGACGCTCTACACCGGCGTGATTTCTTACGTTTTGATGGGCCTGTTGTTCGCCGGTGAATGGCTGGTGCGCCAACGTGTGCGAGCCCAGGGATGAAGTGCCAGCTATGAAATGCCGACTATGAAATACCAGCTATGAAATGGATAACCCTGCAAGACCTGCTAAGCCCCGTGCTGCAACGCCCGGTCGCCATCGAGCCCGCGTTGCAACATGCCGACCTGTGCGTGCAAGCGTTGAGCGTCGCCGCCGGCCTGCAAGCCCGGGGGGTGCGCAACGTGGCGGTGCATCTGGAAGACAGCGCCGAGTTGGCCATTGCCCTGCTGGGCGCCTGGCGCGCCGGCGTGCGCGTGTTGCTGCCAGCAGACCTGCAAGCGCAAAGCCGCGAACGCCTGGCGCCGAGGGTGGATCTCTGGCTCAGCGACCAGGACGGTGACACGCGCCTGGCCGAGCTGCACGCCGAGCCACTGCCGGCCGCCACGCTCGATCTCGATTTTATCGGCCTGACCCTGTGCACCTCCGGCTCCAGCGGCGAGCCCAAGCTGATCGACAAAACCCTGCGCCAGATGCACAACGAAGTCGCCGCCCTGCAAGCCCTGTGGGGCGAAGAGCTGGGCGATGCGGTGATCGTCGGCAGCGTCGCCGCGCAGCACATTTACGGCCTGTTATTCCGCGTGCTCTGGCCGCTGTGTGCGGGCCGCGTATTTGTACGTCGCCCACAACCCTTCCCGGAAGATTTGCAACGCTGGAGTCTGCCGCAGGCGAATTTCGCCTGGATCGCCAGCCCGGCTTTGCTCAAACGCATGGGCGACAACCTCGACTGGCAGGCGCTGAGCCGCGTGCGCCGGGTGTTTTCCTCGGGCGGCCCGCTGCCAGCAGAAACCGGCGCGCAGCTGGGCGAACTGCTCGGCCAGGTGCCCACCGAAATATTCGGCAGTTCGGAAACCGGCGGCATCGCCTGGCGTCAGGGCGGTTCGCAGTGGCAGCCGTTTGCCGATGTGCAGGTCGGCCTTAACGAAGACGGCGCGCTGTACATTCGCTCGCCTTACCTCGCGCCCGGTCACACCGAGCAAACCGCCGATGGCGCCACGTTGCATGCCGACGGCCGTTTCGAACTGCTGGGCCGACTCGACCGCATCGTCAAACTGGAAGAAAACCGTATTTCTCTGCCCATGCTCGAACAGGCGCTGGCCACACACCCGTGGGTGGGCGAGGCGCGTTTTGGCGTGGTGCACGACAAGCGTGCCTACCTCGGCGCGCTGGTGGCGCTGAACGACGCCGGCTTGCACGCGTTGCGCAATCAAGGCCGCCGCGCTGTCACCGACAGCCTGCGTCAGCACCTCAGCCCACATTGCATCGCCCTGGCGCTGCCGCGTCGCTGGCGTCTGGTGCGCCATATAGCGTTGAACGCCCAGGGCAAACTGCCGCAAGCGTTGCTCGAACAAGTGCTGCACGCGCCGCGCACGCTGCTGCCGGATGTGGTCAGCCAGCGAGAAGAAAATGGCGAATGGCACCTGGAGCTGGACGTGCCGTTGGACCTCGCCCACTTCACCGGCCACTTCCCGAAAACGCCGATTTTGCCCGGCGTGGTGCAGGTCGATTGGGCGCAGAATCTGGCGCGCCAACTGATGGTGTTGCCACCGCGCTTCTGCGGCATGGAAGTGCTGAAATTCCAGCAGTTGGCCCGCCCCGGCGACCGCTTGCAGTTGCACCTGCGCTTCGATGCCGAGCGCGGCAAGTTGTATTTCAGCTACCGCAATGGCGAAGCCGCGTGCTCGTCCGGGCGCATTTTGCTGGAGGCGGCCCGTGTCGACGCCTAAGCCGTCCGCCAGCCATGCCGTGTGCGCGGTGATCCCCGTGTACAACCACGAACACGCGCTGCCCGCGGTGGTCGAGGCGCTGCACGCCAGCGGCCTGCCATGCGTGCTGGTGGACGATGCGTCGAGCCCGGCCTGCGCGGCGGTGATGGATCAACTCGCCACGCGTGAAAACACCCACCTGGTTCGCCTCTCGGAAAACCAGGGCAAAGGCGGCGCCGTCATGGCGGGCCTGCGCGAAGCCGCTCGGCTGGGCTTTACCCACGCCCTGCAAGTAGACGCCGACGGCCAGCATGACCTGACCAACCTGCCGCAGTTCTTGCAGCAGTCAGCGGCGCAGCCGGACCATCTGATTTGCGGCTACCCGCAGTTCGATCACAGTGTTCCAAAAGGCCGGCTGTATGCGCGCTACATCACCCACGTGTGGGTGTGGATCAACAGCCTGTCGCTGCAGATTCGCGACTCCATGTGCGGCTTTCGCGTGTACCCGCTGGCCCCCACGCTGGCGCTGATCAACTCGGTGAAGATGGGCAAGCGCATGGACTTCGACACCGAAGTGCTGGTGCGCCTGAGCTGGCGTAACCAGGCCATGATCTGGCTGCCCGTCAAGGTGCAATACCCGCAAGACGGCCTCTCGCATTTCCGCGTGCTGCTCGACAACGTGCTGATCTCGAAAATGCACGCCATCCTGTTTTTCGGCATGCTCTGGCGTTCGCCAGCGATTCTGGCTCGCCGGTGGTTGCGATGAAAAACGGCCACTGGGCACGGCACAACGAGCGCGGCAGTTACCTGCTGATGGCGTTCACCGCCTGGCTGGCGCGCAACCTGGGGCGCCGCGTGCTCAGCCCGTTGCTGCATGTGATCGTGCTGTATTTCTACCTGGCCGGGCGCAGCGCGCGGCACAGCGTGCAGGAGTATCAGCAACGGCTGGCCGACTGGAGCGGGCGCCCCGAACTGCGACCCACGCGGCGCTCGGTGTTCAACCAATTCATGGCCTTCGCCGACACCTTGCTCGACAAGCTCGACGTCTGGAGCGGGCGCCTGGGCCTGGAGCAAGTCACCCTGATCGACAACACCGATGTGCGCGGCAAGCTGCACCGCGACCAGCGCGGGCAAATGCTGGTGGGCGCCCACCTGGGCAACCTCGAAGTCTGTCGCGCCCTGGCCGAGCTGGGCGAAAAGGTGCAAATGAATGTACTGGTGCACACCAAGCACGCCGAGCAATTCAACCGTTTGCTCAACCAGGCCGGCGCCACCCATTTGCGCCTGATTCAGGTCAGCGAGCTGGACGCCGCGATCATGCTGCAACTCAGCCAGCGCCTGGAGCGCGGCGAGTGGTTGGCGATTGCCGGCGACCGCGTGCCGCTGCATGGCGGGCGCCGCGCGCGGGTGAATTTCCTCGGCCACCCGGCCGAGCTGCCGCAAGGTCCGTGGCTGCTGGCGGGCTTGCTGCAATGCCCGATCAATTTGCTGTTCTGTCTAAAACTCAACGGCCGTTATCAGGTCACCCTCGAACCGTTCGCTGAGCGCATTGAATGGCGCCGCAGCGACCGCGAGCAGGTGATCGAGCGGCACGCCCAAGCGTATGCCGAGCGGCTCGCGCACTACTGCCTGCAAGCGCCGCAGCAATGGTTCAACTTCTTCCCCTTCTGGATAGCCCATGACTAGCACACACGCCCCCACCGTGGTGTTCGGCGCCCAACCGCTGAGCATTGAGCAGGTGGTCAACCTGGCCGAACAACGCAGCCCCACCGCCCTGCAAAGCGACAGCGAATTCCGCCAGCGCATCGCCAAAGGCGCGCAATTTCTCGACTCGTTGCTCGACAAAGAAGGGGTGATCTACGGCGTAACCACCGGCTACGGCGACTCTTGCGTGGTGGCGGTGCCACTGGAGCACGTTGAGGCCTTGCCGCAACACCTGTTCACCTTCCACGGCTGCGGCCTGGGCAAATTGCTCGACCCGGTCGCCACCCGCGCGGTGCTGGCGGCGCGGTTGCAGTCGCTGTGCCAGGGCGTGTCCGGCGTGCGCATCGAATTGCTGGAACGCCTGCAGGCCTTCCTTGATCACGACGTACTGCCGCTGATTCCGGAAGAAGGCTCGGTGGGCGCCAGCGGGGACCTGACGCCGCTTTCCTACGTAGCCGCGACCCTCACCGGCGAGCGCGACGTGTTGTTCCGCGGTGAAGTGCGCAGCGCCGCCGAGGTGCATGCCGAGCTCGACTGGCAGCCGCTGACCCTGCGCCCCAAAGAAGCCCTGGCGTTAATGAACGGCACTGCCGTGATGACCGGCCTCGCCTGCCTGGCCTATTCGCGCGCCGACTATCTGCTGCAACTGGCCACGCGCATCACCGCCCTCAACGTGGTGGCGCTGCAAGGCAACCCGGAACACTTCGACGAGCGCCTGTTTGCCGCCAAGCCGCACCCGGGGCAAACGCAAGTCGCCGCCTGGCTGCGCAAAGACCTGGCCATCGACGCCCCGACCGCACCGCTGCATCGTCTGCAAGACCGCTACTCCCTGCGCTGCGCGCCCCATGTGCTCGGCGTGTTGGCCGACAGCCTGGGCTGGTTGCGCCAGTTCATTGAAATTGAACTGAACAGCGCCAATGACAACCCGATCATCGACGCCGAGGCCGAGCGCGTGCTGCACGGCGGGCACTTCTATGGCGGGCACATCGCCTTTGCCATGGACGGTCTGAAAAACCTGGTGGCCAACGTCGCCGACCTGCTCGACCGCCAGCTCGCGCTGCTGGTCGACACCCGTTACAACCACGGCCTGCCCAGTAACTTGTCCGGCGCGCCGGCACACACGGCGATGATCAACCACGGCTTCAAAGCCGTGCAGATCGGCGCCAGCGCCTGGACCGCCGAGGCGCTGAAAAACAGCATGCCGGCCAGCGTGTTCTCGCGCTCCACCGAATGCCATAACCAAGACAAAGTCAGCATGGGCACCATCGCCGCACGCGACGCCCTGCGCAGCCTGGAGCTGACCGAGCAAGTGGCCGCCGCCACCCTGATCGCCGCCAACCAGGGCGTGTGGCTGCGTGGCCACGAGCAAGACGCTCGGCCGCTGCCACCGTCGCTCGCCGCCATGCACCAGCAATTGGCCGAAGACTTCCCGCCGGTAATCGAAGACCGCGCCCTTGAGCGCGAACTGCGCCTGTGCCTGACGCGCATCCGCAGCCGCCATTGGAGCCTGTATGCGTAGCCATGGCGTGATTCAAACCGAAATCGAGGTCGTGGTGCCGTTCTTCGACGTCGACATGATGGAAATTGTCTGGCACGGCCACTACGTCAAGTACCTGGAAGTGGCGCGCTGCGCACTGCTAGACAAGATCGGCCACAACTACGCCAACATGCGCGAGGCCGGGTACGCCTGGCCCATCATCGACCTGCAACTGCGCTACATGCGCGGCGCCAAGTTCGGTCAGCGCCTGACCGTGCGCGCCGATCTGGTGGAGTGGGAGAGCCGCCTGAAGATCAATTACCTGATCAGCGACGCCGCCACCGGCGAGCGCATGACCCGCGCCAGCAGCGTGCAAGTGGCGGTGGAAATCGCCAGCCTGGAAATGCAGCTGGCCTCGCCTGCCGTGTTCGTTCAGGCCGTCGAGCGCGCCATCCCATGAAGCGCTTCCTTGCCCTGCTGCTGAGCGTGGCGCTGGCGCCGCTGGCCCACGCCTTCGACCTCGACCAACTGGCCGCGCAACTGGCCAAACCGGCCGTGGTGCGCGGCCCGTTCGTGCAGGAAAAACACCTGCGCGCGTTGCCCAAGCCGTTGACCAGCACGGGCCAGTTTGTGCTGAGCAAAGACCTCGGTTTGCTCTGGCAATTGCAAACGCCGCTGCAACAGGAATACCGCATCGACGGCAGCGGCATCGCCAAACGCACGCCACAAGGTTGGCAGCCCGTGGCACAGCAAAGCGCCAGCGCCCAGCAGAACCGTCTGTTTCTGGCCGTGCTCAAAGGCGACAGCAGCGGCTTGCGCCAGGACTTCGACTTGCGACTGAGCGGCGAAGCCGGCGCCTGGACCCTCGACCTGACGCCGCGCAGCCTGATGCTCAAGCAAATTTTCAGCGCCATTCAGATTCAGGGCGGCGAGCAAGTGGCGCGCATCGAACTGCGTGAAACCCAGGGCGACAGCACCGTGCTGCGCCTGACCGATAGCCACGCCGAGAGCCAACTCAGCGACACGGACCGTCATGCTTTCGCGGATTGATCACTGGGGGCCTCGGCTCTTTACCGTCGCGCTGTTGGCGCTGCTGGCCGTGGCCGCCTGGCAGTGGCGCGGCGGTGCGCCGATTTCCGCGAATCTGCTGGAACTGGTGCCCAGCGACACGCTGGACCTGCTGGAACAGCGCGCGGAAAAAATCGTTCAGGAACCGCTGAACCGCGAGCTGGTGGTGCTGATCAGCTTCGCCGACCGGCAGAAAGCCCTTAGCCAGGCGGCCGCCATTGGCCAGCAATGGCAGCAGGAGAAGCTCTTCGAAAAAGTGCAGTGGGACGTCAGCTACGACCTCGCCCAGGTGCGCCAGCAAGTGCTCGACAACCGCCTGGCGTTGCTTGGCAATGAAGACCGGCAACTGCTCCAGCAAGACCCCCGCGCCTTCGTCGAACGCCGCGTGCAGGATTTATTCGACCCCTTCCGCAGCCAGGGGCTGATCGCCACCGAGCAGGATTGGCTGGGCCTTGGCGCCCTGATCGAGAAAAAGCTGCCGCGTGCCCACAACGTGCAAGTCGACCTGAGCGGCGCACTGCTGGCCGAAAGTGACGGCAAAACCTGGGCGCTGCTGCGCGCGCGCACCCGTGGCGATGCCTTCGATGGCAACCTGCCGTTGGCCGTAGAAACCCTGGTAGCCAGCGCCCGCGCCGAGGTTCAAGCGCAAGGCGGCGAGCTGCTGGCCACCAGCGGCCTGCTGTACTCGGCCCACGGCCAGCGTCAGGCCACCCGCGAAATCAGCTTTATGGGCAGCGTGTCGAGCATTGGCGCCTTGCTGCTGATCCTGGTCGCCTTCCGCCGCTTGCGCGTGCTGGTGGCGCTGCTGCCCGCCGCCGTCGGCGTGCTCGCCGGTCTTACCGCATGCGTTGCCGTGTTCGGGCAAATTCACGTCCTGACGCTGGTGCTCGGTGCCAGTCTGATTGGCGTCGCCATCGACTACCCGCTGCACTTGCTGTCCAAAAGCTGGACGCTGCAACCGTGGAACAGCTGGCAAGCGTTACGCGCCACGTTCCTCGGCCTGACCCTGGGCCTGGCCACCAACGTGATTGGCTACCTGGCGCTGGCGTTTACGCCATTCCCGGCCTTGAGCCAGGTGGCCATTTTTTCCTCGGCCGGCCTGCTGGGTTCTTACCTGTGTGCGGTGTGCTTGCTGCCGACCTTGCTCGGCAAAGGGCCGATCGTGCCATGGGCCAAACCGTATGGCCTGGCCACCCGTTTGCTGGCTTGGCGTCGGCGCTTGCTGTCGCGTATCGGCACGCCGTGGCTGCTGCTGATCTTCGTGCTGTTTTGCGTCGGCGGTGTGCTGCAACTGCAGCACAAGGACGATCTGCGCCAATGGGCGAGCACGCCACCGCAGCTGCTGGAACAGTCGCAGGCAATCAGCAAGATCATTGGCTTTCAGCCCACCAGCCAGTTCTATCTGGTACGCGGCAAAGACGAAGAACAACTGCTGCAACGCCAAAAGGTGCTTGGCCAGCGCCTCGACGTGCTGATTGCTGACGGCAAACTGAAAAGCTACATGGCCCTCAGCCAATTGGTGGCGCCGGCCTCGGAGCAAAACAGCCTGCGCGCCTCGCTCAGCGCCGTGCCGGCCAACAGCGCGGCCTTGCAAGCGCTTGGCGTTACGCCGCAGCAGGTCGAAGCCGAAGTGCGGCAACTGCAAGCCCTGCCCAACCGCAGCATTGAACAAGCCTTGGCCGGCACACTTGGCGAGCCGTGGCGCACGCTGTGGCTGGGGCCGACCGGCGATGGCGAAGTGGCTGGCTTGGTGAGCTTGCAAGGCTTGAGCAACGCCGACCTGCTGGTTGCCCAAGCCGGCGGTTTGCCGGGGGTGAAACTGATCGACCGCCTGGGCCAGCTCAATCGTCTGTTCGCCGCCACGCAAATCAGCGCAGCGGAACTGAAATTGGCCTCGTGCCTGCTGATCTTCGCCCTGCTCTGCCTGCCGTTCGGGCCGCGCGGCGCGGCGCGGGTGCTGGCGGTGTCGCTGCTGGCGGCACTGGCCAGCTTGGCGAGCCTGGGCTGGCTGGGGCAGCCGCTGACCTTGTTCAGCCTGTTCGGCCTGCTGTTGGTAACGGCCATTGGCGTGGATTACGCCATCATCATGCGCGAGCGGGTCGGCGGCGAAGCCACCAGTTTGTTGGGCACCTTGATGTCGGCGCTGACCACCTGGCTGTCGTTCGGCCTGCTGGCCGTGTCGAGCACGCCAGCGGTGAGCAACTTCGGCCTGACCATCACCATCGGCTTGGCCTTCAGCTTTTTGCTCTCGCCCTGGGCCGGTGAACCGCCCAGCCCCGCGCACAAGGAGCTGGCGTCATGATGGTGATGCTGTTCTGGCTACTGGCCTTGGCCTTGTTCGGCGGCGTCGCGCTGCTGGGGCGCCAACGGCTGATGCCCATCGTCGGTCAATTGCTGGTCGCCAGCCTGGCGATTCCGTTGCTGCTCTTGGCCTGGGTAGAACCGCACTGGCAACTCAGCGCCAAGGACCTGCTGGCGCCGACCTGGCTGAGCCTGCTGTACAACCTGAGTTTCGCCCTGCTGTTGGGTTACATCCTCAGCGATGTGGTGGACCTTCACGTCAGCAGCGCCAGCCTGAAAATCGCCCTGCCCAGTTTCGCCGTGCCACTGCTGGCCGGCATCGCCGCCGCGCTGTGGCTGCTGCCGGACACAAGCGGCTGGCTGAGCGCGGTGGGCATTGGCTTGCTGTTTTCCATCACCGCGATTCCGGTGTTGTTTCTGTATTTGCAAAACATCGGCTACCCGCCCGACGGCATCAAACGTCTGCTGCACGCGGCGATTCTGATGGACCTGATGTGCTGGAGCCTGTTCGGTCTGGCCCAGGGCAGCGCCGACCCGCAGACCTTGCTTCTGCCGCTAGTGGCCGCCGGTCTGCCGCTGCTGTTGAACAAGGTGTTGGGCCTACGCCATGCGCTGTTTTACAGCCTGCCGTTCTTCGCCCTGATGCTGGTGTTTCAGCAGCTCAAACTGAACGCGCTGGTGTTTGGCATCGGCTACATGCTCTGCCTGGCCTGGCTGAAACAGCCCTTCGCCCTGCCACTGCCCGCCGCGCAGTGGAAGTGGCTGCTCAACGGCCTGGCCATTCCGCTGATTCTGACCTGCGGCGTGCTGCGGGTAGATTTCCACGGCATCGGCGCCAGCTATTCCTGGCTGCACCTTGGCGCGCTGCTGGCGCTGCCAGTGGTGAGCAAATTGCTCGGCAGTTGGCTCGGTTTGCACTGGGCCATGCCCGGCGCCAGCCACGGGCTGAAATGGTCGGAAAGTGTGCTGCTGAATATTCGCGGCCTGACCGAAGTGGTGTTTCTCAATCTGCTGCTACAACTGCACCTGATCGACGCCCTGACCTATTTCAGCCTGCTGCTGATGAGCCTGTTTTCGACCTTGCTGCCCGCCCTGTTGGGCGTGGGCAAATCCCGTCTTTCTTCGCAACAGTCCGCCACAAGGAGTCCCCATGGTGTCGCTTGAATTGGAACAGCGCCGCGTACTGGTCATCGGCGCAGGCCCGTCTGGCGCTATCGCCGCGGCCCTGCTGAAACGCAACGGGCATGACGTGCTGATCATCGAGCGTCAGCAGTTCCCGCGCTTCTCCATCGGCGAAAGCCTGCTGGCGCACTGCCTGGATTTCGTCGAAGAAGCCGGCATGCTTGAAGCCGTCGAAGCCGCTGGCTTCCAGCGCAAGAATGGCGCCGCGTTTGCCTGGGGCGAGCGCCGCACGCATTTCGATTTCCGCGAAAAATTCACCGACGGCAAGGGCTGGACCTTCCAGGTGCAGCGCGCCACGTTCGACAAGCTGCTGGCCGACCAGGCCGAGTTGCAAGGCGTGGAAATCCGTTACGAAGAAGAGATCATCGCCACCGACTTCTCCGCCAAGCCGATTGCCACCGTGCGCCGTCTGGACGGCAGCGAGTACCGCGTGCAAGCCGACTTCGTGCTCGACGCCAGCGGTTACGGTCGCGTGCTGCCGCGCTTGCTCGACCTGGAAGCGCCATCGGCCTTCCCGGTGCGCCAGGCCTTGTTTACCCACATCGAAGACCGCATCGAAGACACCACTTTTGACCGCGAAAAAATCCTCGTCACCACGCACCCCACCATGCGTGATGTGTGGTTCTGGCTGATCCCGTTCAGCAACGGCCGCTGCTCCCTGGGCGTGGTGGCGTCCAGCGAGCGCTACGAGGGTCG
Source organism: Pseudomonas sp. AC229 (assembly GCF_979254655.1). NCBI lineage: Bacteria > Pseudomonadati > Pseudomonadota > Gammaproteobacteria > Pseudomonadales > Pseudomonadaceae > Pseudomonas > Pseudomonas sp. AC229. Next base: position 13,955 of record NZ_CEEDHK010000004.1, read on the forward strand.
CCCAGAGGATATGGAAGCGGCGCTGCGCAGCTTTATCAAGGAAACCCCAAGCCTGGGCAACCTGATTAAAAACGCCCAGTGGGACACCCCGGTGCGCAGCCTCGGCGGCTACTCGGCCAACGTTAAGACTCTGCACGGCCCAGGCTTTGCGCTGCTGGGCAACGCGGCGGAATTTCTCGACCCGGTGTTCTCCTCCGGCGTCACCATCGCCATGCGTTCGGCGAGCATGGCGGCCGGCTTGCTCAACCGTCAGTTGAACGGTGAAACGGTGGACTGGCAAAGCGAGTTCGCCGCGCCGCTGAAACGTGGCGTGGATGCGTTCCGCGCCTACGTGGAAGGCTGGTACGACGAAAGCTTCCAGAACGTGATCTACCACCCCGCCGCCGCCCCGGAAATTCGCGGCATGATCTGCTCGATTCTGGCCGGCTACGCCTGGGACCTGAAAAACCCCTACGTCGCCGAGCCCAAGCGCCGCCTGCGTGTGCTGGCCGAGCTGTGCGCCAGCGCCTAACAAGGACGATGAGCCAATGAACGCACCGATCCAGCCGCTGCCGCACAACCCGGCGGGCCACAAATACGTTGAGGAAACCCGCTTCGGTTTCTGGTTCTTGCAGAGCCACGTCTGGCAGCACCACGTGCTGCGCGTGGCAATCGACGACCTCAAGGGTTTGCTCGGCCAGCCGCTGCCCAGCGATGCGGTGTTGCTGGATGCCGGTTGTGGGCAGGGCAAGTCGTTCCGCCTGCTGCAAAACGCGTTTGCGCCGGCGCAGTTGATTGGCCTGGACGCCGACCCGCACAGTCTGACCATGAGCCGTGCCGAGGCCGAGCGTGAAGGGTTGCCGGTGCAGTTGCTGAGCAGCGACTGCGCGTCGATCCAACTGCCGGATGCCAGCGTCGATGTGATTTTCTGCCACCAGACTTTCCACCATTTGGTGGAACAGGAAGCGGCGCTGGCCGAATTCTGGCGCGTGCTTAAACCCGGCGGTTGGCTGCTGTTTGCCGAGTCGACCAAGTACTACATCGACACCTGGGTGATTCGCTGGCTGTTCCGCCACCCCATGCATGTGCAACGCAGCGCCGACGAATACCTGGCGATGCTGCGCGAGCAGGGTTTCGAGTTCGGCCCGCAAAACGTCTCGTACCCGTACCTGTGGTGGAGCCGTTCCGCCGACTTCGGCTTGCTGGAACGCTGGAAGCTGGTGAAGCCCAAAGCCGTGGGCCAGCGCAATGAAACCCTGGTGAACGCCGCCGTGCGCAAACCGCTGGCGAGCCACAACGGATGAAACGCTTTTTCGCGCCCTGGCTGCTTGCCCTGCTGCTGAGCGCCTGTGCTCAGCAGGCGCCGCTGCCAGCGCAAGCGCCGCGTTTGGACTTGCCGCTGCAATTGCATGTGCAGCGTGAACAGGCCGGGCAAACCCAGGACTGGTTTCTGGTGCTGCAACAGGAAGGCCCGGCGCTGCGCTGGTCGTTGATCGACCCCATGGGTATTCCCGTGGCGCGCCAACTGCTGACCGGCAACCAATGGCAGAATGACGGCCTGTTGCCGCCCAACCCTGAGGCGCGCGAGCTGTTTGCTGCCTTGCTGTTTGCCCTGACCCCGGCCGAGCAAGTGTCCGCTTATTACCCCGAGGCGGATTGGCAGCAACAGGCGCAACAACGCCGCCTGATGGAAGCGGGCGCCGCGCGCTGGCGCGTGGATTACCAGCAACCCCTGAATTTTCGGCTCAGCACCCAGACGGGGCTGAGCTACCGCGTCGAGACGTTGCCATGACCGCCTACCTCAATGCCCTGGGCCTGCTGTGCGCCCTGGGCAATGACAAACACCACGTCGCTGAGCGCCTGTTCGCCGGCGACACCGATGGCATGCAGGTGCAAGCCGGCTGGGTGCCTGAGCGCCCGCTGCCCGTGGGCGCGGTCAACGCCGAGCTGCCCGCCATTGCCGGCGCCCACCGCGCCTACCAAACCCGCAACAACCAACTGCTGTTGGCCGCCGCTGAACAAATCGATGTAGACATTCAGCAGGCCATCGCCCGTTACGGCCATGCCCGCATCGGCGTGGTGCTCGGCACCAGCACGTCGGGCATCGACGAAGCGACCCAGAGCATTCGCACGTTCCTGCAAGAAGGCGCATTCCCGGCGGACTACCACTACGGCCAGCAAGAACTCTCGGCGCCGGCAGAATTTCTGGCTGCGCACTATCAACTGGGCGGCCCGACCTACGTCATTTCCACCGCCTGCACCTCCAGCGCCCGCGCCTTGCTCAGCGCCCGTCGCTTGCTGCAAAGCGGCCTGTGCGACGCCGTGCTGTGCGGCGGCGTCGACTCGTTGTGCCAACTGACGCTTAACGGCTTCGGCTCGCTGGAAGCGCTGTCGGATGAACGCTGCAATCCGTTCTCGCGCAACCGGACCGGCATCAATATCGGCGAAGCGGCGGCGTTGTTTCTGATGACCCGCGACGCCGGCGTCGGCACCGAATCCATCGCCCTGCTGGGCGCTGCCGCCAACTGCGACGCTCACCATATTTCCGCTCCCGACCCACAAGGGCGCGGCGCCGAACAGGTGATGCGCCAGGCCCTGGTCAACGCCGGTTTGGGCGCAGACGACATCGCCTACCTGAACCTGCACGGCACCGCCACGCAGCACAACGACGCCATGGAAAGCCTGGCTGTATCGGCAGTGTTCCCCAACGGCGTGCCGTGTTCCTCCAGCAAACCCATGACCGGCCATACCCTTGGCGCGGCCGGCGCGCTGGAAGCCGCCTTCTGCTGGTTGAGCCTGAACGCCAAGCGCCTGCCGCCGCACATTTGGGATGGCCAGCGCGATGAGCAACTGCCCGCCCTTACGTTTACAGACGCCAGCTCAAGTCTGGAACGCCCAGGCCCACAGCGCCTGATGAGCAATTCCTTCGCCTTTGGCGGCAACAACATCAGCTTGATTCTGGGCACCACGCCGACCGCTCAGGTGCGCCCATGAACGTCTGGCCTATCGCTGAGCTGGTGCCCCACGCCGCCGACATGATTCTGGTGGACGAGGTGCTGAGCTTCGCCGAAGAAGACGTGCACACCCGCCTGGTGGTGCGCGCTGGAGGTTTGTTCAGCCAGGCCGACGGTAGCTTGCCGGCGTGGGTCGGCATCGAGCTGATGGCGCAAAGCGTGGCGGCGTTTGCCGGCTGCCAGGCGCGTCAGGCCGGCCTGCCGGTGGAACTGGGTTTCCTGCTCGGCACGCGCAATTACCAGTGCAACGTCGAGGCCTTTCCCCTCGGCGCCGAACTGCACATTCACGCCCTGCGCTCGCTGCAAGACGACAACGGCATGGGCGTTTTCGAATGCAACCTGACCGGCCCGGGCATTCACGCCCACGCGCGCCTCAATGTTTTCCGCCCGCCCCACGTGGCCAGCTATCTGGAAGAACCTGCACATGACTGACACCATTCTCGTCACCGGCTCCAGCCGTGGCATCGGCCGCGCCATCGCCTTGCGCCTGGCCCGCGCCGGCTTCGACTTGGTGCTGCATTGCCGCAGTGGCCGCGCCGAAGCAGAAGCCGTGCAGGCGGAAATCGTCGCCCTCGGCCAGCAGGCACGCATTCTGCAGTTCGACGTGGCCGAGCGCGCCGCGTGCCGGGAAATTCTCGAGGCGGATGTTGAGGCCCACGGCGCCTATTACGGCGTGGTGTGCAATGCCGGCCTGACCCGCGACGGCGCCTTTCCGGCCTTGAGCGAAGAGGACTGGGACGTGGTGCTGCGCACCAATCTGGACGGTTTCTACAACATCCTGCACCCGTTGGTCATGCCGATGGTTCGCCGACGCAAACCGGGACGTATTGTCTGCATCACCTCGGTGTCCGGCATGATCGGCAACCGTGGCCAGGTCAACTACAGCGCCTCGAAAGCCGGCGTGATCGGCGCGGCGAAAGCACTGGCGGTCGAACTGGGCAAGCGCAAAATTACCGTCAACTGCGTGGCCCCCGGTTTGATCGACACGGCCATGCTCGATGACGATCTGCCGATTGAAGAAATGATGAAGATGATCCCCGCCCAGCGCATGGGCACCCCGGAAGAAGTGGCTGGCGCGGTGAATTTCCTGATGTCGGACGAAGCCGCCTACATCACCCGCCAAGTGCTCGCGGTCAATGGAGGCCTGTGCTGATGAAACGCGTGGTAGTTACCGGCATGGCCGGCATCACATCCCTTGGCAGTGACTGGGCCAGCATCGAAGCCAACTTCAGCGCCAACAAAAGCGGCATTCGCCGTATGCACGAGTGGGATCGCTTCGCCGAATTGAATACCCGTCTGGCCGGGCCCATCGACGATTTCGTGGTGCCGAAAACCTGGAACCGCAAACAGCTGCGCAGCATGGGCCGGGTGTCGCGCCTGGTGGTGCTGGCCGCTGAAAAAGCGCTGGGCAATGCCGGCCTGCTCGACGACGAAAGCATTCGCGACGGCCGCATGGGCGTGGCGTGCGGCTCGTCTACCGGCAGCACCGAGGAAATCAAAGCGTTCGGCAATATGCTGCTCAACTCGGTGGCCGACGGCCTCAACGCCAACTCGTACATCCGCATGATGCCGCACACCACGGCGGCCAATATCAGCATTTTCTTCGGCCTCAAAGGCCGCCTGATTCCCACGTCCAGCGCCTGCACCAGCGGCAGCCAAGGTATTGGCTATGCCTACGAGGCCATCAAGTTCGGCCGTCTGCCGATGATGCTGGCCGGCGGCGCCGAAGAACTCTGCCCCACCGAAGCCATGGTGTTCGACGCGCTGTACGCCACCAGCCTGAAGAACGACGCACCGCACACCTCGCCGCGTCCGTATGACAGCGGCCGCGACGGCCTGGTGATCGGCGAAGGCGCCGGCATGTTGGTGCTGGAAGAACTGGAGCACGCCAAAGCCCGTGGTGCGACGATCTATGCCGAAATCGTTGGCTTCGGCTGCAACGCCGACGGCCAGCACGCCACCAAGCCGGAACAGGTGACCATGCGCGGCGCCATGGAACTGGCTCTGCAAGACGCTGGTTTGGAGCCGCACGCCATCGGCTACGTGAACGGCCACGGCACCGCCACCGAGCAAGGCGACATCGCCGAAACCCACGCCACCGCCAGCCTGTTCGGCTCGGGCATGGCCATCAGCTCGCAAAAAAGCTACCTGGGTCACACCTTGGGCGCGTGTGGGGCACTGGAGTCGTGGTTCAGCATCGAAATGCTCAACAGCGACCGTTATATCCACACCCTGAACCTGGACAACATCGACCCGCAGTGCGCGGACCTCGACTACCTGCGCGGCGAGCCGCGGCAGATGAACAATGAATTCGTGATGAACAACAATTTCGCCTTCGGTGGGGTCAATACCTCGCTGATCTTCCGCCGCTGGCGCTGACAGAACCGACCGACCTACCCCACCGCCGTCAAGGAGACGACTATGCACTTGAAAAGCCTCACCGCCGCAGCCCTGCTTCTGGCCGCTGTTCCCGGCATCAGCCAGGCGCGCGACACCACGCACTACTTGCCACTGGAAAGCGCCATCGCCCAGGCGACCGCTGCCGGCAAGCTGGATGGCTCGGTAAAGTTCTACATGGCAGGGCAGAAGCCCGCTGGCAAAGTGAACGTGATCAACCCACAGATCACCACCAACCAGAAGACTAACGCTTTCAACAAGTCTGACGAAGAAGCCTGCGCCTGGGCCATGCAATCGGCCATCATCAAACTGGCCAACGCCGCCAAGGCAGCCGGCGCCAATGCGGTGATCGAAATCGCCAGCAACTACAAAGGCGTTGAGTACAAAAACCCGCAGAACTACGAATGCCACGCTGGCGCCATCATGGCCGGCGTTGCGTTGAAAGCGCAGTTGGCTTCGGTTAAGTAAGCCCCCGTGTCACGGCTGAAAAGCCGTGACACGCTTTTGCGCGTCGGCGCTCGGCTTGAGATTCGGGATCGAGAATCTCGGATGAGTCTTTGGTCGTCAGTCAGACCTCTCCAAATCGTCGGTCGGCCTGCAACGCGGCCGCCCCCCGCGTCACCTGCTCAACAAAGGCCAAGGCCAGCGGCGCCTGCTGATCTTTGCGCACCACCAGCCACACCGCACTGGTAGCGCCCTCGTCGAGCAACGTCCGATACACCACGCCATCCACCCGCGTGCGCCGGAACGATGCCGGCAACATCGACACCCCCAACCCTGCTGACACCAAGCCGATGATGGTCATGGCCTCACTCGCCTCCTGGGCGATGCGTGGGCTGAACCCGGCATTGCGCGCCAGGCCGATCAGTTGGTCATACAGGCCGGTGCCGTAGCTGCGGGGAAAAAACACAAAGGGTTCATCGGCCAGCGCGGCAATGGAAATGCCGTCGTCATTGCCCTGTGCCAACGGATGGTCCGCGCGCAGCACGGCCACCAGCGGATCGCGGAAGAGTTCGACGGCGGTGATGGTGTCCGGCAAGGCAAATGGCCGAATCACGCCGACCTGCACGGTCTCCTCCAACAGCGCCTCGATCACCACGCGGCTGCTCATTTCCCGCAGGCTCAGGTGCACGTCCGGGTGGGCCTGGCGGAACGCGAGGATGCTGCGCGGGATGGTCGAGGTGAAGGGCGCCGACGCGGTAAAGCCCACATTCAGCTCGCCGATTTCGCCCTGCTGAGCGCGGCGGGCGATCTGCGTGGCCTTTTCGACATGGGCGAGAATCTGTCGGGTCTCGTCGAGGAACAGCCGCCCTGCTTCGGTCAGTTCCACCCGACGGTTGGTGCGCTCAAACAGTCGGGCGCCGATCTCCTCTTCAAGCGCTTGAATCTGCTGGCTAAGCGGCGGCTGGGAAATGCCCAACTGCTCGGCCGCGCGGCCGAAATGCAGCTCTTCGGCAACCGCGACGAAGTAGCGTAAGTGGCGCAATTCCATGGGCAGTCTCCGCAGACGATTAGGTCGAAAAACAGATCAAACGACACGAACAATATATTGGAGATAATAAAGCCCGATTACTATTCTGTGCGCACTGCTTCTCGAACCCTGTTGTTTCACGAGGTCTGTGTGCGCCCTTCCGCTTCCCCCACTGTGCTCGAAGCCGCTCGCGATGCGGCGGCCGACGTAACGAGCACGGTCGAACAAACCGAAGCCTTTATCGAAAAAGGCACGCCGCAATTTGTCCGCACGTCGCTGGCCTTGTTTGCCGGTGGTTTCGCCACCTTTGCCTTGCTGTACAGCGTGCAGCCGTTGATGCCGGTGCTGTCTGCCGAGTTTGACCTTAACGCGGCGCAGAGCAGCCTGGTGCTGTCGATCTCAACCATCATGATGGCCATCGGGCTGCTCATCACCGGGCCGATTTCCGACGCCCTGGGGCGCAAGCAGATCATGGTGATTTCCCTGCTGTCGGCCGCCCTCTTCACCCTGGCCAGCGCGTGCATGCCGACTTGGCACGGCGTGCTGCTGATGCGCGGGTTGCTCGGTTTGTCACTGAGTGGCCTGGCGGCGGTGGGCATGACCTACTTGAGCGAAGAAATTCACCCGCGCTTCATCGGCTTGTCGATGGGCTTGTACATCGGTGGCAACGCCATTGGCGGCATGGGCGGGCGATTGATCGCAGGGGTGATGGTCGACTTCGTTAACTGGCGCGTCGCCATTGGTTCGCTAGGCGCCCTGTCGCTGTTCGGCGCCCTGCTGTTCTGGCGCATCTTGCCGGAGTCCAAACACTTTCGCGCCACGCCGCTGAACCTGAAAAACCTACTGGGCAACTACGCCATGCACCTGCGCGACGCTGGGCTGCCGTGGCTGTTTCTTGAGGCGTTTCTGTTGATGGGCGCGTTCGTGACGCTGTTCAACTACATCGGCTACCGGCTGCTGGGCGAGCCGTACCACATGAGCCAGGCGGTGGTCGGCTTGCTCTCGGTGGTGTACCTCTCGGGCATCTATAGCTCGGCGTGGGTCGGTTCGCTGGCCGACAAACTCGGGCGCCGCAAAGTGCTGTGGGCGGTGATCGTGCTGATGTTCGCCGGCTTGCTGCTTACCTTACTGCCGCAGGTGCCGGTGATCGTCGTCGGCATGTTGCTGTTCACCTTCGGCTTCTTCGGCGCCCACTCGGTGGCGAGCAGTTGGATTGGCCGGCGCGCGTTCGCGGCCAAGGGGCAGGCCTCGTCCATGTACCTGTTCTGCTACTACCTGGGCTCGAGCGTGGCCGGCACAGTGGGTGGCGTGTTCTGGCACCACTTTGGCTGGTTGGGCGTTGGTGTGTTTATCGGCGCGCTGCTGGTGGGCGCGCTGGCGGTGTCGGTGCGTTTGGCACGGTTGCCAGTGTTGCCGGGGAATGCCTAAAGGCCGACCCTCTCCCCCGGCCCCTCTCCCGCGAGCGGGAGAGGGGAGCCCGAAAATCCGGTTTTGCTCGATCAGCCCCCTCTCCCGCCTGCGGGAGAGGGTTGGGGAGAGGGGCTTTTTTTGCGCCAGTCAGTCAATCGCTTACAACTTCCCAGCCTTCATCTTCTCCAGCAGCGGCGCGCATTCATTCACCTGATCGCCACCGCCGCTCGGCACAACCAACGCCACCAACCCGGCCACCGGCGCAACGATAGCGCCCAATGCCAACATGCCTGCGCCACGGGCTAGCAGCGGCACGGTTTTCACCCCAGCGTTGGGACTTTTGAACGGCCCGTTTACGTACAACGGCGAACGCAGGGAAATAATGCGCACGCCTTTGGATTGCGGGTCGATGGTCAGGTCCAGTTGTTCGGTCTTGAAGTTGGCGGTGCCATCGACATGGATCAGCGCGTTCTCGGTGTCGAACACCACCAGGCGCGTGGTCAGCAGGCCGTCCTTGACGCCGGTGTCGGCAGCGGCGCAATTGATGCGCACGTCTTTGTCGCCGAACAGTTTGCCGACCACGTAATTGCCGACATTCAAGCCCGCCAGTTCCATCAGCTCGCGGCTGACGGCGCCGTCGTTGATCAACATGCGTACATCGCCGTTGGCCGTGCCCAGCAAGGCCGCCACGGAGTTGCCGGCGCCGCTGATATCGACGTCGCCTTGCAGCGCGCCGAAGCTGGTTTGCAGCGGTGCGAAGGTGGGAAACAGCTCTTTGAGTTTGAAGTTGCGCGCGCTCAGCTTCGCCTTGCCTTGCATCGGCGTCTGGCTGCCGTCGAGGCGGATGGTGGCGTTCAATTGGCCACCCGCCACGCCGAAGCGCAGGGGTTCCAGGCTGAGGGTGCCGTCGTTGAGCAGCACGTGCGCGTTGAGGTCGGTGAAGGGCAGTTTTTCGCTGTGGACGATGCGCTTGCCGGTGAAGTTGACGTCGGCGTCCATGTCGCGCCAGCGCGCGGTGCGGAATTCTTCCACGGGCAGCACTTTGTCGCTCGGCTGCTTGCTGGTGACGCCTCGGGCTTTCTGCTCGGATTTGGAATCCGCGCCAATCAGCGGCGCCAGGTCGGCGAACCGCAATTGGTTGGAGGTTAAGGCGCCGCTGAGTTTGGGCCGTGGCTGACCGGCGACGTAGCTGAGGTCGCCGTGGATGTCGCTGTCGCCAATCGAGCCGTTGAACTGTTCGTAGTGAAACTGCATGCCGGCAGGGTCGCGCAGCTGCGCGCGCAAGTGCCCGTCGGTGGCAAACGGCGGCGTGTCCGGCAGGGTCACGCCCGTGAGCGGATACAGGTTGCCGAGGCTGGTGCCGGCCAGTTGCAGACGCAGGTCGAGCGCGCCGAAATTTTTCGGGTCGGTGAGCGTGCCGGCCAAGGCGATTTTGGTCGCCCCGATTTGCACGTTGGCTTGCACCGGGAATGGCTGGCGGCTGTCTTGCAACGCCAGCAATCCGCCGACCTTGCCGGAGCCATTGAGTGGCTGGCCTTTGTACTGGCCCTTGAGCGTCCAACCAAAGGCGTAGTCCTGCGGTTTCGCCTCGGGCTGCGCGGCGTTGTCGGTGCCTTGCTTGTTGACGATATCGCTGAACGGCACGGGCTTGCCCAACGGGTCGATCACCAATTGCACCTGGGTTTTCAGGCTCTGATCGTTCACCTCAACCTGGCCCTTGTCGAAGCCTATGGCGCCGATGTCGACCACCCACGGCGACTCCGATGGCGGCTCGTTGGGGTCGCTGGGTTTTAAGGTGAAGGTCCAGTTGTTGCGCCCGTCGGCGAGGCGCTCAAGGCTGGCCGTGGGGCCGGTCAGATCAATGCGCGGAATACTCACGGTGCGCCACAGCAACGGCAGCGGAGCGAGGCGAAACTCCACGCGCTGCAGGCTGACCATCTGCGGCGCCTTGGCCCACTCAGAGTTGCCCAGCGTAATGTCTTCAGCAGAAACGTGCGGCCACGGCAGCCAAGCGCGCCATCCGCCTTCTTCCGGCTCCCTCGCCCACACCACCGCAAGGTTGCCGTTAATCGCGAACGGTCGGCCCAGCTGTTCGCTGACGGTGTCGTTGAGGCGCGGCTTTATGCGGTTCCAGTCGAAGGTGGCGATTATCACCAGCGCAATGGCAATTACCGCGAAGAAAATAGCCAAAAACCACAGCAACACTTTACGGGCCAACGTCATCCCTACCACTCCATAAACCGCAGCCCGTGGCGAACTGCGGGGGGCCGTCTTATAGAGGTATCGACGGTTTGATGGCGAAATGATTCAACCGCCGTTAGGTCGGTTGCGCGCCGAGGCCGTTGGGTTTGCGGTAAATCCAGATGCGCCGCAGCACCGTGGCGAACTGCGCGGCTAGGCTGCCGCAGTTGTAGGTTTGGCCGTAGCGCCGGGCGATTTCGCGCACCTCGACGGCCATGGCGGCGTAACGTCGGGCCGGCACGTCGGGGTACAGGTGGTGCTCGATCTGGTGGCTGAGGTTGCCGCTGAGAATGTGGAACAGCTTGCCACCTTTGAGGTTGCTCGAGCCTTGCAGCTGACGCAGATACCAGTGGCCGCGGCTTTCGTTTTCCACCACCTCTCGCGGGAAAACCGCCGCTCGCTCGGTGAAATGCCCGCAGAAAATAATCAAAAAGGTCCACAGATTGCGCAGCAGGTTCGCCACGGCATTCCCAGCCAGTACCGCCAGGGCATTGGAACCGATCAGCGCGGCCAACGCAGGAAAGAACAGATAGTCCTTGAACCACTGGCGTCCGATTTTGCCGGTGAATACGCGAAGCAAAGGTCGCAACTCGTCGCGGCTCATCTTGCCTTTGTAGACTTTATCCAACCGCAGGTGCTGCACCGCCACGGAATATTGGAACAGCAGCGCTTGCAACGTCACCCACAGCGGCTGCCAGCGGTAGAACGGCTTCCAGCGTTGTTCTGGGAACAGGCGGACCACGCCGTAACCAATATCGTCGTCCATGCCCAGCACGTTGGTGTAGGTGTGGTGGATATGGTTGTGGGTGTGGCGCCAGAAGTCAGATGGGCCGGCGATATCCCATTCGTAGGTGCGGCCACTGAATTCGGGGTCGTTCATCCAGTCGTACTGGCCGTGCATCACGTTATGGCCCAGCTCCATGTTTTCCAGAATCTTGCCCAGCCCCAGCAACAGCGTGCCGAGCAGCCAGGTGGGCGGAAACCAACCAAGCAACAACAGGCCGCGCCCGGCGGCGGTGCACAGGCGAATAACGTTGCGCAGGCGGCGGATGTAGCGGGCATCGACGGCGCCCAGGTCGGCCCGCGTGCGCCGGCCGAGGTCGTCGAGCTCAGCGGCGAAGGCGGCCAGCTCGCTATCGGTTAACAGTCGATCAGTGCGCATGGCGCTCTCCTTAAATATCCACAACCACGTCGCCCATGGGCACGCTGACGCACAGGCGAATCGCCTGCCCCGGCTCGCTCAGCAGCGCTCCACTGCGCTGGTCGCGCACCGTGCCGCTGAGCAGCAGGCAGGTGCAGCTGGCGCAAATGCCCTGCCGGCAGCCGTGCGCGGGACGCAGCCCGGCAGCTTCGGCCTGTTGCAGCAGCGAGGTAGCGGTGTTGCCGAGCACGTCTTGCTGCGCACGGGCGAAACGCATAAGCACGGGGCGGTGGCGGGTGTTGCTGTTCAGTTCGGGCGGGCTAAACGATTCGGCTTGCAGCGGCGTTTCTGCTGCCGTGCTGCTCCACCATTCATTCACCGCGTTCACAAACCCGAACGGGCCGCACGTGAGTACATCGCTCGCGGCAAAGGCGTGCACATGAGCAGGCGAAAAGCGCCCCGCCTCGGTGGTCAACATCGGTCGCACGCGCAAATTCTGGTAGCGCTGCTGCAGCGCTTGCAGCTCGCCGGCGAACGCGTGCTGGCCGGCGTCGCGCACGTAGTGAAAAAACTCCACCGGCGCGCCAAAGCCTTTGTCCAGCGCGTTACGCAACAGGCCCAGCAGTGGCGTCAGACCGCTGCCCGCCGCCAGCAACAGCACGGCTTGCGCCTGATGCGGCCAGGTCAGCTCGCCGGACGGCTCGCCGAGCTCCACCGCGTCGCCGATGGCCAGATGGTCAAGCAGGCGGTTCGACAGCCGCCCGCCAGGCTGGCGTTTGACTGCGATCTCCACGCTGCCGTCTGCCATCACTGCCGAGAGGCTGTAGCTGCGGCTCAGGCGTACGCCGTTCACTTCCAGGTACACCTGAATGTGCTGGCCGGGCTTGGCGCCACGCCAGTTGCCGTTCGGTTGCAAGGTCAGGGCGAGCATGTCGTCAGCCACCCAGCGCCTGCTCACCAAGCGGGAGAAGACGCGGTTCAATCGCCATGCCGGATGCAGCTGCGCCAACACGGCATCGACGCTGGCCTCGCGCAGCCAACCACCCGCGACCAACGCACGCAGCGGCGCCAACAGGCGAGCGCTGCGACGCGCAACGACAAAAGGAATTAGGGTCATGGACTTACCTGAGAAAAGAGCTTTGAGTGCACAAGCGTGCACCAAACTGCCAGAGTGACGAATCTCAGTCAACAGTCGTGCACTGAACGAGCGGATGGCCGCCTCGTTCGACGCCACGTAAATGCTTTTGCTAGAGTGCGCGGCACACCACCGCAGGGAACCGCGCCACGCATGTCACCTCGTGCCGAACAGAAGCAGCAGACGCGCCAAGCGCTCTTGGATGCCGCGCGGTTCCTGATGGAAAGCGGCCGTGGCTTCGGCAGCCTGAGCCTGCGCGAAGTGGCCCGGCACGCGGGTATCGTGCCCACCGGCTTCTACCGGCACTTCAGCGATATGGATGAACTGGGCCTGGCGTTGGTAACCGAGGTGGGCGAAACCTTCCGCGAAGCCATCCGCCAGGTGCGCCACAACGAGATGCAAATGGGCGGCGTCATCGACGCCTCGGTGCGCATCTTTCTCACCAATGTCGAAGCCAACCGCTCGCAGTTCCTGTTTCTGGCCCGCGAGCAGTACGGTGGCTCGAAGAACGTGCGCCAAGCCATCAGTGCACTGCGCGAAGGCATCACCGCCGACCTGGTCAGCGACTTGGGCCATATGCCCAAACTCCCGCATCTGGACGAAGCCGCGCACGCGGTGATTGCCGACCTCGTGGTGAAAACGGTATTCGCCACCCTGCCCGAGCTTATCGACCCGTTGGCATCAGAAGTCCCCGAACACCTCACCCCGCAGGCCAAGATGACGCAGCAATTGCGCTTCATCTTCATTGGCTCGAAACACTGGCAAGGCCTGGGCAGCGTCTAACCCGTGTTGCGAAGCGACTTAAACCGTCTGTAAAAAATCAGGTGGATAAGTGCCGCAGGAAAAATGCGATTAACTTCAACTGAATTATCTCAAGAACCTAGAGAAGTTAAGTCACAAACCGCCTAGTCGCGAACTAAACAAGCGCCCCGCTATAGTCGCCGCCCTATCTACGTTGTAAAAAATGACGCTGTTTCTTGCGGGAAAGTTCCGACCGCCCCGATATCGTATTGATCAGCAAAAATGTTAAGAGCAACCTGCGCAACCTACATGACTTGATCAAATTAAATTGTCCGCGCCGACATTCCACTGGCTGAATTAACTAATTAATTAAAGTTTAATTCATTACACCGCAGCACCCAATGAAACTGCATGCACAGGATATCAATAATACTGGTCATCGGCAGGCAGAGCGGAAACGCAGGAGCCAACACAATGTTAAAAATAACCATGAGTTCAATAGCCCTGTCGCTCTGTTTGGCGACTATAATCGGTTCTTCAGCTCACGCTGCTGAGTGCATCTCCGTTGCAGGACAAAAGCTGGATCCCGCGCAAATATATGACCCCCGACATCAATGCGGAACGTGCGCCGGCCAACTCGAAAAACCCCAGCTCTGCGCAACCATCAATCGAATCATGGTGCCCCACTGGATTGCGACGTCGGACCTGATTGCCGTTCCCCACCGAGGACTGTGGGGACGTCCTTTGGGCCGCGGCGCGGCAGAAAACACCCTGGCAGCTGCACAGGCCGCATTTGATGCGGGATACCGTGTGATGGAATTCGACGCAAGCGTACTGGATCCGGAAAAACTCATTAATAACGAGTTCTTCATTGGTCGATATTCGACCTCCATCGCGACTGGCGAGCGTACTAAAAAGCGGCTCGCCGATCACTCCAACGACGAACTTCAGAAGCTTTATATGCGCACCCGAGACCAAGCAGTAAGCCATGAGGCCGGCAATCGCTTGTTACTGGGGGACGATTTATTGAAGTGGGCGATGGAACGGCAAGTATTACTTATTATCGATCCCAACGCAGGTGGCGACCAGGTTTTCGCCGCGGTGCTCAACCGCGCGTACATAATGGGCGGTCTGGCCAACATCGTATTGAAGGTGAACACCTCGGGAGGAGGAAACTACGCAAAAAGACTAAAGTTCTCTGTGGGAAGCAGAACTAACTACCCATTCCGGGCATATGAAGGGCAATTTCTTTGGATTCCCGTTGTTAACGAAACGCCAACGCTCGACAAAATGGGTGCCGAAATAGGGCTCGCCAGTTGGCACAGGGAGACAAATCAATCCAAAGAGGTTCTTGCTTATCTAATTAACCTGTACAGCCATGATCACTGGAGCACCGAACATTATTCAGCGTCCCTAACGCCAGAACCAGGGCCGACCTGGAAAAATCTTATAGACCGTATCGGGAATTTAACCCCAGAAGGAAAACGAGCGGCCATCTGGTCAAGGGATGCGATGGGTGACAAAGGCAGGCTTGGCACTCAATACACATGGAACTTCATCACTAACTCCGCCACCGATACTCGCGGAAATCCATACCGCAATCTTAGCTATGACTTCAGCGAACATTTAATGGTGATCACTGACAGACCGGAGTGGTACGAAGAGATACTGTCAGGTGACCCGCGTTAGCTCACTATATTTATCGCGCTACGCGCACCCGCCGAATAATAACTTAAACGCTATCGCTTTCGGCACACGCCGCCCTTGAACCGAACAGCTCCTTCGAACTTCCCAAACAGCCGTACGGCTTCGCATCATTTCGCTTACAGAAACTCAGAGATACGCAAGCAGCCTTGGCGAAAACTTTTAATTAACGTTGTGGAGAGACCTGATGAACACAATGCCGCCCAAGAAACTCATAGTCGCCGGCCTGATTTCATGCTGCCTGTTACTGCCCAATCTGGCGTATGCGGGCAAACAATGCGGGGGACCCGGCTATGTAAAATCTGTCGTTCAGAATCACTGGGCATTCAGAGATTCAAATATCATCGGCATAACGGTTTTGCATGACGATGGTGTAATGCGCAACTACTACTCCTTTCAAAATAGCGACGCCGGCAACCATGCAGGTACACGTACGCTATTGCAATTAGCTACTTCGGCTTTCCTGTCGCAAGCGCGCGTCTACGTTACCGTAGCTCAAGAATGTAGTTATACCTATAAAGAAGCGGACGGGCGTACCTGGGTTACTCGCTGGAATGGCTTATGGTTAGAAAATAAATAACACCCATAAGCTGCAACCTATACCAATAGCTCGTCACTTAACCGAAAGCAGTTCGAAGTGCGGCCGCCGCATAGGCGCCGCATCGAACGGCGTTACGAAAACCCAAGGTTCAAAGGAGGCACCGGTGAATATCGTCAAACTGTGTGGATTGGCTTTACTGGTAGCAGCACAACTCGTGCAGCCCGTCTTCGCCTATCAGTCAAAGGTGCAGACGAGGTCTTACGCCAGCAAACTTCCGTCAGACGACCTTATAGTTGTTGAAGTACGCAACCTTTCCGGTAAGGACGTGCAATGGTTCAAAACTGCACAGACAGGTGGTGACTTCCAGATCAGAATGATTGACTACTCCGTCGCGATTGGCAGATCCCCACTAGAGTTCCACGGTATCAAGCCCCGCGTTCACTTATTAGAGTCTCTCGATAAACTGCATGACCTGAAAGTAGGCCAACAAGGGCAAACCTACAGCATGAGGGCGTTCTTCAACGAGGATTTCATCTGGATTGAAGTGCAACCCAGCGGTAGCAACACAGCGCCGGTCAGAAGTTCTTACCTCATGACGGGATCAGATGCAGGAACTTATAACTATTATCAACGTTACGAAGTTCCGGGCACCCAGTATGCAAATCAAAAAGAATTAGTAGCCGACATCAGAGATAACTACGCATACCCGTACGACCCAGACTTTATAGGTTTCATCCAATACCCGGAAGCCGGGCGCAAGGCGGTACTTTCCAATTTATTGATGACCGTTGATTGAGTGAGTGGGCGATCGAACCAGCCGATAACGAACTGGTTCGTTAGCGCTTCGCTGATGACATTGAGACCGGGCCTTATGAAAACATTTCCTTTAGCACTTGCTGCATCGATTCTGCTGTGCTTCCTGTCCGGCCCGCTATTGGCGGAGAGTTGTGTAGCCGTAGCGGGACAGCAAATTGATCCCAGCCTCATCTATGACAAACGTCACCAGTGTGGCACCTGCGCAGGGCAGCGCGCCAAACCACTGCTCTGCGGGGCGATCAACAGAATGATGGTGCCGTACTGGTCCTCCGCAGCGGATATTGTCGGGATTCCAGAACACGGGTACTGGGGAAGCCCCGCTGCGAAAAATGCTCCCGAGGGAACCCTTAAAGCGGCAAAAGCGGCCTTGAGCGCCGGTTATCGAATCATGCGGTTCCAGGTCTTCTTTACCGGCCCCGATGCAGCAGGGCAAATTCAGCTACTCACCGGGCGCCACGTATCGATGAAGGCATACGGCGGCCTCGCTAACAAATACGTATGGGATTACCCGCCTGAGGTGCTAACAACATTTCATATGCGCAAACGAGATCAGTCGCTGAGTTTTGAAAAGGATGAAAGCCTCATCCTGTTTGCGGATCTTCTTAAATGGGCGGTAGACAACGAGGTTTTATTGCTTGTCGAGCCTACTACCAGCTTAGCCATGGTGCGAATACTGGAACAGGCACGATCAACCGGGGCATTAGCTCATATCGCTTTAAAGCCGGAATATGCAGACTATTTTAAGACGAAGGACGCGCTGGACGGCTATCTGCCCAATCTTTATTCGTCATACGAAGGTCAATTTTTATGGCAACCGCCTGTCAATGCTTCGGCAACAAAAAGTTGGGAAGATACACGTAGAGGAATCAAAACGTGGCACAAACATACCAATGACTCCAAACAAGTATTGGCCTATCAGGGCTACCTATATAGCGACACGCACTGGAGTACGATGCCGTTAACGGATGAGGGTCAAAGCTACGGCAATCTCATTGAGTATATAAAGGAACTTACTCCTCTAGGTAAACGCACCAGCATGTGGACCTTGGAAGCAATGGGGGATAAAGGCTGGTTACATAAAGAGTACATATGGGACGTATTAGCTAACTCCCCTGGCGATACTCGCGGCAACCCTTGGCGCAACCTGAGTTACAAGTTTGCCACACACCTGGCCATTATTAGCGACCGTCCGGAGTGGTATGAAAACATGACTGAAAACCCATACCCGCAGTAGCCCGTAGGCGCCGATGCGCTTAGCTGGGAGATCGCGAAGGCCGTTCGACGTACTGCCGTTGTTAAACCCAGGCGCAGTATTTGTGCGGGCAGTTTGATCTGGTTTAAAAACGTACAGTTCTGCGCAGCCCGCGCCAGGTAAGGCTCAAGCTCAGTCGCACCCAGCTTATCCACAAGTCAATCCACAGCAAGACGGGATAACTTCTCCACAGGCGCGTATCAATTTTCCGTAAATCATTGAAAAGACGCCAATATCGGTTGACAGAGCCTGTGCATAACTGGGCGCATCAGCGTTTTCGCTGACGTGCTCAATTAACGTACAAATCCCGCTACACTCCGTTACAGCTGGGCCCTAGCAATCGCTCCCACGCTTATCCACAGCACTGCCCACAGAGATTGGGGGAAACTCGACATCTCTGTCAGGTCGCCGCGAATAGGTGAATAACTGACTGTTTTCCCGAAATAAATTCTCCTGATCAAAAAACAGCCAACTTTCCGCAAGCCCCGTGAAATGGCGCTCCTTGCTACCTTTACCCATCTTATCCACAGAACCCCCCACAGCTTTTGGGGACAGTATTCGCCCAGCGCCGAAAGGGCTGTGGACAAATGCGCGAAAACCTCTTGATTTTTGCCTCTGTTGTTGCCTCCTATTCACAGTTGAGCAGAAGCACTGTACATATCCACAGCGCGACGAAACAAATCGGCGAGCTACTGCACCGAGGGCCTGAAAGCCAGGTAAATCGCTGTTTTGAGGGAATAAATTGTAGCGGTCAAAAAATCTACAATTGCCGCGAGCCCTTGCGATTTCACGCTAAGGCCGACCTTTCCCCATTTTGCCCACAGAATTATCCACAGGTTTTGGGGACAGTTAATTCACTTATTCCCGAGGCCTTCAAATTACGCAGGAAAGCGCAAGGCTTTTTCGTCCGTCCACAGCCAAAAATTGGGCGGTGCGTAAAATCAGGGGCGCGGTGTTGAAACAGCTTGCCGATGGGCTGTGGATATGCCGTAAAGGGCGTTTCGGTAGGATTGATCAATAACTGCGCAAAGCGCTGGAAGGCCCGCACCGACTGGCTTTAGCGAATCGCTCCCGCGCTTATCCACAGCAATGCCCACAGTTGTTGGGGGAAGTTGAAGGAAATGCCGACGGGGATTTGTCACACCGCTAAACCCGCGCTAAGGCCTTGTTTTACCGTCGAAATTGGCTAAACAAGTGCTGCTGTACAAAAAACCCGCAGAACTCCCCAGAGCCCACGTAGCGGGGCTCCGTGCCACCTTTACCCACCTTATCCACAGAACGCCCCACAGCTTTTGGGGACAGTTCAGCCGGTTGGCTGTTGAGCCAATAGCGTCTTGGCGGCAATCAGGTCTTCCAAGGCAAAACCCACGGATTTGAACAGGGTGATTTCGTCTGCGTTCATGCGCTGGCCACGACCATTGAGCAAATCCCGCAGTTCCACGGCAATCACTTGCTCGCTGATGGCTCCGTCGGCCAGGGCGAATAGCAGATCGCCCGCCTCTTCCAACGCGCCCTCACGGGTGTCGACCACGATCCGCGCCCTACCCACGGCAGCCGAGTCGGTTTCGCGCATGCTCGGCAGAAAGGCGCCGACCAAGTCCAAATGCGTTCCCGGTTTTAGCCATGTGCCCAGCACCAGCGGTTCGCGCGAGGTGGTGATGCAGGTGATGCTGTCGGCCTGCTCGACGCTGGCTTGCAGGTTGCGGCTGGCGGAGACGGGGAAGCCCTCGCCTTGCAGCTGCGCGACCAGGGGTGCCAGCTTCTCCGGGCTGCGGCCCCAGATTTCGATGTGGCGATAAGGCCGCACGCAGCAATGGGCGCGCACCATATGCGCGGCCAGGGTGCCGCTGCCGACGATCAGCAATCGCTCGGCGTCGTTGCGTACCAAATAGTCGGCCGCCAACGCCGAGGTACACGCGGTGCGGCGGGCGGTCATTTCGGAGGCTTCCAACAAGGCCAGCGGCTGCCCGGTTTCGTCGTCGAACAAGGTGAACACCGCCGCAACCGAGGGCAGTTTGCGGGCGCTGTTGTGGGGGAACACGGTGACCAGCTTGACGCCAATGCCCTGCCCTTTTTGCCACACCGGCATGTGTAACAGGCTGGCGTCGTGCGGCAGGGCGTGACAGTCGCGCACGGGCGCCTCGCAGGCAACGGCCAGGCCGGTGCGCAGGGCTTCGATCAGCGGGGCGTAATCCAGCGCGCGAGCGACGTCGGCGTTGGTGAAGAAACGGAGGGTGTGCATGTGACGGTGCTCCTGGTGCCCTTGTGTGGACGCTAAGAGCTCGCGGCTAAAGCCGCTCCTACAGATTTTGTGGAGGGGCTTTAACCGCGATGCAGGCGACGCTGCAAAGGGCAGTATCGAGATTCAAAAAGCGCCTCAGAAGAGGCGCGCTATCAGTGCCCGCCCAAATAGGCGTTGCGCACGTCTTCGTTACCCAGCAGTTCCTGGCCGGTGCCAGTCATGCGGATTTCGCCGTTGACCATCACGTAACCACGGTCCGACAAACGCAGGGCGTGGTTGGCGTTCTGTTCCACCAGAAAGATGGTCATGCCGGTTTTCGCCAGTTCCTTAAGGGTGGCGAAAATGTGCTTAACCACAATCGGCGCCAGGCCAAGACTCGGTTCGTCCAGCAACAACAACTTCGGCCGGCTCATCAGTGCCCGGGCGATGGCGAGCATTTGCTGCTCGCCGCCGGACATGGTCATGGCGCGCTGGTTGCGCCGCTCCAGCAACCGCGGGAACAGGTCGAACATGCGCTGCATGTCTTCGTCGGCATGCTTGGCACCAATCGGAATGGTGCCCATCAGCAGGTTCTCTTCCACGCTCATGTCGGGAAACACCCGGCGTCCTTCCGGCGATTGCGCGATGCCGTTGGATGCCACGAAGTGCGAGGACTTGTCGGTGATGTCGATACCGCCATAAACGATGCTGCCACCGGTGGCGCGCGGCTGGCCGAAGATCGACATCAGCAGCGTGGATTTACCCGCGCCATTGGCGCCGATCAGGCTCACCGTTTCCCCTTCGTTGATGTGCAGATTGACCTTCTTCAGCGCCTGAATCGGCCCGTAGAACACGTCGACGTCTTTGAATTCGAGGATCGGCTTGCTCATGCCACTTCCTCTTCGTCGGCGCCCAGGTAGGCGGCAATCACTTTCGGGTTGTTGCGGATTTCTTCCGGGTTGCCCTCGGCGATCAGCGCGCCGTGGTCGAGCACGATGATGTGATCGGAAATACTCATAACCATGCCCATGTCGTGTTCGATCAGAAGAACGGTGATCTGGTGCTCTTCGCGCAAGCGCCGAATGATGCCGCTCAGGGCTTCGGTTTCGGCCGGGTTGAGGCCGGCGGCCGGCTCGTCGAGGCAGACGATTTCCGGGCGCGTGCACATGGCGCGGGCGATTTCCAGACGGCGCTGTTGGCCGTAGGAAAGCTCGCCGGCCAGGCGGTTGGCGCAGTCGACCAGGTCGACCAATTCCAGCCAGTAGAACGCGGTGTCCAGGGCCTTTTCTTCGGCGCGGCGGTAGCCGGGCGTGTTGAGTACGCCGGCGATCATGCTGCGGTTAACCCACATGTGTTGGGCCACCAGAAGGTTTTCCACGACGGACATTTCTTTAAACAGGCGAATGTTCTGGAACGTCCGGGCAAGGCCGGCGCGGTTGACCAAGTGGGTGCCGCCGAACATTTTGTAGAACAGCCGGCTGGCAAATTTCGGCGGCGACACGAAGTCGGTGACCTGGAACGGTTCGCCCATGATTTTGCCCACGCTGGTGAGCTTGGCTTGGGCGTCCAAAGTGATCTGGCCGTCGGTGGCTTTGTAGAAACCGGTGAGGCAGTTGAACACCGTGGTTTTGCCGGCGCCGTTGGGGCCGATCAGCGCGGAAATGGTGCCGCGCTGAATGTTGAAGCTCACATCGTTCAGGGCTTTGATGCCGCCGAACTGCATCATCAGATGCTCGACCGAGAGAATGATGTCGTTGCTCACGGCTTCACTCCTTTACGAATCGCGTAACCGTTGCGGCTGATACGCACCAAGCCGCGTGGACGCCAGATCATCATCAGCACCATGAGGATGCCGAACATCAATACCCGGTACTCGGCGAAGCTGCGCAACAGCTCAGGCGCCACTGTGAGTACGAACGCAGCAATCACCACGCCCAGGGTCGAGCCGAGGCCGCCAAGCACGATGATCGCCAGGATCAACGCCGACTCGAAGAAGGTGAAGGACGAGGGGTCGATAAAGCCCTGCTTGGTGGCGAAGAACACGCCAGCCAGACCGGCAATGGACGCACCGATCATAAAGGCCGAAAGCTTGACCAGTACGTGGTTCAGGCCCATGGCGCGGCAGGCGATTTCGTCTTCGCGCAAGGCTTCCCAGGCGCGGCCGACCGGCATGTGGGTCAGGCGGTGTTTCACGTACAGCACGGCCATTACTACGATGAACAGCACCACGAAGGTGAAGATCAGTTCGGCGTTGGGGTTGTAGCTCACGCCCAGCCATTCATGGATTGGCACATGACCTTCTTCCTTGGCGCGGCGGCCGAATTCGAGACCGAACAGGGTCGGGCCAGGAATTGGAATGCCGTTCGGGCCGTTGGTGAGCGACACCCAGTTGTTGAGCACCAGACGAATGATTTCACCAAACCCCAGGGTCACGATGGCGAGGTAGTCGCCGTGCATTCGTAACACCGGGAAGCCGAGTAACGCGCCGGCAAATGCGGCGAGCAGCATCGACAACGGGATCATGGTCCAGAAGCCCAGCCCCAGGTATTCGTAACCCAGGCCCAGGCCGTACGCGCCGATGGCGTAGAAGCCGACGAAGCCCAGATCGAGCAGGCCCGCCAGGCCGACCACGATGTTCAGGCCCAAGCCCAATAGCACGTAGATCAAGCCGAGGATGACCACCGAGAGCAGGTACTTGTTGGCGAAAAACGGGAAGCAGATCGCCAGCAGAATCAGCACCGGAATCACAAAACGCAGCGTCGATTTATGCCCGGCCGGCAGCACATGCACGCCGCTGTCGCGGTTCTGCATGGAGTGAGCAATTTTCTTTCCCTGCGGGGTTTGCAGGAACAGGCTGAGGCAGAAACGCCCCGCCATCACGATGCCCACCAGAATCGCCAGACGCTGCGGATGCAGGTCAAAGCTGTAGCCCTGCAGCACAATGCCGACGATAGGGCCGAACACGATCAGGGAAATAAGGCCAGCGAGAACGGTGTCGATCAGGCAGCGCTTGATATCAATAGAGTTGCTTGCCGACATGGCTTACACCTTCGCCACATGGGGTTTACCCATGAGCCCTTGCGGTCGAAAAATCAGGATCAGAACCAGCAGCGAAAACGAGAACACGTCCTTGAAGTCCGAGTTCACCAGGCCCGCGAACTGCGCTTCAGCCACACCGAGAATCAGGCCACCGAGCATGGCGCCGGGCAGCGAGCCGATGCCGCCGAGTACCGCTGCGGTAAAGGCTTTGATGCCGATGATGAAGCCGGCGTAGAAGTCGAAGGTGCCGTAGTTCATGGTGATCAACATGCCGGCCAGGGCCGCCATCGAAGCGCCGATCACGAACACGTAAGAGATCACCCGGTCGGTGTTGATACCGAGGATGGAAGCCATCTTGCGGTCTTGCTGGGTGGCGCGGCACATGCGTCCGAGCTTGGTGTTCTGAATGATGTAAGTCAGCACGCCCATGCCCACCAGCGACACGACGATGATGAACAGTTTGGTGTAGGTCAGCTGAACGTAGCCGGTGCCCACATGGAACTTGATGACCCCTTCCAGCAGGGTCGGAACGCCTTGCTGACGCGCGCCTTGGGAAACCTGCACGTAGTTCTGCAGGATCAGCGACATGCCGATGGCGGAAATCAGCGGAGCCAGCCGCGTGGAGTTACGCAGCGGTTTGTAGGCAATGCGCTCGATGGTCCAGCCGTACACGCCGGTCACCACGATGGTGAACACCAGTGTGCCGAGGATCAGGAACGGAAAGGATTCGAGACCGAAAAAGGTCAGCACCGCCAGGCCGATGGCCGTGAGGTAGGCAGAGACCATGTACACGTCGCCGTGGGCGAAGTTGATCATGCCGATGATGCCGTAAACCATGGTGTAACCGATGGCAATCAGTCCGTAGACCGACCCCAGGGTTAACCCGTTGATCAGTTGTTGCAGGAAAATACCGTCCATTGACGCAGTCTCGTCTGTTGGGGTCAGGGCCTGGGGTTCGGCCTGCCGCCTCTAGTGATAGACGGGTACTGCTGCCCAAGGCGGCCCACAATTGGCCGCACTTGCAAGACACCCAGCAGTGCCCAGAAGCACTAACCGCCCGGGTACTTGTAGTACCAGAGCGGTTAGCCGAGTCAGTGGTCTGTACGGTTAAAGCGCACGTCGCGGTTCGCCAGGCGAAGCCGCAGGGTCCGATTACTCATACAAACCACCGGTCTTACTGCTGGTGGTATTTGCCTTTGTCATCCCACTCGTACATCACGTAGTCGGACACTTTCAGGTCGCCTTTCTTATCCCACTCTTTGGAGCCCATAACGGTTTTCACCGGGTTGGACTTCAGCCAGGCGCTGGCCTTGGCGCCGTCGGTGCCTTTGATGCCAGTGAAGGCGGCAGCGATGGACTGCATGGCAGCGTAGGAATACAGGGTGTAGCCCTCAGGCTCGTAACCGGCGGCGCGGAATTTCTCGATAACCGGCTTGCCGTCAGCGATATTGCGCGGGTCGGCGCCGAAGGTCATCAGCACGCCTTTGGTGTATTGCGCACCGCCTGCGGTGGTGACGAGTTCGTCGGTCACGATGCCGTCGCCGGAGATGAACAGTGCGGTCGAACCTTGTTCACGCAGCTGACGAACCAGTGGACCCGCTTCAGCGTGCAGGCCACCGAAGTACACCACTTCAGCGCCCGAGGAACGGATTTTGGTGACCAGGGCGTTGAAGTCTTTCTCGCCACGGGTCAGGCCTTCGTACAGCACTTCTTTCACGCCGCGCTTGGTCAGCTGGGCTTTGGTGGCGTCTGCCAGACCTTGGCCGTAGGTGTCTTTGTCGTGAATGATCGCGACTTTGGTCAGCTTCAGTTTGTCGACGATGTAGTCGCCGGCCACTACGCCCTGCTGGTCGTCACGACCGCAAATACGGAATTCGCCGGTCAGACCGCGCTCGGTCACCGTTGGGTTGGTGGAAGCTGGAGTAATGGAAATGATGCCGGCTTCGTCATAAACCTCGGAAGCTGGAATGGTCGACGAGGAGCAGAAGTGGCCGATTACGGCGACTGCTTTGTCCGAGTCCACCAGACGGTTGGCAACCGCTACGGCCTGTTTCGGCTCGCAAGCGTCGTCGCCTTTAACCAGTTTGATTTGCTCGCCATTGATACCGCCTGCGGCGTTGATATCGGCCGCTGCCTGCTCGGCGCCCTTCCACAGTTGCTCACCAAATGCAGCATTACCACCGGTCATCGGACCGGCTACGCCGATAACGATATCGGCAAAAGCAATGGAAGACAGGCTCATAGCACTGGCTACCGCGAACGCCAGAATACCTTTCTTAAAAGTTTTCTTGTGAGGCATGGAGTTTTGCTCCTGAGGGGTTATGTGAAGGCGCTGAGGAAAGAGCAAGCGGCGTGCCACACACTTTTTAATTCGCGAAAAAAACTCGAAAGGTTTTCCCAACGGCTGCGAAAGGCTCTACATCCGGAGGGTGCAACCCATGAAAACCTCAAGGTGCAACCCATTGAAAAAATTAAGAGCAACCTAACGATCGGACAAGAGCAACCAAGCACCCCAATCGGGGCAACTCGTCGTAACTGTACTTGTCACCGAAGTGCACACCGCTGGTGCGCGAAATGCGGGCACGCGCACCAATACAGGCTAGTGCAGCGGTTCGGCATTGCCGGAAGCAGGTCGCGTTTCGGGTGGAAAACGGCACATAGCTGTACTGGTCGGGAGTCAATGGTGGGCTGGGGGTCGCCTACATTCTGCTTTTAAAAGATCAAATGCATCGCGGCTAATCGGAATGCCGCCCAGCCGCTCCTACAGGGTTCGGGCCGTTCTTAAATCACTACTCGCAAACATTGCCCTGCGTGGTACAGCGAGAAGCCGAGTTCGTACAACCCGCTGCGCAGGCCGGGCGCGCTGATGCCGTTCATGGGCTGGAACGGCATGGGCAGCGCATCACGCGAGCCAGTGAGCAAATAGTTGGCGAACGCGCGGCCAACCGCCGTGCCCGTGGTCACGCCGCGACCGTTGTAACCGGTAACAGCCACCAACCCCGGCGCCGGCTCGAACAGGCGCATGAGGTGGTCGGGGGTAAAGGCGATGGTGCCGGTCCAGGTGCATTCCCACTCCACGTTCCCCAATTGCGGAAAGTAGAACTGTTGAATGCGGTCGGCCCAGGCGCGCACGGCCCACATCGGTTTGTTGACGGCACTGCCGAGGCTGCCGAGCAGCAGCCGGCCGTCGGCGTCGCGACGAATACTGCTGAGCACCTGGCGGGTGTCCCACGAGCCCTGGCCGCCCGGCAAAATACTGTCGGCCGCCGCACCGCTGAGGGGCACCGAGGCCACTTGGTAATAGCCGCCGGGGAAAAAGTTACGCCGCAGCTCCGTCCATTCGCCCTCGGTGTAGGCGTTCGAAGCCAGCACCACTTTCTCGGCAAGCACCGAGCCTTTGGCCGTGGCCACTAACCAGTCCGCGCCCTGACGCTCCAGCCGGGTAACGGGCGAGTGATGAAACAGCTGCCCGCCAAGCCCGACCACGGCCCTGGCCAACCCGCTGACATAACCCATGGGATTGACCGTACCGGCGCGGCGATCAAGCAGCGCCGCATCGATGCGTTTGGTGCCGGTGGCGGCGTGGCAGGCCGCGCCGGTGATCATTTCCACCGGCGCGCTGCGACGCACCCATTGCGCACAGCGGCTTTGCAAATCGGCCGTGCCGCTGGCGTTGTGGGCCATGTGTAAGGTGCCCTGGCGTTGGGCCTGGCAGTCGATGGCGTATTTATCGATCAGGGAAAACACCAGCGACGGCGCGTTCCCCATCTCCGCCACCAGCTTGCTGCCGACGGCCTGACCGAGTCCGGCTTCGACGTCATCGGGCGCGATCCACATGCCGGCATTTACCAACCCGACGTTGCGCCCCGAACCGCCGTGGCCGGTTTCGTGGGCCTCGACAATGGCGACGCGTTTGCCTTGTTCAAGCAGGTGCAGCGCTGTGGATAAGCCGGTGAAGCCGGCACCGATCACACAGACATCCACCTTCAAATCACCCGTCAACGCCTCGGCTTTCGGGCGCTGCGCGGTGACCTGTTCCCACAAACATGCTTGCTGTAACGGCATAGCAAGACCTCGGACCAAAATAGGAAAGCGCGCAGGGACGACGGGACAGCTTCGCGATCAGGTGGAGACCGCGTTGCGGCATTCGCCAGCAAGCTGGCTCCTACAGAACGGAGCGGCGTATGAATCAGTCGAAAGTGATGCCCTGGGCTAGCGGCAACTCACGGGAATAGTTAACGGTGTTGGTCTGCCGACGCATATAGGCGCGCCACGCATCCGAGCCGGACTCGCGACCGCCGCCGGTTTCTTTTTCGCCGCCAAAGGCGCCGCCGATTTCCGCACCGCTCGGGCCGATGTTGACGTTGGCGATGCCGCAGTCGCTGCCCACAGCCGACATAAACTGCTCGGCTTCACGCACGTCGGTGGTGAAGATGCAGGACGACAAGCCTTGCGGCACGTCGTTGTTCAGGCGGATGGCGTCGGCGAAGTCGCTGTAGGTCAGCACGTAAAGAATTGGCGCGAAGGTTTCGTGGCGAACCACGGCGCTCTGCTCGGGCATTTCCACAATGGCCGGGGCCACGTAGTAGGCGTTGGGGAAGGTGTCTTCGAGTTGGCGAGCGCCGCCGAACACCGTGCCGCCTTCTTGCTTGGCCTGCTCCAGCGCGGCTTGCATGCCGTCGAAGCTTTGCTTGTCGATCAGCGGCCCGACCAGATTGCCTTCCAGCGGATGACCGATGCGCACGTTGGCGTAGGCGGTTTTCAGGCGCGCGACAATTTCGTCTTTCACCGATTCGTGGGCGATCAGGCGGCGCAAGGTGGTGCAGCGCTGGCCGGCGGTGCCGATGGCGCTGAACAGAATGCCGCGCACGGCCATGT
Organism: Pseudomonas sp. AC229; assembly: GCF_979254655.1. Taxonomy (NCBI): domain Bacteria; kingdom Pseudomonadati; phylum Pseudomonadota; class Gammaproteobacteria; order Pseudomonadales; family Pseudomonadaceae; genus Pseudomonas; species Pseudomonas sp. AC229. Next base: position 41,935 of record NZ_CEEDHK010000004.1, read on the forward strand.
CAAGGTCGGCACTGGGCGCGAGGATCATGGCGTTGTTGCCGCCCAATTCCAGAATCGAACGGGCAAAGCGCGCCGCCACAATCGGCGCCACTTCACGGCCCATACGCGTGCTGCCGGTGGCGCTGATCAACGCCACGCGACGGTCCTGCACCAGCGCTTCGCCAGCTTCCCGGGCACCGATGATGACTTGGCTGAGGTGGGCCGGCGCATCACTGAATTGCTTGGCCACGCCGTCGAACAACGCCTGGCACGCCAGAGCGGTGAGCGGGGTTTTCTCCGACGGTTTCCACACCACCGAGTTGCCGCACACCAAGGCCAGCGTGGTGTTCCACGCCCACACGGCAACCGGGAAGTTAAACGCGCTGATTACGCCGACCACACCCAGCGGGTGCCAGGTTTCACGCATGTGGTGGCCGGGGCGCTCGGAGGCGATGGTCAAGCCATAAAGCTGGCGCGACAGGCCGACGGCGAAGTCGCAGATGTCGATCATTTCCTGCACTTCACCCAAGCCTTCCTGGGTAATTTTGCCGGCTTCCCACGACACCAACTCGCCCAGCTCGGCCTTGTGCGCGCGCAGCGCTTCGCCGAATAAACGGATCAACTCGCCGCGACGCGGTGCCGGCACCTGGCGCCAGGCCTGAAAGGCGGCTTCGGCCTGGCCGATCTGCGCCTGCACAGAGGCGGCATCCTGTAGCTCGACCGTGCCGATCTGGCTGCCGTCGATAGGTGAATGCACCGCGTGGGCGCCCTGTTGATAACGCGACGGGGCAACGCCCAATTTGTTCAGCAATGCAGCAACCATGTCCGGCACCTTTTAACCAACGGGTGAAATGTGATGGCAGCAGTAATAGCCGGCTCGCCTGCGCGCAACAAACGACCTTTACTCCACACATCATTCCGTTTAGTAATGCCAAACCCTCAATCGCCCGCCGCCGGACCGACTACCGCCATGCTCAAGCGCCACATGCCATCGCTGACCGCCCTGCAATGCTTCGAAGCGGTGGCGCGGCACCTGAGTTTTACCCGCGCCTCGGAAGAGCTAGCGCTCACGCAAAGCGCCGTGAGCAAGCAGGTGGCGCAGTTGGAAGAGGTGGTGCAGCACTTGCTGTTTCGCCGCGTGCGCCGAAGTTTGCAACTGACCCCGGCCGGCTCGTTGTACCTGGCCGAGGTGCGCAAAATTCTGACGCAGGTGGAAATGTCGACCCACTACCTGCGCTCCTATGGCGGCGAAACCGAGGTGCTGCGCGTGGCCACCTTGCCGACCTTCGGCGCGCGCTGGTTGGTGCCGCGTTTGAAAGGCTGGCGGCTGCGTCATCCGAATATTCACCTGGACGTGCGCAACGAGCTGGAGCCCGACGAACTGGCGCAGGGCCTTAGCGACGTGGCGTTCTACTTCGGCCAGAGCGCTCGCCCGGGTGCCGAATGCGTGCGCTTGTTTGGCGAGGAAATGGTGCCGGTCTGCGCCCCAAGCGTGTTGCCAGCCGAACCGTTTACCGATCCCACCCAACTCACCGACCTGGTGCTGCTGCAAAACGCCACCCGCCCGGAAGCCTGGCACGAGTGGTTTCAAAGCCAGGACCGACACACCGAGCACAGCTACCACGGCCCGCGTTTCGACAGTTTTTACATGTGCATTCGCGCCGCCCAGGTCGGCTGCGGCGTGGCGCTGCTGCCGCGCTTTCTGGTGGAGGAAGAACTGGCCGAAGGCAAGCTGGTGATCCCGTGGCAACACAGCCTCACCAGCAACAGCGCCTATTACCTGGCGTACGCTGAACACGCCGCCGAAGTGCCAAAAGTGCGCGACTTCGTGCGCTGGATTCACGAGCAGATCGACTAAGCCGCGAATACGAATTTATGGAATGAACCCGGCAGTTTTTTTCGCTTGTCGCTCGCTGTATCGACAGGTTTGATAGCCACACGATATAGCCCAAGAGCCGCCGCCATGTCCCGTGATGCCCACTTGTTCCAGCTTGTCGCTGCCACCCTCGGCGAGGCCGCCGCCGAGTGGGTGTTTGCCCATGTCGCCATTCCCGAAGGGTTGGCCGGCTTCGCCAACACCGAGCAACAGCTGCACCGCGTGTGGCTGGCGGAAGCGCTGAACCTGAGCCTGTTCCATAAACTGGTGGAAGCGGTGCCCAACGGCCGGTTGTATGTAGAAGAGCAGCGCCAAGACGGCCGCCAGGTGGTGTTCGACCACGGCGCCATCCGCACCGTCGACTGGCCCGAGAACGGCGCTCTGCCCCGGGGCCGCCATGCCTTCACGCGCTTGCTGGAACCGCTGGGTTTTACCGATGTGCGCACGTATCCCCTGACCAAACTGAAAATGACCGGCTACGCCTACCGGCAGATGGACCTGCCCGCCGACATCGCCCAGTTCTTTGTCTCGGAACTGCACCCAGGCCGGTTCAGCGAAGCCTTTCAGCAGGCCGTCACCCGCGTCTGCGAAACCAGCCGCGACCCACTGACCGCCGAGCACCTGGCCACGCTGCGCACCTTGCGCCAAACCCGCCATTGCACCGTGGCCGCCGCCCTGCACTTGCTGCCCGCCCTGTACCAAGCCTTCGACTGCCAGCACGCGACGGTTCAGGAAAGTGATTACCAGGCGTTGCTCAGCGAAAGCGCGGAAATGGCCTGGATCGCCACCGAAGGCAACCGCTTCAACCACCTCACCGACCGCGTAAGCGACCTGCAAGCGGTGGTCGACCACCAGCGCACCTTGCAACGACCGATGAAAGACAGCATCGAAACCTCCAGCTCCCGCCGCGTCATGCAAACCGCCTACAAAGCCGTGCAAGTGCACCGCGACTTTATCGACGCCCACGGCAAAACCGTGCAGCGCACCGTACCGGGTTCGTTTGTGGAATTTATTCAGCGGGAAGTGGATGAAGAGACGGGCGAGTTGGACCTGCATTTCGACAGCAGCAACGCCCAGGGCATCTTCAAAATGACGGATTCGCGGTAGCGCCCGAAGCTGCTTTTTTATTGTAGGAGCGGCTTTAGCCGCGATGCTCTTGAAGCTAAGAGCATCGCGGCTAAAGCCGCTCCCACAAAAAAACGGCGCTAAGCCTTCAACGCCGTATGGCCGACGACCAGAAAGCCGTCCTTAGTCAACCAAGGTCACAGCGCCTTTCATCATGCTGGAGTGGCCCGGGAACGAGCAGAAGAACGAATAATCGTCGCCCGCTTTCAGTTTGCTCACGTCAAAACTCACCGAGTCTTTCTCACTAGCACCAATGATTTTGGTGTGGGCAATTACGCGGTCGTCGCCGGCTTTCAGGTAGTTGGCGTCGATACCAGCACCCATGCCGTCGCCGGTTACGCCAGCCATTTCGGCGGTTTTGGCGATGACCAGGTTATGGCCCATGACGTTTTTGGGCAGCGAACCGCTGTGGGTCAGGTTTACGGTAAAGGTTTTGCAGCTTTTGCTGATTTTGATTTCTTTGGTGTCGTAGCTCATCTGGTCAGTGGAGTCGACGGTGACGGAGCAATCGGCGGCGAATGCCTGAAGGCTGGCCAGCGAAAGTACGGAAGCGAGTGCGAGCTTGCGAAGCATGGTGAACTCCTTGGCAGGGTGGGCAATGCGCCCGGTTTAACAGTGACGAACAGGTAGTACGTGTTTAAACAGACGGTTGATAACACAGTCGAGTTCAAGCAAACGCGAGGCAAAAAGCCGCACGGCCAAGGTGCTATGGCGCTCATCGAAACAATTAAACGGCTCAAACGCTCGGCGTTACGTAGCCTAAGCGCTCATTCGACGAGGCGCTTGCCATGACATTCAACGACCTGATCCGCAGCCTGCTCGCTGCCTACGCCTGTGGCGCCAGCGGTACGTGCGCCGATGAACTGCGCCACGTTTAAACCTTGGTGAGCGCGCCGTCAGCGGCTACCCTGTGGACGCATTTTTGTCTGTGGAGTGGCTTATGTCGTTGCGTTCGCTGTGTGTGTTCTGTGGTGCCAGCCCGGGGGCCAACCCGGTTTATACCGAAGCGGCGGTGAATCTGGGCCGTGCCTTGGCCGAGCAAAACATCCGCCTGGTGTACGGCGGCGGTAAGGTCGGCTTGATGGGTACGGTCGCTGACGCGGCACTTGCGGCCGGCGGCGAAGTAATCGGCATCATCCCGCAATCGCTGAAAGACGCCGAGATCGGCCACACCGGCCTCACCCGCCTGGAAGTGGTGGACGGCATGCACGCACGAAAAGCGCGAATGGCCGAACTGAGCGACGGTTTTATCGCCCTGCCCGGCGGCCTCGGTACGCTGGAAGAATTATTTGAAGTCTGGACCTGGGGCCAACTCGGCTACCACAGCAAGCCGTTGGGCCTGCTGGAAGTGAACGGCTTCTATGCCAAGCTCAATGACTTTCTCGATCACCTGGTGGCCGAACGCTTCGTGCGGGCGCCGCACCGGGAGATGCTGCAAATCAACGAGTCACCCACCGACCTGATTGCCGCCATGGCGGATTGGAAACCTTCGGTCGCGCCCAAATGGGTAGACCGCACGCCCACCTGACACCTTCAGCCAACTGCCTGGCCCACTGCGCAAATCACTGCGCGTGGGCTTTACTCAAAGGCAATGCGCACCGACACCAGCAGAGGACTTTATGGCCAAACCCAATTACAACTTCGCCAAGCAACAGCGCGACCTTGCCAAAGAACAGAAGAAAGAAGAGAAGCGCCAGCGCAAACTGGCCCACGGACAAGCCGAGCAGCCAGAAGAAAGCGCTGAGCCAGACACCGACGCAGTCGACGACAAGCCCAGCGAGTAACCTGCCCGCTCGCGCCGGTCAGCAACCGCCCTCCAGGCTGGCAATCCAGCGCGTGAGCATCTCCACCCCTTCGCGATGAACCACTGAGCGCCCCAGCTCGGGCATCATCACGCTGGGGTCGGTGCTGTCGATGCGGTAGATCAGCACCGACTCATCCGGCTGGCCCGGATGAATATCCACCAAGCGATTCCCCGACCCTTTCCCCGCCGCCACCGGCTGCTTGCAGATGCCACTGTGAATGCCCGTGGCCGTCGCCAGATTGAGCATCAACCCCGACGTCCGCGCTGGCCCTTTCGGGTTGTGGCAGTGGGCGCAGTTGGCATCGAGGTAGCTGCGCGCTTGTTTCTCCAGGGTTTCCCCCGCACGCGGATGGCCCCACAGCGCGTTCTGCGGCACGCCCGCCAGTTCGGCCGGCAAGCCGCTGAGCAGGCCCTTTTGCTGCCAGTGCTGCAATTGGTTAGCGGTGCCGTCGGCGTACGCCACGTCCTTGTTCAGATGCCGGGCTTTCGGTCCCAGCGGATTGATGCCCTGGCCATGGCTTTCCTCATGGCAGCCGGCGCACTGGTTGGCATCTGGCACTTCGTAGCCCACGGCCAGGGTTTGCCCGGCGTCGTCGAGCAGGCTCAGGCTTTGGCTGTCGCCGGCCAGTTCCAGGTGTGCTTCCTGTTGTTTCTCGTCCCACACATACGGCAGCGCCACCCAGCCGTTTTTCTGCTTGAGCAAAATGCGCGTTTCCACCAGATGCACGCGGGCCAGGGTCAGGCCGGTGCTGGGGTCGCGGTCGTCCTGGTTGTTGCGGCGCAGGCGGCCTTGTTCATCCTTGGGGTAGTAAAAGGTTTTGCTCAGCACGGTGCCGACGGGGAAGTCGAAATGCTCCTCGCCATACGCCGCCGCTTCGCCCTTGGGCATCCACACGGTGCGCATCTTGTGCGCGTAATCGGTGAACAGCGGCGTATTCAGGTCATACGGCGTGACCTCAGCGACCGGCTGCAAATGCCCGTCGCCGAGTTTCAACATGCCCCACTCACTCAGGGTTTGCGGGTAGTTCTCGCCTTCGGGCAAGTACAACGGTGCCGACTGCTTGGAGCACGCCGCCAGCAGCAGCGCGCCCGCCAACACAAACCATGCCTTCATGCACCCTGCCCCGCTTTGGCCGAGGCCAGTTCGATGGCCGGCAGTTTCGGCAGGCTGCAGGTGTGGCTGCTCATGTCGGAACTGATGTTTTTGTAGCCGTTGGGGGCATCGACGTTGAGCAATTGCGCGGCGCCGTTATCGACGCAAATCGCCAGATCAGGCGGCAGCTTGCCGTTTTTGACTTTATCGACGTTGACGTAGCCGTCCCAAAGAATGTCCGGCAGGCGCCCACTGAGGCCGAACTGGCTGATGCGCAGCGCTTTGAGTTCGAGGTTGTCCGGGCTGTCGCCGCCTGGGCCAAAGCGGTTGCCGTAGATGTAGATGCTTTCTGGATACGGGTCGAAGCCATCGGCGGTGGAGAGGTTGGTGTAGCCGGTGCTGAAGTAGCTGCTGACGATCAGGTTGGCGGTTTTATGCTCGCCAATATCGTTGTCGAAAATTTCCACCTGATCGTTGGAGTTGATCACCACGCCGGAGCCCGCCGGCACGCTCGCGACGGGCGTGCCCTTGTGGCCGAAGTTGTCGTGGTTATTGCCCTGCACCTTGTTTTTGTACACCCGGGTGGCGCGCCCGGCCTGCTGCAGGTTGGGCATGTTGAACACCAGAATGCCGCCGGTGTTGCCAGTGGCGACGTTGTCGTAGACGTCGGCGCCGATGGTGTTTTCGATTTCGATACCGGCCACGTTCTTCTCCGCCCGGCTGTTGCGCACCACCACGTTGCGCGACTGGCCGACGTAAATGCCGGCATCCGATGCACCGATGGCCACCACGCCGTCCACCAGCACGTTTTCGGTTTGCACCGGGTAGATGCCGTAGGCGCCGTTCTCGGTCGCCGGGCCGCCCGTCCATTCGGTGCGCACGCGGCGGATGATGATGTTCTTGCCGCCGACGACTTTCAGCGAATCGCCTTTGGTGTCTTCGAAGGCCAAGTCTTCGATGGTGAAATCGGAGGCATCCACCAGCAGCCCTTCGGCGCCGCTTTTCTGACCTTTGAAACTGAGCACGGTTTTGTCCATGCCCGCGCCTTTGATGGTCACGCCACTGGCCTTGAGGCTCAGGCTGCGATCGAGCTGATAGGTGCCGGCGGGAATGTCGATAACGTCGCCGGCCTTGGCCTTGATCAGCTTGGCTTGCAGTTCTTTCTGGAAATCAACGTGGGTCACCGCCGGTTTCTCCGGCTCGCCGCACGCGGCCAGCAACACGGAAACGGCTAATACAGACAAGGTGGCGATACGCATGGCGGGCTCCGCTAGGCTTTTTGTGAGTTTTTGTTTCCTACAGAGTTGGCACTATAGTTCCACATAAAATAAAAACCAAGGCCTACGTGGATTGCGGAAAGGCCTGACTTGACCGAATGCCTCGAACAAAACACCCGTCATCCTCGCGCACGCGGGGATCCAGGCGCGGTGATTGTCCAAGCAACGCCGCTCGGCTCAAGACTCTGGATTCCCGCGTGCGCGGGAATGACGGTGGGTGGAGGGAGAGTGAGCCAGGCCGGGCGGCCGACAGCGCTTGCGGCTCGCACACGCGAACACCTGTAGGAGAGGCTTTAGCCTCGATGCTCTTCAACCATCAAGAGCATCGAGGCTAAAGCCTCTCCTACAAAAAGCATCCAGAACCTGCGATTGGCCTTACAGCGGAATTACCGTCACCTGCACGTCAGGATCATGGCTTCCGCCTCCCAAAATCACACCACGCAGCGGTGAGACGTCGGAGAAGTCGCGGCCTCGGGCGAGGCTGATGTGTTCCAGTGCCGGGCGCACGTTGTTGGTGGGGTCGAAGTCGACCCAGCCGAGCGTCGGGCAATACACGGATACCCACGCGTGGGAGGCGTCGGCGCCGATCAGGCGGGGTTGACCGGGCGGCGGCTGGGTGAGCAGGTAGCCGCTGACGTAACGCGCCGCCAAACCGCGCGAGCGCAAGCAGGCGAGCATCAGGTGGGCGAAGTCTTGGCACACGCCACGGCGCCGCTCCAGCACTTCCACCAGCGGCGTCGCCACCTGGGTGGCTTCGGCGTCAAAGGTGAATTCGCGGAAGATTTTTTCCATCAGCGCCTGCACGCCAAGCAACAGCGGGCGGCTGGGCGGAAAGCAGCTGTCGGCGTAGTCGGAGAAGGCTTTTTTCAAGCGCACATACGGCGACTCGAAGCAGAAGCGGCAGGCGTCGAGCACCGCGTCAGGCTTGGGTTTGCCGTTGTAGGTGAGCACGCTGCGGGTGTGGTCCCAGGCGGGCGATTGGCGAAAATCCAGCGCCGGTTGCTCGCGCAGTTCCACCACCAGGCGGGCATTCACTTGCAGCTCGTCGTGGGGCCGTTCGAAGGCCAGGCGGGTAACCGGGTTACCGAATACATCCTGCTCATCGCGGCGGCTGGTGGGCTCCGGGTTGATGTGCAGCTCTTGCTCCACGCAAATCTGCCAGGGGCTCGGGCGCGGCCACAAATGCGCCAGTTGTTGGGCCAGCGACACCGGGCTGTCGTAGCGGTAATGGGTGTCGTGAAGAATCTGGTAGCGCGCGCTCATTACACCGACACCGTTTGCTTGCTGACGTCATCGACATGGGCGAAATGGCGCAGCGCTAAGCGGTCCGAGGCATGGCCGGCCGCTTCTGATACCTGCTTGAGCAGCACCACCAAACCGTCCAGCACCGCCCGCAGACTGGTCACGCCAAACAACTGGTTCTCCAGGCTGCCGAGGTCGAATGCCGCCAGGCGCTCAGCCAACAGCGACAGCCCGACTTCGCGCGGCGCGGCGAAATCTTCGTTAAGGCGACTCAGCGAGCGCACGGCCAGCCGCAGTTGGAACAGCACGGCGTGGGGGTTCTGCTCGTCGAGCAAGAGCAAGTCCAGCACGGGAATCAACTGCGGCACCGCCATGTAGCGCGACCGGTAGGTGATGCTGCTGTTGCCCAGCTCCAGCAGCCATTCCAGGCCGACCTGATCGAACACCGCCACGCCATGAAGAAACTCGGCCAGGCTGCTGCTGAGAAATTGCAGGCGCTCGATTTGCCGGCCCACCATCAAAAAGCGCCAGCCTTCGTCGCGGGTCATGTCGTCCAGGGCAAACCCCGAGAGCGCGGCGAGTGACATTACCAAGCGGTTGAGAAAATCCAGCAGCTCGCCGAAGTCGGGTTTTTCGCTGTCGAGAATCTGCGCGTCGTGTTGCAGCTGCACCAGCGCTTGCCAGTTTTCCCGCGAAAGCTTGCCGCGCACTTGCGAGGCCGCCCACTGCAAGCGCAGCAGGTTGGCGCGCAGGCTGGCGGGCCAATCCGGGCCCATCAAAGCGACCAGCAAGCGGTCGTGCAGGTCGCCGGCTTCGGGCAGCAGTTTCAGGCTTTCGGCCAATTCCACCGCCGCTTGCAGCGCCAGCGGATCGTCGCCCTCGACATAGCGCGCCAGCATGATGCGCAGCAGTCGCGCGCTGTCGTCGCAGCGCTCGCAGTAGCGGCCAAACCAGAACAGGTTTTCAACGATGCGCGACGGCAGATACGGGTCGCGCCGCACCAAGCCGAGGCCGCCGAGGTTCTTTGGATTGGGCTTGGTTTCCCCGCCCGGCGCCGGCTCGCCCAGCACCCAGGTGTCTTTGCTGGCACCGCCGCGTTGCATCGACACCACGTCGGCGTCGGCCTCGGTGGCCACCCGCGTCAGGCCGCCGGGCAGAATGCGATAACCGTCGGCATCGGCCACGGCGTACACGCGCATGCCAATGGCGCGCGGCTGTAACTGCCCATTCTCCGGCTGCCACACCGGCGCCTGCGACAGCTGCGCCAGTTCCTGCGCCACATAGGCGTAGGGGCGTTTACGAATGCGTTTGGCCAGGGCGTCGCGCTGCGCTTGGCTGAGGTCGCGACCAAACACCGGGGTGAAACTTTGCGACGGGAAGGCCGGTTTGATCAGCAGCTCCGGCAGTTTTTCCAGCGCCTGCTCCAGCACCGGCTCTTCGCCGCACCACCAGGTGGCAATAGAGGGCAAGAGCAAATCTTCGCCGAACAAATGCTGATTGATCTGCGGCAAAAAGCCGAGCAAACCCGGCGACTCCAGCACACCGCTGCCCAGCGCGTTCGCCACCAGCACGCGGCCTTGGCGCACCGCTTCGAGCAGCCCCGGCACGCCGAGGGCGGAGTCGGTGCGCAGCTCCAGCGGGTCGCAGAAGTCGTCGTCCAGGCGGCGCATGATCGCGTGCACACGGCGCAAGCCGCTGAGGGTTTTCAGGTACACGGTGGCGTCGCGAACCGTCAGGTCGCCGCCTTCTACCAGCGGATAACCGAGCTGGCGCGCCAGGTACAAATGTTCGAAGTAGCTTTCGTTAAAGCGCCCCGGCGTCAGCAGCACCACCAGCGGCACCTCGCCGTCGGTGGGCGCCTGGCGGGCCAGGGTTTCTTGCAAGGTGCGGAAGAAGGCGTTGAGGTGCTGAATTTGTAAATCGCGGTACAGCTCGGGAAACGCCCGGGAAACGATCTGCCGGTTTTCCAGGGCATAACCCGCACCCGACGGCGCCTGGGTACGGTCGGCCGTGACCCACCAGCGGCCATCGGGCGTGCGCGCCAGGTCCACGGCGTACACATGCAAATACGTGCCATCCGGCGGTTCGACGCCTTGGCACGGCCAGAGAAAATTGTTGTGACCGAAGATCAATTCTGCCGGCAGCAAGCCCTTGGCGATCAGGGTTTGCGGGCCGTACAGATCGGCCAATACGCTGTTGAGCAGCTTGGCGCGCTGGGCGATGCCGGCGGCGATTTTCTGCCATTCATCAGCGGGCAGAAGATGGGGCAGCAGGTCCAATTCCCACGGCCGGTCGGCGCCTTTGGGGTCGGCGTAGACGTTATAGGTCACGCCGTTTTCCTGAATTTGTCGCGTCAGCAACGCCTGGCGCTGGGCCAGTTGCAGCACGCTGCTGCGCTGCAATTGGTCGAACAGCCGCCGCCAATGCGCGCGCAGGTTGCCCTCGCTGTCGAGCATCTCGTGGTAGCTACCCGGTGTCAGCCGGTACAGGTCTAGCAGGTCAGGCATGTAACGCTCGGCAGACGACAGGAAATCAGAAAGTACCGCTCAAAAGCGTAGCGCAGCCCGGCAATATCACCCATGGCGCGCCACCTGCTCTGGGCGGCGCTTGCCGTGGGCAAACCGGTCAGCGTCGATGCAGGCGCAGGTCCAAGGTCATCGGCAGCTCATCGTTGATCTGCAACGTCGGCACCGACAACTGCCCGGGGTTATGCCCAAGGCGGAAAAAACGCGCCATGCGCCGGCTTTCCGCTTCGTTGGCGTTCACCGGCAGGGTCTCGTAATTGCGCCCGCCGGGGTGGGCGACATGATACTGACAACCGCCCAGCGAGCGCTGCATCCAGGTATCCAGCAGGTCGAACACCAGCGGCGCGTGTACGCCAATAGTCGGCTGCAGCGCGTTGTACGGCTGCCAGGCGCGAAAGCGCACGCCTGCAACGAACTCGCCCACACGCCCGGTCGGCTGCAACGGCACCGCCACCCCATTGCAGGTGAGCAGGTAGCGCTGCGGCGGCAGGCCGTTGATTTTCACCTGCACGCGCTCCAGCGAGGAATCGACATAACGCACCGTGCCGCCGCCACCGCCCTCCTCGCCCAATACATGCCACGGTTCCAGCGCCTGCCGCAGTTCCAGCTCGATACCGGCCACGGCGTAATCACCGATTTTCGGGAAGCGAAACTCCAGATGCGCGTCGAACCACTCAGCGCGCAGCGGATAGCCGGCGTTGTTCAGGTCGACGATCACGTCGGCGAAGTCTTGCTGGATAAAGTGCGGCAGCAGGAAGCGGTCGTGCAGCTCGGTGCCCCAGCGCGCAAGCTTCGGCGGCGCATAGGGTTCACGCCAGAAACGCGCCACCAGCGCACGCAGCAATAGTTGTTGGGTCAGGCTCATGCGCGCATGGGGCGGCATTTCGAAACCGCGCAGTTCCAGCAAACCGAGACGGCCGCTGGCGCTGTCGGGCGAATAGAGTTTGTCGATGCAGAACTCGGCGCGGTGGGTGTTGCCGGTCACGTCGATCAGCAGGTTACGCAGCAGGCGGTCGACAATCCACGGTGGGCATTCTTCGCCCGGCGCCGGCATTTGCGAGAAGGCGATTTCCAGTTCGTAGAGCGAGTCGTTGCGCGCTTCATCGATGCGCGGCGCCTGGGACGTCGGGCCAATAAACAGCCCGGAAAACAGGTACGACAACGACGGATGATTGTGCCAATAGCTGATCAGGCTGCGCAGCAGATCGGGGCGGCGCAGAAACGGCGAGTCGGCCGGCGTGGCGCCACCGAGCACGAAGTGGTTACCGCCGCCGGTGCCGGTGTGGCGGCCGTCGATCATGAATTTCTCAGTGGTCAGCCGGGTTTGCCGCGCTTCTTCGTAGAGGAACTCGGTGCGCTCAACCAACTGCTCCCAGCTGGACGAGGGCTGCACATTCACCTCAATCACGCCGGGGTCGGGCGTGACGCGGAAGTTGCCCAAACGCGGATCGCTGGGCGGCTCGTAGCCTTCGAGCAGCACCGGGCAATGCAGCTCCTCAGCGCAGGCCTCGATGACGTTGACCAACGTCAGGTAATCCTCAAGCGCGGCGAGCGGCGGCATAAACAGGTACAAACGCCCGTCCCGCGCTTCGGCGCACAGGGCGGTGCGCGTCAGCCAATGGGCCGACTCGTCGACCTTCGGCTCACGTCCATCCGTCGTGGCCGGCGTCTCCCCGCGCTCGGCCGGCAACACGCGCAGCGCATCGCTGGACGGCAATTCGGCGAAGCTCTGATTCGGGTCGGGCACATGCACAAACGGAAACTCCGCCGCCTTTACCCACGGCTGCGATGCCAGCGGCAAGCGATAACCCATGGCCGAGTCGCCCGGCACCAGCCGGCAATGCTCGTCGCGCAAATACCAGCGCCCGCTTTGCCAGGCGTCGCCGTCTGCGGTGCGGGCCAACGGCAGCACTTGGCCGACGACTTTATCCAGGCCCTGAGCGAAGACTTTTCGCAGCCGCGCGCGCTCCATTTCATCGCTCAGGCGCGAATCTTCGGCGCTGACGTTCTTGGGCAGCGCGCCTTCGCGCCAGAGGTAATAGAAATTGTCTTCGTAGGCGGGAAACACGAACTCGCCGGGCAGTTGCAGACGCTCGGCCACGCTGGCGAGGAAGCGCCCGGCGAGCGCGCCATCGGCTTCGTAGTTCTGGGTTTCATCGGCGACCAGCGCCGGGTTGTGCCAGATCGGCTCGCCGTCGTGGCGCCAGAAACAGTTCAGCGACCAGCGCGGCAGTTGCTCGCCCGGGTACCACTTGCCCTGGCCGAAATGCACCAGGCCTTTGGGCGCGTAGCGCTTGCGCATGCGCTGGTACAGCTCGGCGGAGAGTTTGCGTTTGTTATCGCCCAGCGCATCGGTGTTCCACTCGGGGCCGTCGGGGTCGTCGATGGACACAAACGTCGGCTCGCCGCCCATGGTCAGGCGCACATCGCCTTCGAGCAGGTCGTGATCAATCTGCCGGCCGAGGCGCTCGATCTCCAGCCATTGCTCCTCGGTGTACGGCTTGGTCACGCGCGGCGCTTCCCAGATGCGCTCCACCGACATCTCGTGGGTGAACTCGGCCTCGCACGGCTCCACCACGCCACTGATGGGCGCCGCCGAGGAAGGCTCCGGGCTGCACGCCAACGGAATATGGCCTTCGCCGGCAAACAGGCCGGATGTTGGGTCGAGCCCCACCCAACCGGCGCCGGGCAAATACACCTCGCACCAGGCATGCAGGTCGGTGAAGTCCACGGTGGTGCCGCTGGGGCCGTCGAGGGCTTTGACGTCGGCGGTCAGTTGAATCAGGTAGCCGGAAACGAACCGCGCCGCCAGGCCGAGGCTGCGCAGAATCTGCACCAGCAACCAGGCCGAATCGCGGCATGAGCCGGAGGCATTGACCAGGGTTTGCTCAGGCGTTTGCACGCCGGGCTCCATGCGGATCAGGTAGCTGATGTCTTGGCTCAGGCGCTGGTTCAGGGCGACGAGGAAATCAATGGTCGGCAGCGGCTTGCGCTCGATGCTGGCGACGTAGGCGTCGAATTTTGTCGTGGGGTCGAGGGTCGCCAGGTACGGCGTCAGCTCGCGCTTTTCATCGGCCGAATAGGTGAACGGAATTTTTTCGGCGTAGGGCTCGAGGAAGAAATCGAACGGGTTGAACACCGCCATTTCGGCGACCAGATCGACCTCGATGCGCAGCTCGGTGGTTTTCTCCGGGAACACCAGGCGCGCCAGGTAATTGCCCTGAGGGTCTTGTTGCCAATTGATGAAGTGCTTTTCGGGCAGCACTTTCAGCGCGTACGAGAGCACGCGCGTACGGCTATGGGCCGCCGGGCGCAGACGCACAATTTGCGGGCCAAGGTCTACCGCACGGTCATAGCGGTAATGGGTTACGTGGTGCAATGCGACATGAATCGACACGGCGTGCCTCCTGCGAGCCTTGGCGGGCTGTGAGCCGCGCAAGACTTATGCCAGCCAGGGCGGAGCCGGTGGTTTCGCTACCCGTCCCTGCACCCCGGCACCAAAATCGCGCCAGTGGCGATGCGTGGGGCAGAGGATCGCACGTAAACGGGGCGGGCGTGATGCTTAGGACGCGGCAAAGGCTCTGCAAGCCCAGAATGTTCAGCCGAACGCAGAGATGGCCGGCGAGACAATCAGAACCCACTCAAAAGCCCCTCTCCCCTAGCCCCTCTCCCGCAAGCGGGAGAGGGGAATGGATCGGGGAGGTTTCGAGAACTAAATCGGATCTCTCCGCCGTGGAGACGCTGTCTCAGAATCCGCACGCATCTCTGCCCCCCTCGCCCGCTTGCGGGAGAGGGGCTGGGGGAGAGGGCCGGGGCAGACTCGGTCACATACAAAAACGCCAACCCGAAGGTTGGCGTTTTTTGTTCATGCACAAGCCTCAGCGCGGAAACACAGGCTGCCGCGCCGGCTTCTTGCCGCCTTTGCCGCCCTTACCCTTGCCGCCTTTGGCCGCGTCGTGACGGGCTTTAGCGTCTTCCTTGCTCTTGGCAAACGCCGCCGCTTTGGCTTGCTCACGTTTGTCCCACGGATTGCCGCCGTCGCTGGCGCGCGGGGGCAGGCCGGTGTGCTGGGTGAGGATTTTGGTTTCCTTGGCCACTTTATGGCTGCCGGCCGGCGTCGAGTTTTTCCGCCGAGCGCTCTGGTAGCTGTCGGTAGCCGGCTGGTGCAGCGGAATGAGCTGGTTCTTGCCCGGCCCAATCAAGTCGCCACGGCCCATGCGCAGCAGCGCTTCGCGCAACATCGGCCAGCCTTTGGGGTCGTGGTAGCGCAGGAAGGCTTTATGCAGGCGGCGCTGCTCTTCGCTTTTAACGATGGTCACGCCGTCGCTCTTGTACGTGACTTTGCGCAGCGGGTTTTTGCCCGAGTGGTACATCGCCGTGGCGGTGGCCATGGGCGAGGGGTAGAACGCTTGCACCTGGTCGGCACGGAAGCCGTTGCCTTTGAGCCACAGGGCCAGGTTCATCATGTCTTCATCGGTGGTGCCCGGGTGCGCGGCGATGAAGTACGGGATCAGGTACTGCTCTTTGCCCGCCTCTTTCGAGTACTTCTCGAACATGCGCTTGAACTTGTCATACGAGCCAATGCCCGGCTTCATCATCTGATTCAGCGGGCCTTCCTCGGTGTGTTCCGGGGCAATTTTCAGGTAGCCGCCGACGTGGTGCGTGACCAGTTCTTTCACATATTCAGGCGATTCCACGGCCAGGTCGTAACGCAGGCCAGAGGCGATCAGAATTTTCTTCACGCCGGGCAACGCGCGGGCGCTGCGGTATAGCTGAATCAGGCTGGAGTGGTCGGTGTTCAGGTTCGGGCAAATGCCGGGGAACACGCACGACGGCTTGCGGCACGCGGATTCGATTTCCGGGCTCTTGCAGGCGATGCGGTACATGTTGGCGGTCGGCCCGCCGAGGTCGGAAATCACGCCGGTGAAGCCTGGCACTTTGTCGCGGATTTCTTCGATCTCGCGAATGATCGACTCTTCCGAGCGGTTCTGGATGATGCGGCCTTCGTGCTCGGTAATGGAGCAGAAGGTGCAGCCACCAAAGCAGCCACGCATGATGTTTACCGAGAAACGGATCATGTCGTAGGCGGGAATTTTCTCTTTGCCATAGGCCGGGTGCGGCACGCGCTGGTACGGCATGCCGAATACGTAATCCATTTCCTCGGTGGTCATGGGAATGGGTGGCGGGTTGAACCACACATCCACTTCGCCATGCTTCTGCACCAATGCGCGGGCGTTGCCTGGGTTGGTTTCCAGGTGCAGCACGCGGTTGGCGTGGGCGTACAGAACCGGGTCGTTGCGCACCTTTTCCATGGACGGCAGGCGGATCACGGTTTTGTCGCGGGTCATGCGCGGGCTGGCCAGAATCTGCACGACTTTGGCTTCTTCCGGGTCTTCAACCGGGCCCTTTTCCTGCTCGATGGCGCAGGCCTGGGTGTCTTGCGTGTTCACGTACGGGTTGATGATCTTGTCGACCTTGCCCGGACGGTCGATGCGCGTGGAGTCGACTTCGTACCAGCCCTGGGGCGTGTCGCGGCGAATAAACGCGGTGCCGCGCACATCGGTGATGTCTTCGATTTTCTGCCCGTACGACAGGCGCTGGGCCACTTCGACGATGGCGCGCTCGGCGTTGCCGTAGAGAAGAATGTCGGCGCTGGCGTCGATCAGAATCGAGTTGCGCACGCGGTCTTGCCAGTAATCGTAATGCGCGATGCGGCGCAACGAGGCTTCGATACCGCCGAGCACGATGGGCACGTTTTTGTAGGCTTCTTTGCAACGCTGGCTGTACACCAGGCTGGCGCGGTCCGGGCGTTTGCCGGCCAGGCCGCCAGGCGTGTAGGCGTCGTCGGAGCGAATTTTCTTGTCGGCGGTGTAGCGGTTGATCATCGAATCCATGTTGCCGGCCGCGACGCCGAAGAACAGGTTCGGCTCGCCGAGCTTCATAAAGTCGTCTTTGGACTGCCAGTTTGGCTGGGCAATGATGCCCACGCGAAAGCCTTGCGCTTCCAGCAGCCGGCCGATGATCGCCATGCCAAACGAAGGATGATCCACATACGCATCACCGGTGACGATGATGATGTCGCAGGAATCCCAGCCAAGCTGATCCATCTCTTCCCGGCTCATCGGCAGGAAAGGTGCAGGCCCGAAACACTCGGCCCAGTACTTTGGATAATCGAATAGCGGCTTGGCTGCTTGCATGGGGGAACCGTATGGCAGTTGCATGGAAAATCGCGGGCGCGGAATATAGCACAAAAAATGTACAGAATCCGACTGTGTCAGTCAGCTACTGGCCGATGGATCAAGAAAGTCGCTCAAGCCCTGTCATCAATTTCCGATACTGATAGCTATACTCGATCCAGTTTTAATCGCCCGGCCGCAGCGCTTGGCTTCAAGGAGTTATGCGGTGCGGCTGAACATTGTGCGGATGTGCCTGTATGCCTTGTTGACCGTGTGCGCTGCCCACGCGTCGGCGGCGGCGCCCATGCTGCTGGACCGCAGCAGCAGCGGGCAATCGCTGAACGGGCAGATTGAGCTGCTCGAAGATGTCGGCGCCACGCTGAACATTGCCGACATGGCCAAGCCCGACATTCAACAGCGTTTCGTGCCGGCCAACGGCAAGGCCAGCGTCGGCCAGAGTCGCAACCCGTGGTGGATTAAAGTCACCCTGCAACGGCGCAGCGATGCACCGCCGCTGTGGTGGCTTGAGATCGGTTCTGTCACCCAACTGAACATGCAGCTCTACCTGCCCGGCCCGCACACCGGTTGGCAACAGCGCCAGAGCGGCGAAGTGGTGAATTACGCCGAAGGTCGCGACTACCCGTACCGCCGCACGTTGTTCAAGCTGCCTGAGCTGGGCGACGAACCGCTGACCTTTTATTTGCGCAGCTACGACCCGGCGGGCAATTCGTTTCCGCTGAAGGTCTGGCAGCTCGATGATTTGAGCCAACTGGCCGCCACCGAAAACATCGGCCTGGGGCTGATCTACGGGGTCATCACGGCGCTGCTGCTGTACAACCTGTTTATCTTTTTCAGCCTGCGCGATGCGGCGTACTTCTGGTACGTGCTCGCCACCGGCGGCGCCCTGCTGTTTATCGTCAGCATGACCGGCCACGGCTTCCAATACCTGTGGCCCAACCACCCGGTTCCGGTGTGGCTCGACCGCATTGTGCTGCCCTCGCTGTGGGGCATTTTCGCCACGCGCTTTACCCAAACGCTGATGCAGACCAAGCGCTATGTGCGCTGGGCCCATCACCTGCTGAACCTGGCGTGCGTGGTGTACGTGGTGGCGATTGCGCTGGACGTTGCCGGACAGCGCGGCACGGCGGCGTGGATTATTGCGCTGCTGTCGTTCACCAGCATTCCGGCGGCCTTGGGCGCGGCGTTTATCCGTTGGCGGCAGCATTACTTCCCGGCGCTGCTTTATCTCTGCGGCTACGGCCTGATTCTGGGCAGCACCGGCTTGCTACTGCTACGCACGACGGGCGTGGTGCAACCGGCTGGCTGGAATGCGTACGTATTTCCGCTGGCGGTGGCGGCGGAGTCGATCTTGTTTTCCTTCGCCCTCGCCTACCGCATCCAGACCCTCAAGCAAGACCGCTCCACAGCGCTGCAACAAGCCGACCGCGAGAAGACCGCGCGCTTGTCGCAGATACAAGCCAGCGCCGACGAGCTTCAGCGTGCCGTGGAAGTGCGCACCGCCGAACTGGCGCAGGCCAACCAGCAACTGCGTGAACGCGAGCAAGCCCTGCAACACGCGGCCTTTCACGACCCGCTAACCGACCTGCCCAACCGCCGCTACCTGATTGAGCGCGTGGAAACGGCGTTGGCCGACGCCAGCCGCCGTCACGAGTCTGTGGCGCTGTTGCTGGTGGACCTCGACCACTTCAAACCGATCAACGACCGCCACGGCCACGACGCCGGCGACCTGATGCTGCGCACCATTGGCCAGCGCCTGCGCGAGCATGTGCGCAGCAATGACATGGTGGCGCGACTGGGCGGCGACGAATTCGCCATCGTCATCAGCGGCCCGGAAGCCGAGCAGCACGCGCAGGAAATTGCCGTGCGCTTGCTGAGCGAACTGGCCAAGCCGGTGCTGTATGGCGCGAACAATCTGGCCGTGACCATCAGCATTGGCGCAGCGCTGTTTCCGCAACACGCCAAGCAATTCGCCGGGTTATACAAGGCGGCGGACGAGGCGCTGTACCAGGCCAAGAGCCAAGGGCGCTCCGGCTGCATCATTCGCGGTAAGGATGGCTCGCTGACGCCGGAGCAGTGCCTGTTTCTGGATGTGCTGCAGGTGCCGACGGGGTTGGTGTAAGGGGTCCGCTAAGTTGGGTGCGGCTGGGCGGCATGCCGATCAAGCGCGATGTGGTTGGAGAGCATCGCGGCTGAAGCCGCTCCTACAGGGGCGGGGTTAGTTGTGATAGCGGCGCGGCACGCGGCCGGTCACTTTGGTCAGCAATTCATAGCCAATGCTGCCGCAGCGCTGGGCCAGTTCATCCACGGGCAGTTGCGCGCCCCACAATTCCACCGCATCGCCCACCTGCGCGCCGGGCACGTCCGTTAGGTCGATGCTGAGCATGTCCATCGACACCCTGCCCGCCAACGGCACGCGCTGGCCGCGCACCACCACTTCGGTGCCGGGCGGTGCGTGACGCGGGTAGCCGTCGGCGTAGCCGCAGCTGACGGTGCCAATCAGCGAGGGCCGCTGGGCGATCCAACTGGCGCCATAGCCCACGCTTTCGCCGGCCGGCACTTCACGCAGGGCGATCACCTGTGCGGTGAGCGTCATCACCGGCTGCAATCCCAACTCCTTGGCGCTTAGCTCGGCAAACGGCGTGGCGCCGTAGAGCATGATGCCGGGGCGCTGCCAGTCCATATGCGCGGCGGGAATGGTCAGCAGCGCGGCGGAATTGGCGAGCGAGCGCTGGTCGAAGTCGAGATCAAGAAGACTCAAAAACTGCTCGACCTGCTGCTCATTCAGCTCATGGCCGCGCTCGTCGGCGCAGGCGAAATGACCGAGCACATTGAGCTCGGCCACGTTCGCGGTGCCTGCCAGACGGCCATGCCATTCGCGCAACTCGGCGACCGAGAAACCCAGGCGGTGCATGCCGCTGTCGAGCTTCAGCCACACGTTCAGCGGCTGCGACAAGGCTGCTGACATCAGCGCCTCGGCCTGGGCGGCGTTATGCACCGCGACGTCCAGATTTAACGCGGCAGCCTGCTCGTATTCAGCCGGCTCGAAACAGCCTTCCAGCAGCAACACGCGCGCCTGCGCATTCACCTCACGCACGGCGTGCGCCTCTTCCAGGCAGCACACGGCGAAACCGTCTGCGTGCGCCAGCGCTGCCACCACTTCGCGCACGCCATGGCCGTATGCATTGGCCTTGACCACGGCGAACGCCTGCCGCCCCGGCGCGCAGCGATGGGCGACGGCATAGTTATGGCGCAGGGCGGCGAGGTCGATGGTGGCGATTAACGGACGCATAGCAGGCTCGGCAGCATGGAAAAAAGGGACGGCAGTTTAGCCCAGCACGGCGCAGAAATATCGGCGCAGGCTACTGACAGAATGCTGTCAGTAGCCTCCTCGTAAAGTGCTCGCCAGCAGCACGCAACGGCGCCCCGCCGACGGCTGCCGACTCCCTCAATACGCCAAGGAATGAATGCCATGAACGCCGTGAACTGGTTTGAACTCTACGTCAGCGACTTCGACCGTGCCCACACCTTCTACCAGCGCGCGCTGGATATCTCGATGCCGATTGTCGATGGGCCGATGTCGCGTATGGGCATTTTTCCCGGCGAAGAAAACGGCGGCGTCGGCGGCTGCGTGTGTGCGATGGCAGGTATGCATCCGGGCACGGGCGGCACGCGCGTTTACCTCAATGTGGAAGGCCAACTCGACGCCGTGCTGGACCGTGTCCCCAATGCCGGCGGCGTCATCCTGCAGCCCCGCACCGAGATCGCGCCGCACGGTTTCATTGCCTTGATTAAAGACAGTGAAGGCAATAGCGTTGGGCTGCACAGCGTGTCCTGACGTTTAAAACATCGCGGCGTTGGCCGCGATGGCCCACCACCGAGACCAGCCATGAGACGCGCCGACCGCCTCTTCCAGATCGTGCAGTTTTTACGCAGCCGCCGCCTGACCACGGCGCAGTGGCTGGCCGAACGGCTGCAGGTGTCGGTGCGCACCATCTACCGCGACATTCAGGATTTGTCGCTCTCCGGCGTGCCGCTGGAGGGCGAAGCGGGTGTTGGCTATGTGCTGCGCCAGCCCATGGATTTGCCGCCGCTGATGTTCGAGCGCGAGGAGATCGAAGCGCTGATGATCGGCGCCAAAATGGTCAAAGCCTGGGCCGACCCGGCCCTGCAACGTGCGGCCGAATCGGCACTGGCGAAAATCCACAGCGTGCTGCCGGGCGACCTGCGCAGCGAACTCAACCGCCACAACCTGTTCGCCCCCGAAACCAACCTGTACCCCGTGCATTGGCTCGGCCAACTGCGCCTCGCCATCCGCCAGCAACGTAAGCTCCAACTGAGCTACAAAGACGAAAAAGGCCAGAGCAGCGAACGCTGCATCTGGCCTTTGGGGCTGTTCTTCTGGGGGCAGACCTGGACGCTCTGCAGCTGGTGCGAACTGCGCGGCGCCTTTCGTAATTTCCGCGTTGATCGCCTGGATACGCTGACCGATACCGACGAACACTTCGAATGTGCCGACGGGCAGCGGCTTGAGGATTACCTCGCGCCGTATGTGGACGCGGATTTTATGACGCCGCGTTATAAGGCGTAGGGGTGGGTTCGCGGTGAATGTTGCTAGTGACTGCGATTTTGGCGAGCACCGCGCGACGCAGCCAGAACGTCGCGCAGTAGGTCTACTCGTCGTCGTCGAAGTTGTAGCTGCCGGGGGCTAGATTCTCGAATCTTGTGTATTTGCCCAAGAACGCGAGTCGAATAAAGCCAATCGGACCGTTCCGCTGCTTGCCGATGATGATTTCGGCCACGCCTTTGTGTTCGGTTTCGGGGTGATACACCTCGTCCCGGTACACGAACATGATCACGTCGGCGTCCTGCTCGATGGCGCCGGATTCACGCAAGTCGGAGTTCACTGGGCGCTTGTTGGGGCGTTGTTCCAGGGAGCGGTTGAGCTGGGACAGCGCGACCACGGGGCAGTTGAATTCCTTGGCCAGGGCTTTCAAGGAACGGGAAATTTCCGAAATCTCGTTGGTCCGGTTGTCGCCGCTGGAGCCTGGGATCTGCATCAGTTGCAGGTAGTCGATCATGATCAGGCCGACGTCGCCGTGTTCACGCACCAGACGACGGGTTCGCGCACGCATTTCCGAAGGGCTGATGCCGGCAGTGTCGTCGATAAAAAGCTTGCGGTCGTTGAGCAGGTTGACCGCCGAGGTCAGGCGCGGCCAGTCGTCATCGTCGAGCTGACCGGAACGCACTTTGGTCTGATCGATACGGCCGAGGGAGGACAGCATACGCATCATCAGCGATTCGCCTGGCATCTCGAGCGAGTACACCAGAATCACCTTGTCGCTGCGCAGTACGGCGTTTTCCACCAGGTTCATGGCGAAGGTGGTTTTACCCATCGACGGACGACCGGCGACGATGATCAGGTCCGAGGGCTGCAGGCCGCTGGTTTTGTCGTCGAGGTCGGTGAAGCCGGTGGACAGACCGGTGATGCCTTCGCCGGTATTGAACAGCTCGTCGATGCGGTCGATGGCTTTGGTCAGCAACGCGTTCACGCCAACCGGGCCGCCGGTTTTGGGCCGCGCCTCGGCGATCTGGAAGATCTGCCGCTCCGCTTCATCGAGAATTTCGGCGGCTTGCCGGCCTTGCGGGTTGAAGGCGCTGTCGGCGATTTCGGTGCTGATGCCGATCAACTGGCGCAATGTGGCGCGCTCACGAACGATCTGCGCATAGGCCTTGATGTTGGCCACCGACGGGGTGTTTTTCGCCAGCTCACCGAGGTAAGCCAGACCACCGGTTTGCGAGGTCTGGCCTTCTTTGTCGAGTTGCTCGGAGAGCGTGACGACGTCGAACGGCGAGTTTTGGTCGGCCAGCTTGGCGATGGCGCGGAAAATCAGGCGGTGGTCATGGCGATAGAAGTCACCGTCCGAAACCTGGTCCAGCACCCGCTCCCAGGCGTTATTGTCGAGCATCAAACCACCGAGCACGGCCTGTTCGGCCTCGATGGAATGGGGCGGGACCTTTAGCGCAGCGGTTTGCAGGTCGAACTGTTCGGGATCGGAAATATCGTTCATGGCCACACGGAATCAGGAATGCAAAACAGGGAATACAGAAAGACAAAGGGCACGATCTGCGAGTGCAGATCGTGCCCGATGTAAACCGCTCACACCAGAGGTGCGGGGCGATTGGCGTTACTTAAGCAGCTACCACGACAACGCGGACAGTGGCTTCAACGTCGGAGTGCAGGTGCACCGCTACGTCGAATTCGCCCACGTTACGGATGGTACCGTTCGGCAGACGCACTTCCGATTTAGCCACTTCCACGCCAGAGGCGGTCAGGGCGTCGGCGATGTCGTGAGTACCGATGGAACCGAACAGCTTGCCTTCATCACCAGCGGTGGCAGTGATGGTCACTTCCAGCTCAGCCAGTTGAGCAGCACGAGCTTCAGCCGAAGCTTTCTTCTCGGCAGCCAGTTTTTCCAGCTCTGCACGACGCTCTTCGAACGCAGCAACGTTCGCAGCGGTAGCGGCAGTTGCTTTGCCTTGCGGCAGCAGGAAGTTACGGCCGTAACCAGCCTTAACATTCACTTTGTCGCCCAGGTTGCCCAGGTTGGCGATTTTTTCCAGCAGGATGACTTCCATTTGGGTCTTACCTCTTAACTTTTAACCTTCACCGTTCGCGGGGCCGGCACCGTTGCGTGCGTGGCGTCCGCGAAAATCAATCAGACTGTCGACAATGGCCAGAGCCACCAGTAACGGATAAATCAGCTGCATAAACAGCAGCAGGCCTATGTACATCCCGACCAGCCAGAACTTGCCCAGTCGTCCCACAAAAACCAGCCCGTGCAACAAGGCCAATCCTGCAAACGCCAGCGGTACGCTGCACAGCGGTGTAAGCATGGCCAATTGCGGTCCAATGTTCGGACCCAGCAGCATGCACACCAACAGCCCCATCGCCAACGCTCGCGGCAGTCGCAAGGCGCGAAACTCGAGCCCGAAACCACCAGGGTTGTACAACGCAGCCTGCCAATAACGCCCGAGAATCAGGCATAGCAGACTGACGATTTGCAGCACAGACGCCAGCAATCCTGTCAGCACCGGCACTAGCAAGGCATCCAGTCGAGCCCGTTCTTCCACCGGCAATTGCTGGTGGAGTTCCCCGAGGGCCTGCGGCAGGAGTTTCTGCAACTCCGCCGCCACCGCTTCGAGAAATTCACGGTACTGCGAACCCAATACCCAACCGTATACCAAGCCCAAAGCCACGCTGCACAACAGCACCCGGTTCCACGACCCACCAGCGCGCAACACCAGCGCCAGACCCAGCGCGCCCAGCAACACCAATAAGGTGCGCGGTTCGCCGAAGTACCACCAGACCATCGCTGGCAGCAGAGCCCAAACCAGAACGCCAGCAGCGTCCTTCAAACCACGCCGCAGTAGCACAAGGCAACCTGCAGCAGCACTCAACCAGAACAACAGCGGCAATGCCGCACTACCCACCACCACAAGAGTGGCTTGCATGCGACCGCGCATGATGAACTCAGCAACTGCGCGCATGCGATTTATCCCTTACTACGTATCGACCTTCCGGTCTCAGCGGCCGTGGCTGTCGGTGTAGGCGAGCAGGGCCAGGAAGCGGGCGCGCTTGATAGCGGTAGCCAGCTGACGCTGATAACGAGCCTTGGTACCGGTGATACGGCTTGGAACGATTTTGCCGGTTTCAGAAACGTAGGCTTTCAGCGTGTTGAGATCTTTGTAATCGATCTCCTTCACGTCTTCAGCGGTGAAACGGCAGAATTTACGACGACGGAAGAAACGTGCCATGAGATTGGCTCCTCAATAGATCCGTGGATTACTCGTCAGCGTTATCGCTGTCGCTGTTGTCGTTGTCATCGTTGTCGCCATCGATGGAATCGGCTTCAGGACGGTCACGACGCTCGCGGCGCTCGCTGCGGTTTTCTTCAGCCTTGAGCATCTCGGACTGGCCAGTTACGGCTTCGTCGCGACGGATGACCAGGTTACGGATCACGGCATCGTTGTAACGGAAGTTGTCTTCCAGCTCAGCCAGGGCTTTGCCGGTGCATTCAACGTTCAGCATCACGTAGTGAGCCTTGTGAACATTGTTGATTGCGTAGGCCAGTTGACGACGGCCCCAGTCTTCCAGGCGGTGAATTTTGCCGCCGTCTTCTTCGATCAGCTTGGTGTAACGCTCAACCATGCCGCCGACTTGCTCGCTCTGGTCCGGGTGAACCAGAAAGATGATTTCGTAATGACGCATAAATGCTCCTTACGGGTTGTAGCCTGCCGCTTAGCGCGGTCAGACAAGGAGTGAATGACACTGTTAGCTCACCAGACAAAAGGGCACGTATGCGCCTGCCGTCACGGCAAGGGGCGCAATTGTAGAGAAGGGGGCTGGGTGGCGCAAGGCAATTGGTGATTATTTGAACAGTTGCCAGAGAGGCAGAGAAACCTGTAGGAGCGGCTTCAGCAGCGATGCCTTTTATCCAAAAGCATCGCGGCTAAAGCCGCTCCCACAGGCGGTGCAGCGTTATTTCCCGGCCTTGGCCTTCACGCCGCGCTGGCGCATGGCTTCGAACAGGCAGACGCCTGTGGCTACCGAGACGTTAAGACTGCTGACGCTACCCGCCATCGGCAG
Organism: Pseudomonas sp. AC229; assembly: GCF_979254655.1. NCBI lineage: Bacteria > Pseudomonadati > Pseudomonadota > Gammaproteobacteria > Pseudomonadales > Pseudomonadaceae > Pseudomonas > Pseudomonas sp. AC229. Next base: position 67,700 of record NZ_CEEDHK010000004.1, read on the forward strand.
GCGCACCAGGTAATCGCAGTGCTCGCGGGTCAAGCGGCGCATGCCCTTGCCTTCAGCACCCATGATCAGGATGGTCGGACCGGTCAGATCCTGCTCGTACAATTCCTGCTCGGCTTCGCCAGCCGTGCCGACGACCCAGAGCCCGCGCTGCTGGAGTTTTTCCAACGTGCGGGCAAGGTTGGTCACCGCCACCAATGGAATCACCTCCGCCGCGCCGCATGCCACTTTGCGCACGGTGGGGTTGAGCGTTGCGGATTTATCTTTCGGCACGATCACGGCCAACGCGCCGGCGGCATCGGCGGTGCGAAGGCAGGCGCCAAGGTTGTGCGGATCGGTTACGCCATCAAGCACGAGCAACAGCGGATGGCCTTCGCTGCGATCGAGCAACTCATCGAGCATCGCCTCGCCCCACACCTGACTGGGGCTCACTTCCGCGACCACGCCCTGATGCACGCCTTCAACCCAGGCGTCCATTTCGCGGCGCTCGGCTTGCCCGACCGCTACGCGCGATTGAGCCGCCAATTCCAGCAATACCTGGACGCGCGGATCATTGCGCCCTTCAGCGAGCCAGATCTGTTTGACGCGCTTGGGATGGTGCCGCAGCAAGGCTTCTACGGCGTGCACACCGTAGATTTTTTCCAACTGACTCATGCTTTACCCTTTGGCTTGCGAGCGCCGCCGCTTTTGCTCGGTGCTGCAGCGCCAGCCTTCGGCGGGCCTTTGCGATGCGTGCTGGGCTTGGCACTTTTGCCAGCGGTGCTGGCCTTGCCTTTGCTTTTCGCTTCAGCGAGCAACGCGCTTTTCACTTCGCGGCTGCGCTTGACGTCAGCGCTGCCGGAAGTAGGTGCTGCGTTCGCCTTCTCAGCACGCTCACGCGCACCGCCTTTGGCCGCCGTCGATGTGCGGCCCTTACGGCCGATTGGCGCATCGATAGTGGCTTGCGCAAGCTCGAAGTCGATTTTGCGTTCGTCCAGATCAACGCGCATGACTTTGACGTCGATGCTGTCGCCGAGACGGAAGCTGCGGCCAGTGCGCTCGCCCGCCAGACGGTGGTGAACCGGGTCGAAATGGTAGTAGTCGCCCGGCAAGGCGGTGACGTGCACCAGGCCTTCGACGTAGATGTCTTTGAGCTCAACAAACAAGCCAAAACCGGTCACAGCCGTGATCACGCCCGGGAAGCTTTCGCCCACGCGGTCTTTCATGAATTCGCACTTGAGCCAGTTCACTACGTCACGGGTGGCTTCGTCGGCGCGGCGTTCGGACAACGAGCACTGCTCGCCCAATTGCTCTAGCGCGGGTTCGTCGTACGGATAAATGCGCGCTTTCGGAATCATCATTGCGCCGGCGCGCTTAACGTGCGGCGTGTCCATCTTCGAGCGAATGACGCTGCGAATGGCGCGGTGCGTAAGCAAATCCGGGTAACGACGAATCGGCGAGGTGAAGTGCGTGTACGCCTCGTAATTCAGGCCGAAGTGGCCCTGGTTATCGGCGCTGTAAACCGCCTGGCTCAACGAGCGCAACATAACGGTTTGAATCAGGTGGTAATCCGGCCGTTCGCGAATGCCTTCCAGCAACGCTTGGTAGTCCTTGGGCGACGGACCTTCTTTGGATTTGCCGCGTTGCAGCGATAAGCCCAGCTCGCCGAGGAATGCTTTGAGCTTTTCCAAACGCTCCGGCGGCGGGCCATCGTGCACGCGATACAGCGCAGGAATCTCATGCTTCTTAAGGAACTCGGCGGTGGCCACGTTGGCGGCCAGCATGCATTCCTCGATCAGCTTGTGAGCGTCGTTACGAGTGGTAGGACGGATCTCAGCGATCTTACGGCCGGAGCCGAAGATGATGCGGGTTTCCTGGGTTTCGAAATCGATGGCGCCGCGCTCATGGCGAGCAGCCAGCAGCACCTGATACAGCGAGTACAGCTGCTTGAGGTGCGGCACAACGTCGGCGTACTCGGTACGCAGGGCTTTCGCTTCAGCGCTTTTCGGCGTTTCGAGAATGGCGCTGACCTTGTTGTAGGTCAGGCGCGCGTGGGAGTGGATGACCGCTTCGTAGAACTGATAGTCGGTCATCTTGCCGGTCTTGGAGATGCTCATCTCGCAGACCATCGCCAAGCGGTCGACCTTCGGATTCAACGAGCAAAGGCCGTTCGACAGCTCTTCCGGCAGCATCGGTATTACGCGCTCGGGGAAGTACACCGAGTTGCCGCGCACTTGCGATTCGTCGTCCAGTGCCGAGCCGATTTTCACGTAGTGGGAAACGTCGGCGATGGCCACGTAAAGCTTCCAGCCACCAGAGAACAGGCGCCAGTTGCTGCCGTTCTTTTCACAGTAAACCGCATCGTCGAAGTCGCGGGCGTCTTCACCGTCGATGGTTACGAACGGAAGGTGACGCAGGTCGATGCGCTTTTCTTTGTCCTTCTCTTCCACTTCAGGCTTGAGCTTGGCGGCTTCTTTGAGCACTGCTTCAGGCCAGACGTGGGGAATGTCGTAGCTGCGCAGCGCCACGTCGATTTCCATGCCCGGCGCCATATAGTTGCCGACCACTTCAACCACGTCGCCCTGAGGCTGGAAGCGCGGCGTTGGCCAATGGGTAATCTTCACCTCAACGAACTGGCCTTGTTTGGCGCTCGCGTTGCGACCCGGCGTGACCAGCACTTCTTGCTGGATTTTCGGATTGTCTGCGACGACAAATCCGATGCCGCTTTCTTCGTAGTAGCGACCAACGATGGTTTCGTGGGCGCGGGAAATGACTTCCACTACCGCACCTTCACGACGACCACGGCGGTCAAGGCCGGTGACGCGCGCTAGGGCACGGTCGCCATCGAAGACCAGACGCATCTGAGCAGGACTCAGGAAAAGATCGTCACTACCGTCATCCGGAATCAGGAAACCGAAGCCATCGCGGTGACCGCTGATGCGACCGAGGATCAGGTCCAGCTTGTCGACCGGCGCATACGTGCCACGACGGGTGTAGATCAACTGGCCGTCACGCTCCATAGCGCGCAGACGACGGCGCAAGGCTTCGAGTTGTTCTTCCGTGGTGAGGCCGAACTCTTCTACCAACTGCTCGCGGTTGGCTGGCGAACCGCGATCCGCCAGATGCTGAAGAATCAGCTCACGACTTGGGATAGGGTTTTCGTATTTTTCCGCTTCACGAGCGGCCTCGGGATCGAGGGATTGCCAATCGGCCATTAGAGAGGGTTCGCCTTATCTATATAGAGAAGTAAGTGTCTTGCGCCTATTGAAGCGCGAAAACGCTATCTTGGTCTGCTCACGTGAACGAATAAAGTTTTTTTTCACATCAGGGGTTTACAACATTCAAACTGGTCCGTATATTTCGCGCCCACAACGACGGCAAACGTTGTTGTAGTTGAAAGTACTTGAGCAATCAACGAACTCAACGCCCAGGTGGCGGAATTGGTAGACGCACTAGGTTCAGGTCCTAGCGATGGCAACATCGTGGAAGTTCGAGTCTTCTCCTGGGCACCAATTTAGACTGAGGTACTACCAACCTCAGCAACAAAAAGACCGGCTTAGGCCGGTTTTTTTGTGCCTGCGATTTGGCCAATGGCGAGCGTTAAGGAAGCCGGGAACATCCCGACTCCTTTAACGCAGGCGCCGTTAAACGCGGAACTGACCCAGGCTGGATTTCAACCGCGAAGCCAACCCATCCAGCACACGACCGCTCGCCGCTGTCGCCGCACCCGCTTCCGCAGCGCGCTGCGCTTCAGCGTGGATAACTTCCACGCGCCCCCTTACGGCATCGGCGCCCTCAGCTTGATGCGCGGCCGCCTGAGTGGCCGCCTTGATTGCGGCATGAACGTCATCCACCGCCGCCTGCACCGACAACTGCAACCGCTCGCTATCACGCAACGCAGCCAAACCTTCATTGGCCTGCTGACCCGCACGACCAATCACCGACACCGCCTCACGTGCACCTTGCTGAAGAGCAGTGATATGCGACTGGATATCACCCGTGGACTGCTGCGTCTTACTGGCCAGCGCGCGCACCTCGTCCGCCACCACAGCGAAGCCGCGACCGGTCTCGCCCGCACGCGCCGCTTCGATTGCCGCGTTGAGCGCCAACAGGTTGGTTTGCTCGGCGATGCCATGAATGACGGTCAACACCATCTCGATCTGCTCACTCTGGCGAGCCAAGCGCTCGATGACTGCCGAACCGGCATCAACGCGCGACACCAGCTCTTCAATCAAGGCGCCGACTTTCGTGGCGATTACGGCGTTCTCGTTGGCGTCTTGACGAATCGACACCACGCGCTGCAAGGCCGCCTGCATAGCGCGACTTTCAGCCTGCGCATCTCCAGCCATCACCGCCAACGCCTCGAGACTGCCCGCCACTTCATCACGCTGGCGCTCAGCCGCCGCTTCGGCCGCAACACTGCGAGTGGCCAGACCTTTGATTTCCACACCGGTACTCACTGCGACCTCACCCGCCTCACGCACGATCGGCTGCAATTTCTCGACGAAGCGATTTACGGCAATGGCCATGTCGCCGATTTCGTCGCGACTGGTGACTTCAATGCGACGAGTCAAATCGCCCTCGCCGGCCGCCAGATCGTTCAGCGCGGCGATCTGCAGATGCAGCTTGCTCACCACCCGCCGTCCCAGCACGATCGCCAGCGTCAGCAGTACGCACAAGCCCACCAACGCCAGGCCCAAACCGATCCGCCATTTCAGCGTGGCTGCCGATTGCTGAACGGAGGTGCGAGCGCCTTCGGCCATACCGGCCGTTTCGGTTTGTGCCGCTTTCAGCCGCGCAGTCAAAGCGGCGGTACTTTCAGTAGCAGCGCCGGACAAGCTGTCGGCGACCAGCTGATCGCCACTGGCAATCAGCGCGGAGAAGCGCTTGTCGAGCGCCACCAGCTGCTGCTCGACCGAAGACGTGGAAACGCCCATGAGCACTTTGCCGATTTCCACGCCGTTAGGGCTGATGGGCGCTTCGATTAGGTATACAGATTTGTCGTTACGGGCGGCGTTGAGCACCTTGTCCAGCGCCCGCTCACCCTCGCCTTTTTCCATCAGCGCTTTGATCAGCGGATTTTCTCGGTTGAGGTAGCGAGTCAGATGCTGACCTTGCGCATCGTCGTATACAACGAACAGCACGTTCGGATTGCGCTGCGCACGCCGAGCGAATTCGGAGAGTGCCGGGCCGTCGTTGTCCCACATCGCACGGGGCGCCACAGCCGCCAACAGCTGCGCCATGTCGTTGGCTGAGTCCTTGAGGTTCTGTTCGAGCGCAGCGCGCATTTGCGCTTGCTCTTCTTTAAGGCGCCCGGACAAACCGGCGGCCAGGCGCTCGCGGGTGCGTGTAGATAAGGTGCCCAGGCCCGAAGACAGTTCGCGCCCCGCCTCCTCCAATTCGGACTCAAGCCGCTGGGTGTCCGAACCCAGGCGCGTGCCCAGATCGACCTCCAGCGCACCGACCGTGCTCCGAGTTAGTGCAACGGCCACCAGGACCTGCACCAGCAGTGCAATTCCGAGTGCAATGAAGACCGGGCGCAGCAAGCGGCTACGCAAGAGAGAAACGATGGCTGACACGACAAACCTCCAATATCCGTCACCTGATGTGACGGCAACTGCTGGGATAACTTGAGCACAGCAAGGGCCATGCCGCTACACCTGACCAGACGCTCAGAAACGAAAAAGGGCCGCCAATTGGCGACCCTTTTTCGTTAACCGTCGTAAGCGACGGCGCTAGCCCTTAGGCGAACGGGTGACGCAATACGATGGTTTCGTTGCGGTCCGGGCCGGTGGAGATGATGTCGATCGGCGCGCCGACCAACTCTTCCACGCGCTTGATATAGGCGCGGGCATTAGCCGGCAACTCATCCAAGCTCTTGGCGCCCAGCGTCGACTCGCTCCAGCCCGGCACTTCTTCGTACACCGGCTCCAGGCCGATGTAGCTGTCAGCGTCAGTCGGGGCGTCGATCACCGCGCCGTTTTCGTTTTTGTAACCCACGCAGATGCGGATGGTTTCAAGACCGTCGAGCACGTCCAGCTTGGTCAGGCACAGGCCCGAGATGCTGTTGATTTCGATGGCACGACGCAGGATGACGGCGTCGAACCAGCCGCAACGACGGGCACGGCCGGTGGTGGCGCCGAACTCGTGGCCACGCTTGGCAAGGAACGCACCGACATCGTCGAACAGCTCGGTCGGGAACGGACCCGAGCCAACGCGCGTGGTGTAGGCCTTGGTGATACCGAGGATGTAATCGAGGTACATCGGACCAAAACCCGAACCGGTCGCGATGCCGCCGGCGGTGGTGTTGGAGCTGGTGACGTAGGGGTAGGTGCCGTGGTCGATGTCGAGCAACGAACCCTGGGCGCCTTCGAACATGATGTCTTTGCCGTCGCGGCGCATGTCGTGCAATACGGACGTCACGTCAGCCATCATCGGCTTCAGCAGCTCGGCGTATTCCATGCACTCATCCAGGGTTTTCTGGAAGTCGATGGCCGGCTCTTTGTAGTAATTCACCAGCACGAAGTTGTGATAGTCCAGCAACTCGCCGAGCTTGGCGGCAAAACGCTCGCGGTGGAACAGGTCACCTACGCGCAGACCACGACGGGCCACTTTGTCTTCGTATGCCGGGCCGATGCCGCGACCGGTAGTGCCGATTTTGGCTTCGCCACGGGCGCGCTCACGGGCCTGATCCAGCGCCACGTGGTACGACAGGATCAGCGGGCAGGCCGGGCTGATGCGCAGGCGATCACGCACCGGAACACCCTTCTCTTCCAGCTTGATGATTTCGCGCATCAGGGCGTCAGGTGCAACCACCACGCCGTTGCCGATCAGGCACTGAACGCCGTCACGCAGCACACCCGACGGGATCAGGTGCAAGACGGTTTTTTCGCCGTTGATCACCAGGGTATGACCTGCGTTGTGACCACCCTGGTAGCGAACGACCGCAGCCGCGTGTTCAGTCAGCAGATCAACGATCTTGCCTTTGCCCTCATCACCCCATTGGGTGCCCAGGACGACGACATTCTTACCCATAACACTTGTCCTCTTCGAAGCTTGATGCCGGCAGCAGCCGGCGGAAATCTTTAAACAGCTAACGGCTCAACCTGCCAGCGCCCATCAGCGAGCACTAACTGGCGATCACAGCCCGCCTCGCGCGCGGCAGAAACGTCCTGCCCCGGCAGCGCCTGCACAACGCGCGTGTTTTGCCCGCGCAACTGGCGAACTGCCTTCCATAGATACAAGTCGTGATTGTCTGGCGCCCAAACCCCGGCCTCTGGCTCGTCGAGCTGCATGGAGCCTAGCGTTACCAGGGTTTTCAGGTCGGTCGAAAAACCGGTGGCCGGACGAGCGCGACCGAAGTCAGCGCCGATGTCATCGTAACGGCCGCCTTGCGCGATGGACTGGCCAACACCGGGAACGAACGCGGCGAACACCACACCGGTGTGATAGTGGTAGCCGCGCAACTCGCCGAGGTCAAAGTACAGCGGCACTTCGGGGTAGCGGCGTTCAAGCGTGTCGGCAATGGCGATCAACTCGTCCAGCGCCAGATGCACGTCTTCAGGCGCCTCGACCAGGCAGGCTTGAGCCAGGTCCAGCACTTCGCGCTCGCCGCACAACTCGGCAAGGGCACGCAGCATTTTCTGCAATTCGGTGGGCACGTGCTCAGTGAGCGAAGCCACTTCATCGACGGCTTTTCGCTGCAGCGCATCGAACAGCTGCTGCTCGACTTCGCCAGAAAGACCCGCCGCGCGGGCAAGCCCCCGGTAGATGCCGACATGACCAAGGTCGATATGCACGTCAGGAACGGCGGCAAGCTCGAGCATTTCCAGGAGCAGGCTGATGACTTCCACGTCACTGGCCGGGCTGGCATCGCCGTACAGCTCGGCGCCCAGTTGAATCGGGCTGCGCGAGGTTGTCAGCGCGCGCGGCTGAGCATGCAGCACGCTGCCGGCGTAGCACAGACGGTTCGGGCCTTCGCGACGCAACGTATGCGCATCGATGCGAGCCACTTGCGGCGTGATGTCAGCGCGAAAACCCATCTGCCGACCGGTTTGCGGATCGATCACCTTGAAGGTGCGCAAATCCAGATCCTGGCCCGCGCCGGTGAGCAGCGATTCCAGGTATTCAATATGTGGAGTGACGACGAACTCATAGCCCCAGCGCTGGAACAGATCCAGTACCTGGCGGCGGGCCGCCTCAATGCGCGCCGCTTCCGGCGGCAGTACTTCCTCGATGCCATCTGGCAGCAGCCAGCGGTCTACCGTTGCCATTTCGCCATTCCCCTCGTTGCGGGCGGCAGCCATTAATGAAGCCAGTAAAGGAGGACTGTACCCAGCAACATGCTGGCAAGCCCGATTAGACGTAAGTGACGATCAGGCAGCTGCAACAGCTGCATAAATGTCTCACGCCAACCTCGTGGATATAGGAACGGCAGGATGCCTTCCAGCACCAGCACTAAACACAACGCGATGCCGAGTTCCTGCCACATGGTTCCCACAGACGCAAAAAAGCCGGGAATTTCCCGGCTGACCAATCATAACACGTTTCCCTGACGGGTCACCCCGACGGACGACTAGCGTCCGCCGGAAGCGACTGACATCAAGGTTTCGATTTCTCCAAATAGCGGAAGAAATCGCTGCTTGGATCAAGGACCAATACGTCACGCTTGTCAGCAAAGCTTTCACGATAAGCGCGAAGACTGCGGTAGAAGCCGTAGAACTCTTGGTCCATGCCGTAGGCTTTCGCGTAGATCGCAGACGCTTTTGCATCGCCGTCACCGCGCATTTCTTCCGCCTCGCGATAGGCTTCAGCCAGGATCACACGCTTCTGACGGTCGGCATCGGCACGGATACCTTCTGCCAGCTCCTTGCCTTTAGCGCGGTGCTCGCGCGCTTCGCGCTCACGCTCCGAACTCATACGGTCGAATACGCTGCGGTTAACTTCCTTGGGCAGGTCGATTGCCTTGACGCGAACGTCGACAACTTCGATACCCAACTCCTTCTGCGCAGCCTTATTGAGGGTCGCAGTCACGTCAGCCATTAGCGCATCACGCTCGCCCGACACCGACTCGTGCAGGGTGCGCTTACCGAACTGGTCGCGCAGCGAAGCTTCAAGACGGCGCGACAAACGCTCGTCGGCAATCAACTTGATTCCGGACGTAGCGGTGTAGAAACGCTCAGCATCGAGCACACGCCATTTGGCATAGGCATCGACCATCAGCGCTTTCTTTTCCAGCGTGAGGAAACGCGAAGTGGAGGAGTCCAGCGTCATCAGCCGCGCATCAAATTTGCGCACCTGGTTAACGTACGGAATCTTCACATGAAGGCCAGGCGGCACATCGGTCTGAACGATGCGACCAAACTGCAGCATCACCGCACGCTCGGTTTGCGCCACGATATAGAAGCAATTCCAGCCAACCAGCACAGCGACAATGGCGACGATCAGGACAGCCAGTGATTTATTGCTCATCAGCGAGTCTCCCTTGTCCGCAGATCACGCTGTTGCAAATCAGCATTTACACGCGCGCCCAAATCAGCGGCTGCCGCGTTACTGGAAGCGCCCTGAGCAGGTGCAGCGGCACGGCTTTCGATCATCTTGTCGAGCGGCAGGTAAAGCAGATTGTTCTGCCCTTTCTCGCCGGTCACCAATACTTTGCTGGTGTTGCTCATCAGCTCTTGCATGGTGTCGAGATAGAGACGCTCACGGGTAACTTCAGGGGCCTTGCGGTACTCGGCGACCAACTTGGTAAAGCGATCTGCCTCACCCGTAGCGCGGGAAACCACCTCGTCGCGGTAACCGCTGGCGTCTTCAATTAGGCGCTGGGCCTGACCGCGTGCCTCCGGCACTACGCCGTTGGCATACGACTCAGCCAGATTCTTCTCACGCTGCTCATCTTCACGGGCACGGATAACGTCGTCGAAGGCTTCCTGAACTTCACGCGGCGCAGCAGCGCTCTGCAAGTTCACCTGCGTAACGGTGATACCGGTTTTATAGGTGTCCATGAAACGCTGCAGGCGCTCTTTGACTTCGCTGGCCATCAGTTCACGGCCTTCGGTCAGCACCTGGTCCATTGCGGTGGAACCCACTACATGACGTACCGAGCTGTCGGTGGCCTGCTGCAGGCTCACTTCCGGCTGATCAACGTTGAGCACGAACTCTTGCAGGTTGCTGATCTTGTATTGAACAGTCAGCGGCACCTCGATGATGTTCTCGTCTTCGGTGAGCATCTGCCCTTGCTTGCTGTAAGCACGCTCGCGGGTGACGTTCTCCTGGTACTTGCGATCAATCGGAGGGAAATAGATGTTGAGGCCTGGGCCGACAGTTTCGTAGTACTTACCGAAGCGCAGCACGACGGCTTGCTCCTGCTCGTCGACGACATAGACGGCGCTGTACAGCCAGATGGCTGCCACCACGGCAACGACCACAGCGATAAGGCCAAAGCCACCGCCACCGCCGCCACTGGAACCGCTATCGCTGTCACGTTTTTTACTGCCACCGAACAGTCCGTTCAGACTGTCCTGCAGCTTGCGGAAGGCTTCGTCGAGATCCGGTGGACCTTTGCGGTCACCGCCGCCCTTGCGTCCACCCCAAGGGTCTTGATTATTCGAGTTGCCACCCGGCTCATTCCAAGCCATAGCGCTCTCCATACTGATAAAGCAAAGACGCGCCCACGGCGCGCCCGCCAATGCTACAGATGCCGTCCAGCAGCAGCAAAGCCGCAGTCGCAGGCTTTATTGCAAAGTGTGTTGCTCTAAAAACTCTGACGGTTGCCAGCCTTCACGGCTGATCAAGCGGTTCAATTCAACCCGCGGAACCCGCACAGACAGCAAGCTTGCGCCGTGCTCATCATGCTCTTCGGTTTGCACAACGCCCAACTCAAAAAACTGAGCGCGCAGGCGCCCCAGGCGTTGCGGCAGACACAAGGTGCCGACAAACAAATCATTGCCCAGCAGTTCAGCAACCGCTTGCTCGAGCAAATCCAGGCCACGGCCGTCACGGGCAGAAAGCCAAACGCGTTGCGGGCGCCCCGCTTCGTCACGTTGAATTTGCGGCTCAACGCCTTCCAGCATGTCGAGCTTGTTGTAGACCTCGAGTATCGGCAACTCATCCGCACCGATTTCCGTCAGCACCGCCAACACTTGCTCGATCTGTTGAGTACGGTCGGGTTCGTGAGCGTCGATCACGTGCAGCAGCAAGTCGGAATTGCTCGACTCCTCCAGCGTAGCGCGGAAGGCCTCGACCAGCTTGTGCGGCAGATGACGAATAAAGCCCACGGTGTCGGCCAGCACGATTGGGCCCAAGTCGTCTAATTCAAGACGGCGAAGCGTCGGATCCAAAGTGGCGAACAATTGATCAGCCGCGTACACCTCAGACTGGGTCACGGCGTTGAACAAGGTCGATTTACCGGCGTTGGTGTAACCCACCAATGATACGGAAGGAATATCCGCACGCTTACGGCCGCGACGCGCCTGCTCTCGCTGGCTGCGAACGCGCTCAAGCTTTTGCTTGATCTGCCCGATGCGCACTCTCAGCAAACGACGGTCCGTTTCAAGCTGCGTTTCACCGGGTCCGCGCAGACCGATGCCGCCTTTCTGGCGCTCCAAGTGCGTCCAACCTCGAACCAGGCGGGTGCTCAGGTGATCGAGCTGAGCCAGCTCCACCTGCAACTTACCCTCATGGGTGCGTGCACGTTGGGCGAAAATATCCAGAATCAGCCCCGTACGGTCCAGCACGCGGCACTCGAACACGCGCTCGAGGTTACGTTCCTGGCTAGGGGTGAGGATGTGATTGAAGATAACCAGATCGGCCTGTTCGGCCTTGACCAGGTCGCGTAACTCTTCGACCTTGCCACTGCCAATCAGAAATTTTGCGGTCGGCCGATGACGTGGCACGTTAATGAACGCCACCGTGTCCGCACCCGCCGAATGGGCGAGCTCTTGGAACTCCTGCGGGTCTTCGCGCGCCTCTGGGTCTTGGCCTTCCAGATGAACCAGAATGGCCCGCTCACCACCTTCATGACGCTCGAAGAACAAAGCAGACTCCTATCAGGCGTTACCTGGTTCTGCTTCGACTTGCTCGCCTTCTGTCGCGCTAGGCAGACGAACCGGACGGCTCGGTACCACGGTGGAGATGGCGTGCTTGTAGACCATTTGGCTGACAGTGTTCTTCAGCAAAATAACAAACTGGTCGAAGGATTCGATCTGGCCTTGCAGCTTGATGCCGTTAACCAAATAAATTGAAACCGGTACGCGTTCCTTACGCAGGGTATTGAGGTAAGGGTCTTGTAGCGAATGCCCTTTTGACATGTGCCGCACTCCTTTGGAGATCGATAGTTATAGTATGGAAAGTGGTGGACTTCGCCGCAGTACCCCCAAGGATAGACGGCTATAAGCAAGGTCTCAGTCCAATATGGAGACCGACTTCAAGTATTTCAAGGTGCGCGGTAGATTGTCGCAAGCCAGACTGTCTAGCCAGTGCAGATTGGACCATCCGCGCAACCAGGTGAACTGTCTTTTGGCTAATTGACGGGTGGCGATAATGCCACGCTCGACCATTTGCTCTCGCGTCAGGCTGCCGTCGAGGTAATCCCAAACCTGTCGATAACCCACAGCCCGTATAGACGGCAATCCCACGTGCAGGTCACCTCTATTTCGCAGGTTTTCGACCTCTTCGACAAAGCCCTGTTCCATCATGGCCACAAATCTTTCGGCAATGCGCGCGTGCAGTACGTGGCGCTCTGCCGGTGCGATGGCCAAACTGGCGACAGTATAGGGGAATTGCGAGCCCCCAGCTGTGCTAGAACCGCCGTTTTGAGCGGCTTGACGCTCTCGATGCGACGTCATGGTCTGACCGCTGACCAAATACACTTCCAGCGCGCGTGACAGTCGCTGCGGGTCGTTTGGGTGAATTCGCGCCGCCGACTGCGGGTCTACCGCCGCCAATTCGCGGTGCAATACATCCCAACCGTGCGCTGCGGCGCGCTGTTCCAGCTGCGCACGAACGGCCGCATCGGCGGGCGGCATATCCGCCAAGCCATCTTGAAGCGCCTTGTAATACAACATGGTGCCGCCCACTAGGAGCGGAATCCGGCCCCGCGCCGTGATGTCAGCCATCGCCGCAAGGGCATCGGCGCAAAAGTCTGCTGCCGAATAGGGCTCAGACGGGTCGCGGATATCGATAAGCCGGTGCGGATACTGGGCCAGCAGCGCTTTGGACGGCTTGGCCGTGCCGATATCCATGCCGCGATACACCAGCGCCGAGTCGACGCTGATCAACTCGCAAGGCAAATGCTTGCTCAGCTCAATGGCCAGGTCGGTCTTGCCGGCGGCCGTCGGCCCCATCAAAAAAATCGCCGGAGGCAGGCGACTGGACATAACGAAGGTCCTTTAGCGGCCGCGCATGAAGAGTTTGTCGAGATCGTCCATGCCCAGCTGCGTCCAGGTCGGCCGACCGTGGTTGCACTGCCCACTACGCTCGGTGCTTTCCATATCCCGCAGCAGACCGTTCATTTCCGGAATAGTCAGACGCCGATTGGCGCGCACCGCACCGTGGCAGGCCATGGTGCCCAACAGCTCGTTGAGATGGGCCTGAATACGGTCACTGGTGCCGTATTCCATCAGATCAGCGACTACGTCATGCACCAGTCGATTGGCCTCAGCCTGCTTGAGCAACGCCGGTATCTGGCGAATCGCCAGGGTTTCCGGGCCAAGCCGCTGCAGTTCAAAGCCCAGACGCTGGAACCACACCGCGTGCTCTTCGGCGCAGTCCGCTTCACGCTGGCTCACGGCAATCGATTCAGGCACCAGCAACGGTTGCCCGCTCAAGCCTTCGCTGGCCATGGCGATTTTCAGGCGCTCATAAGTGATGCGTTCATGGGCCGCATGCATGTCGACCAGCACCATGCCGATGGCGTTCTCGGCGAGGATGTACACGCCTTTAAGCTGCGCCAACGCATAGCCCAACGGCGGAATGTCGCCTTGGTTTTCCGGCAAGGCCGTTGGCGCGCCGCCGGCAGCCAGCGGAGCGAAATAGTCGCGATACACGCCCTGGGTTTCTGCCGCAGGAAGGCCTTGCGAGGGACGCGGCGCCTGATAGCCGCCCTGATACCCACTGCCCGGCGCACGCCAGACGTTGTCGGATGCCGGACGCTCCAACACATTCGCCGACAGGCTCATCTCATTTTGCGGACCGAACTCCCCCGCCGCCTGCCCGGTAGGCCGCAGCATGCCGGCCACCGCTGCCGGTGCGGCCAGTTGGTCTTCCGGGCGAACCTCACCCAGCGCGCGGTGCAAGGTGCCATATAGAAAGTCATGCACCATGCGCCCATCACGGAACCGCACTTCATGCTTGGTCGGGTGCACGTTGACGTCGACCACCGACGGATCAATTTCGAGGAACAGAACAAACGTCGGATGACGACCGTTGAACAGCACGTCTCGATACGCCTGGCGTACCGCATGGGCGACCAGCTTGTCGCGCACCGCCCGGCCGTTCACATAGAAATATTGCAGGTCGGCCTGGCTACGGGAGAACGTGGGCAGCCCAACCCAGCCCCACATGCGTAAACCGTTGCGCTCGATTTCGATTGGCAGCGCCTGCTCCAAAAATGCCGGGCCACACACCGCCGCAACTCGGCGAGCGCGTGCGGCCTCGTCATGGGCTTCGTGCAGAGCGAGCACGCTTTTGCCGTTATGGCGCAGATGAAACGCCACGTCGAAACGCGCCAATGCCAGGCGTTTGACCACCTCTTGAAGATGGTCGAATTCGGTTTTTTCCGCCTTGAGAAACTTGCGCCGCGCTGGGGTGTTGAAGAACAGGTCGCGTACTTCCACCGAGGTGCCGACCGGATGAGCCGCCGGCTGTACGCGGGGCGCCATGTCGCGGCCTTCGGTTTCAACCTGCCAGGCTTGCTCGGCATTTGCCGTGCGAGACGTGAGGGTCAAGCGCGCTACAGAACTGATGGAGGCCAGCGCCTCACCGCGAAAGCCCATGCTCATGACGCTTTCGAGGTCTTCAAGCTCACGAATCTTGCTGGTCGCGTGACGCGCCAGTGCGAGCGGCAAGTCGTCGGCAGCGATACCACTGCCGTCGTCGCGCACGCGCAAAAGCTTGGTTCCGCCCAATTCGGCATCGACATCAATACGCGATGCGCCAGAGTCGAGGCTGTTTTCCAGCAGCTCTTTGATCACCGAGGCCGGACGTTCAACCACCTCGCCAGCAGCGATCTGGTTCGCCAGCCGAGGGCTCAGCAGCTCGATACGCGCTTGCGTCAACTCCGCCACCGTCATGGCTGCGCCGCCAAAGCCGTCGGTGGAATTTGCAGATGCTGGCCAACTTTCAGGGAATCGGTTTTCAAATTGTTGGCCGAGCGAATCGCGGCCTGCGTCACCTGATAACGCTGGGCAATCATCGCCAGGCTTTCACCGGGGGTCACCAGATGGTCACGCGGGCCGGGGGCGATCTTGCCGGAGTCACGCATCCAGGCAATGTAGGTGCCCGGTGGCGGGTTCTGTTGGAAGAACTGGCGCACGCCGCTGGAGATCGAGCGCGCCAGCGATTGCTGGTGGCTGCCGCTGGCCAGTTTCAAGGATTCATTCGGGTTGGAAATAAACCCGGTCTCTACCAGGATGGAAGGAATATCCGGAGACTTCAGCACCATAAACCCGGCCTGTTCAACGCGGCGCTTGTGCAGTGAGGTCACGCTGCCAAGGTTGGTGAGCACCTTCTGGCCGACGTTGAGGCTGGAGGACAGCGACGCCGTCATCGACAAATCGAGCAGCACACCGGCCAGCATCGGATCTTTGTCGTCGAGGCTGACGTTGCCCGCGCCACCGATCAAGTCGGAGCGGTTTTCACTGTCGGCAAGCCAGCGCGCCGTTTCCGAGGTGGCGCCGCGATCTGACAGGGCGAACACCGAAGCACCGAACGCGGACTTGCTCGGCGCGGCGTCAGCGTGAATCGACACAAACAGGTCGGCGCCCTTCTTGCGGGCGATCTCGGTGCGTTTGCGCAGCGGAATAAAGTAGTCGCCGGTGCGCACCAGCTCGGCGCGGTAGCCTTTGGTGCCGTTGATTTGGCGTTGTAGCTCGCGGGCGATGCCCAGCACCACATCCTTCTCACGAGCACCACGCGGGCCGAGGGCGCCGGGGTCTTCGCCGCCGTGACCCGCGTCGATAGCGATAACGATGTCGCGCTTGCCGCTTGGGTCCGGCGGCGTCAGCTTGGGCAGCGGCTGGGTCGGCGTTACCGGCACCTGCGGCGCGGCAGCGGTGGTGGTCGACGGCAGGCTTGGGGAACTGTCGGCGCCTTGGTCGAACAGGTCGACTACCAGACGGTCACCGTACTGCTGGTTCGGCGCCAGGCTAAAGCTCTTGGGCGTGACCGGGGAGGACAGGTCAATAACGATGCGCAGGTCGGTGGGCGAACGCTGCGCCGAACGCACGCTGGTGATCGGCGTATTGGCAATCGACAGTTGTTCTAGCTTGGTCGCCAGCGTCGCGCCGTTTACGTCAATCACGATGCGGTTGGGTGAAGTCAGGGTGAAGACGCTATGGGTAACCGGACCTGAAAGGTCGAACACCAGGCGGGTGTTATCCGGGGCGCGCCACAGCCGCACGCTTTTGATATCGGCCGCAGCCACTAAATCGGCAGCCAATACGGCAAGCAGCACAGCAACCCCGGTAACTAGCGCGCGCATGCGCATACCCAACCCCACTCTCTTATTCATGCTTTTCGTATTTGGCTAAGGCGGCACACCAGGCCTCGCCCAATCCGTTGTGCGGCGTAAAACGCAGCAGGCGCCCGCTCTTGTGGGGGCTAATGGTAATGTCCATGTCCGCCTTTGGCAAAACGCCAACACCGCGCTGCGGCCATTCGATCAGGCACAGGGCATCGCCTTCGAAGTAATCGCGAATGCCCAGAAACTCTAGCTCTTCGGGATCGACGAGGCGGTAAAGGTCAAAGTGAAAGGCGCGAACCTCGCCCAGCTCATAGGGTTCGACCAGCGTGAACGTCGGACTTTTCACCGCACCGGTATGACCCAGCCCGCGAATAATGCCGCGCGACAGCGTGGTCTTGCCCGCGCCCAAGTCGCCATGCAGGTAAATGATGCCGCGCCCGCCGGTGACCTCCGCGATTCGCGCACCCAGCTCCAGCATCGACGCTTCGTCTGCTTTATAGATATCCACACTCACATCAGACATGGCGACTGTTCCTGCAAAAGCTGACGAATTACCGCAATTAAATCACTGGCGGCCAGACCGCGGCCCTGCTCGCCCAATTGCTCACCGGCGCGGGCGTGTAGCCACACTGCCAAGCACGCGGCATCGAACGCCAACATACCCTGAGCCAACAGTGCGCCGACGACTCCGGCCAGCACATCGCCCAAGCCTGAGCCGGCCATCGCCGGGTGGCCGTGATCGCAAACACATAGCCGCCCATCCGGCGAGGCGACCAAACTACCTGCGCCTTTGAGCACCGCTACGGTCGCAAAGTTTTTCGCCAAAGCACGCGCCGCTGCTGGCCGGTCGGCCTGCACCTGGGCAGTGGAGATACCGAGCAGGCGCGCCGCTTCACCTGGGTGCGGCGTGATCACACTGTTGGCAGGAAGCACTGCAGGCTTGTGCGCCAACAGATTGAGTGCATCGGCATCCCACACTTGCGGCAAATCGGCATGGCGGGCGACGGAAAACAAACTGCGCCCCCAGGCTTCCTGCCCTAAGCCGGGGCCCACGACCAATACTTTGGCGCGCTGACTAAGCGCCGTTAACTGATTGGCCGAGCTGATGCCCGCGCACATGATTTCCGGGCGACGCACCAGCGCGGACGACACATGCTCCGGGCGCGTTGCCAAGGAAACCAGGCCGGCGCCGCAGCGCAAGGTGCTCTCGGCGGCAAGCAAGGCGGCGCCGCCAAAGCCACGATCGCCACCGACCACCAGCACATGACCGAACTGACCTTTGTGCGCGGTCGCCGAGCGAGGCGCCAGATGCGCGAGGGTGGCAGCGCTTAGCCGCTGGGCCACATAAGCCGTTTCGGCGACCAACTTCGGCTCGGCGCGCAGGTCATCGAACACCAACTCACCGACCAGCGCCGGCGCTTCGCCAGTGAACAGCCCGACTTTCAATGCAATAAAGGTGACGGTGAGGTCGGCGCGCACGGCCTCGCCCAGCGCGGTTCCGGTGTTGGCACACAGCCCCGACGGCACATCCAGCGCCAGCACCGGCAGACCGCTGGCATTGATTGCGCTGATCACGTCGGCATAGGGAGCCCGAACCTCGTCGGTTAGCCCCGTGCCAAGCAAGCCATCGACCACAACGCCGGCCAATGGCGCATCGGCGTGCCACGGTTGCGCCGTTATCCCGGCCTGCTTGGCTTCAGCGTAAGCAGAGGCGGCATCGCCAACCAGTCGCGCCGTATCGCCGACGGCATACAGATGAACCTGCCACCCGGCACGCTGGGCCAGGGCCGCGAGCAGATACGCGTCGCCGGCATTGTTGCCATGCCCCGCCACTACCGTGACTTCATTCACCTGCGGCCAGCGCTGACGCAACGCTCGCCAAGCACCATGGGCGGCACGCCCCATCAATTCAAAGCCGGGCGTGCCGGCCGCAATAAGGCGGGCGTCGAGATCACGTACCTGGGCGGCACTGTGCAAAGCGGTGGGGAGGGTGTCGTTGATAGGCGGCATGCGTCAGTCGGCTCGGATGTCTGGCAGAATTATACGCACCTCTGCCTTAGTTGCCTGCGCCCATGTCCAACCCTGCCCTTGATGTTGCCAGCCTCGCCCAGTCGATCAAAGACTGGGGGCGCGAGCTTGGCTTTCAGCAAGTCGGCATCGCCGGGCTGGACCTGGGCGAGCATGAAGCGCACCTGGAGCGCTGGTTGGCGGCGGGCTACCACGGCGAGATGGACTACATGGGCGCCCATGGCAGCAAACGCTCGCACCCCGAACAGTTAGTGCCCGGCACCTTGCGCGTGGTCTCGCTGCGGATGGACTACCTGCCCGGCGACACGCTGATGGCGCAGCGTCTGGGCCAACCGGAAACCGCTTATGTGTCGCGCTACGCACTGGGCCGCGACTACCACAAGCTTATTCGCAAACGCCTGCAGCAACTGGCCGAACGCATTCAGCAAACCATCGGCCCGTTCGGCTACCGCGCATTTGTCGACAGCGCGCCGGTGCTGGAAAAAGCCATCGCCGAGCAGGCCGGGCTTGGCTGGATCGGCAAGAACACCTTGGTCCTGAACCGCAAGGCCGGCAGCTACTTTTTCCTGGGCGAGCTATTTGTCGACTTGCCGCTGCCGGTCGATGCATCTCACACCAGCGAACACTGCGGTCGCTGCACCGCTTGCCTGGATATCTGCCCGACCAACGCCTTTGTCGGCCCGTATGTGCTTGACGCCCGCCGCTGCATTTCTTACCTGACCATCGAGCTGAAAGGTCCGATTCCTGCCGACCTGCGCCCCCTGATCGGCAACCGGGTGTTTGGCTGCGATGACTGCCAGATCGTCTGCCCCTGGAACCGTTTCGCCAAGCCGACTGAACAGAGCGACTTCGCCCCGCGCCACAGCCTCGACAACGCGCAACTGGCTGAACTGTTTCGCTGGAACGAAGAAGAATTTCTGAGCCGTACCGAAGGTTCGCCCTTGCGGCGTGCGGGTTACGAGCGCTGGTTGCGCAACTTAGCGGTAGGACTGGGCAATGCACCGTCGAGCATTCCGGTTATCGAAGCGCTGGAGCTGCGCCGGGAGGATGCGTCAGACATGGTGCGCGAGCACGTGCAGTGGGCGTTGGCGCGGCACGGCCGCTAGCGCGTTTGGTTTCTGTAGGAGCGGCTTTAGCCGCGATGCTCTTGAGGGCAAAAAGCATCGCGGCTAATCGGAATGCCGCCCAGCCGCTCCTACAGGCTACCTAGCATCAGCCCACCCCCGTCGTCCTCGCGAAAGCGGGGACCCAGAATGCCGGAACGGACGATGAACGCCTGAACGACTCTGGATTCCCGCCTACGCGGGAATGACGGTGTAAGTCCCTAACTGCGCAGTTTGGTTTCTGGAGGAGCGGCTGGGCCACCTAGCATCAGCCCACCCCCGTGGTTCTCGCGAAAGCGGGGACCCAGAATGCCGGAACGGGCGATGAATGCCTGAACGACTCTGGATTCCCGCCTACGCGGGAATGACGGTGTAAGTCCCTAGCTGCGCAGTTTGGTTTCTGGAGGAGCGGCTGGGCCACCTAGTATCAGCCCCCCCGTCGTCTTCGCGAAAGCGGGGACCCAGAATGCCGGAACGGGCGATGAATGCCTGAACGACGCTGGATTCCCGCCTACGCGGGAATGACGAGGTGAGTCCAAGTGCATCAAAACTGCTTAATAAAATGCTCGCGGTAGTACTTCAGCTCGGCAATCGAGTCGTAGATGTCGTCTAGCGCCAAGTGGCTGCCCTTTTTGCTGAAGCCATCACGAATCTGCGGCGCCCAGCGAACCACCAACTCTTTCAGGGTCGACACGTCGAGGTAGCGGTAGTGAAAGTACGCTTCCAGGTTCGGCATGTAGCGGTAGAGGAAGCGGCGGTCCTGGCCGATGCTGTTGCCGCAGATGGGCGACTTGCCTTTGGGTACCCACTGCTCCAAAAACGCGATGGTCTGGGCTTCGGCTTCCTGGGCGCTGATTTTGCTGTCGCGCACGCGCTGGGTCAGGCCGCTTTCGCCGTGGGTGCGGGTGCACCATTCGTCCATGGCCGCCAAGGTTTCATCACTCTGATGCACCGCAATCACCGGCCCTTCGGCCAGCACGTTGAGGTTGCTGTCGGTGACGATGGTGGCCATTTCAATGATTACGTCGGTTTCAGGATCCAGGCCGGTCATTTCCAGGTCGATCCAAATAAGATTCTGCGGGTTTTGCATGGTGCGGCTCCTCTGCGTAGCTGCCCAGTTTAGCTCAGCCATGGCGCGCGGCGGCGATCTCGGGCGGCGTGCTAAACTCGCCGGCCATCTGCATCGTTGCAGGCAGCGCAGCTCGCGCTCGCCAATTTGTTGCTTATTTAATCGGAAGTCCCATGGCCAAACGCCAGCTCAACCGTCGTCAAAATTGGCGCATCGAGAAGATTCAAGGCGAGCGCGCCGCCCGCGCCGCCAAGCGGGAGTCGCAATCACTGGAGGCACTGGAAGGCGGCGATCTCGGCCCCGAGCAGGTGGGCCTGGTGATTGCGCACTTCGGCGTGCAAGTTGAAGTCGAGGCGCGTGACGGCGAATTGGCCGGACAGGTTTTCCGCTGCCACCTACGGGCCAACCTGCCAACGCTGGTGACCGGCGACCAAGTGGTGTGGCGCGCGGGCAACCAAGGCATCGGCGTGATCGTGGCGCAATTGCCCCGTCACACCGAACTGTGCCGGCCCGACACCCGCGGTCAGCTGAAGCCCGTGGCCGCTAACGTCGACCTGATCGTTATCGTCTTCGCGCCGCTACCCGAACCTCACGCCAACCTCATCGACCGCTATTTAGTAGCAGCCGAACACGCCGGCATCCGGCCGTTGCTGCTGCTCAACAAAGCCGACCTGATCGATGACAAAAACGCCGTAGCGCTCAACGCGCTGCTCGGCGTATATCGGCAGTTGGGCTACCCGCTGCTGGAAGTCTCCGCCCATCACGGCAACGGCATGCAGCTGTTGCAGGCTGAGCTGGATGGACATGTGAGCGTGTTTGTGGGGCAGTCGGGCGTGGGCAAGTCGTCGCTGGTCAACAGCTTGCTGCCGGAAGTCGACACCCGCGTCGGCCCGCTGTCCGAGCTGACTGGCAAGGGCACGCACACCACGACCACGGCGCGCTTGTTCCACTTCCCCAACGGCGGCGAGTTGATCGACTCCCCGGGCATTCGCGAATTTGGTTTGGTGCATGTCAGCCGCGATGACGTCGAAGCCGGCTTTATCGAGTTCCACGACTTGCTAGGCCAATGCCGCTTCCGCGACTGCAAGCACGACCGCGAACCGGGCTGCGCACTGCTCAAAGCGCTTGAAGACGGGCGCATTCAGCCGCAGCGAATGGCGAGCTACCGGCACATCCTCTCGACTCTTCCCGAGTCGGATTACTGAAACTAAAAGGCCGCGTCGATACGCGGCCTTTTACGTTGGACTCGGCACTCAGTTCTCGCGCGCCTGATCCACGCGCAAGGCACCGTTATCAAACACGTTGAGCTTTTCGCGAAATTGCTCTGGCGAGGTTTGCGCGCCGGGCGCGGTTCCGGTTGGCGCGGGAGAGGCGCCTGGCGCCGGCGCTGCGCCGGGTGCGGCCGGAGCGCCTTCGACTGGCGGCGCCTCACCCTCTTCACCGCCCTGCTCGCCTTCAATAGCGCGCTGAGCCTTTTTGGTCAGCACGATGATGTCGATCCGACGATTCACCGGGTTCATCGGGTCTTCGCGATCAAACAGCGCCGAGGAGGCGTAGCCGACCACGCGGGCGATTTGCTCTTCCGGGTAACTGCCTGCCACCAACGTGCGCCGCGCCGCGTTGGCGCGCTCGGCCGACAGCTCCCAGTTGCCGTAATCACCACGACCTACAAACGGTTTGGCATCGGTGTGGCCGCTGACGCTGATCTTGTTGGGCACCGCCTTGATGGTGTCCGCCATGGCGATGAGGATGTCCTCGAAGTACGTTTGCAAACGGGCGCTGCCGCTGTCGAACATCGGGCGATTGGCGGCGTCCATGATCTGAATACGCAATCCGTCCTGGGTGATCTCGAACAGGATCTGATCCTTGAAGCGCTGCAACTGCGGGTTCTCGTTAACCTTGTTTTGCAGTTCTTGCAGCAGCAGTTCCAGGCGCTCTTTTTCCAGTTTTTCGGCGATGTTTTCCGCTTGCGTTTCGCTCGGAGAAATATCGCTTTCGGTATCGGACGCGGTGTCGGTGGCGGCCTTGGCGTCTTTCACGTCGGGATTGAGCGTTTTGTCCGGCGCCGGCGTTGGCGTGCCGCCCAGGTCAATCACATAGGGGCTGGCGCTTTCACTAAAACCGACGGGGTCCTGGAAATAACCGGAGATGGCCTTCTTCTGCTCCGGCGTGGCAGAGGACATCAGCCACAGCACCAGGAAGAACGCCATCATGGCAACGGCGAAGTCCGCGAACGCAATTTTCCATGCGCCACCGTGGTGGCCGGCGGCAAATTTCTTGACGCGCTTAACGATGATGGGTTGGTTGTTGTCCATCTATCAGCGACCGCGAATCGCTTGTTCCAGCTCGCTGAAACTGGGTCGATGCGCCGGGAACAACACCTTACGACCGAACTCCACCGCCAACGACGGCGGCATGCCCGAGGCCGATGCAACCAAAGAAGCCTTGATGGCTTCGTACACGTTCAGCTCTTCCTTGGCATCGTGCTCAAGGCAAGTGGCCAATGGCCCGAAGAAGCCATAGGCCGCGAGAATACCGAGGAACGTACCCACCAGCGCCGCGCCCACGTGTTGGCCCAAGGCCGATTGCTCGACCTGCCCCAACAGGGCCATGGTCACCACGATACCGAGTACCGCTGCCACGATACCGAAACCGGGCAAGCCGTCGGCGATACGGGTTACGGCGTGGGAGTTGTGTTCGAGTTCTTCTTTAAGGCTGCCCAGTTCCATGTCGAACAGGCCTTCAAGTTCATGCGGGGCCATGTTGCCGGACGACATGATGCGCAAGTAGTCGCAGACAAAAGCAGTCATGCCGGCGTCTTTGAGCAGGCCTGGGTATTTGCTGAAAATGGCACTGGCGGCGGGGTCTTCGACGTCGGCCTCGATGGCCATCATGCCTTCGCGGCGGCTTTTGTTGAGGATCTCGTAGAGCATGCTCAACACTTCAAGATAGAACGCGTGGGTGAAGCGGTTGCCGAACATTTTCAGTGCTTTTTTGAACACTGACATGAACGTGCTGCCGGGGTTGGCTTGGAGAAATGCACCCAGTGCCGCGCCGCCAATGATCATCACCTCGAAAGGCTGAATAAGCGCCGCGATCTTGCCGTGGGACAAAATGTACCCGCCCAGTACCGAAGCGAACACAACAATGATGCCGATGATTTTTGCCATAGAGGATTACTTAGAAAGTCAGGAAGACGCAGCCAATGAGAAGGGCATAAAAATCACCCCTTCTAATTATCGGAACTTATACGCCAGACTATAGCCAGTTAAGGTTAAAAGCCAATGGGCTCACAACAACATGCCGACCTTGCCACCCGTACCATCAAGCCTGAAAACCTGGCTTAAGCACCTCGACAATGTGCGTCTGCCAATACTGGCGACGACCCATGAACGGGTTCGGCGTTCCCTGCTCAATAGCAGCAGTTCGTTGCGCGATGTCGCCAATGTGATCGAAGCGAGCCCCTCGCTTGCCCTGTTGGTTTTGCGTGAAGCCAACCGCAGCAACAACAGCTTGAGCGAGCCGGCGGAGAGTCTCGAAATAGCCATCACGCGCCTGGGTTTGAAGCGCACCGAAGACCTTCTAAATATGTTGCCGGTGATTGCCGAGGAAAAAATCCCCAAGGCACTGCGACAAATCCAGCTCATCAGTCAGCATGCTTCGCAGCAGGCCAGCGGTTTGTTTGCCAATCGCCTGGCACGGCTGTGGCAGGAAATTCACTGGAGCAGTCTGCTCTTTCTGTCGCCACTCTGGCCGTTGGCTGCGGCGCATCCCGGGCTGGTGGATAAATGGGAACAGCGGGTGCTCGGCAAGGGCGAGCCGACCCACAAGGTCGAGCGCGAACTGTTCGGCGTCACGCTACCGACGCTCTGCCTGGCACTCGCTGAGCAGTGGCGCCTGCCGGAATGGATCATCCAGGCGTATCGCCTGCTCGCGACCGATCGCCGCCTGCTGGCGAAAGCGCTGCACATCGCGCGCAATAATGAAGAGCCGCTGCACCAGCAACAATTACTCGACGCCGACCCGGCGCTGTCGCGTTGGCTGACGCATCCGGGCAACACCATTTTATTCGCCAATGCTTTAGCGCTGAGCTCCCACCAAGCCTGGGAGTGCCCGCACAGCCTGCGCTGGCAGCGCATCACTGCGCTTTATTTGCAGCTGCCGCTGGCAGACCTGCAGCAACTGACGCACCAACAAGCAGTCACCAGTGCGCGGCAATTTCCCGGAACCGATTTATGGCACCCGGCTCATGCCCTGCTTTGGCCGTGGAATGCCCGTCACCTGCAAGCCATAGCTGAACCCGCGCCGCCGCCGAAGGACACCTCCCCCGCGTGGCAACAATACTGCCGCGAGCTGCTGCGCGAACCGAGCGCCTTCGCCAACCTGCTGCAACTGACCGCCTGCATTCGCGACGCGCTGGACGCTTGCGGCATGAGCCGTGCGCTGGTGTTGTTGGCTGATAAAACGCAAACGCGCCTGGTGACGCAACAGATCGTCGGCCTGCCGAAAGAAGCGCAAGCGCTGACTCTCGATGCCACGCAGAGCCAAGTGCTCAAACGCTTGCTGTCACAACCGGGGCAACTGCGCCTGAGCCCGGACAACATCGCGCAATTCTCGGCCTTGTTGCCCGGCACCTTGAAAGCCCTGTTTCCCGGCGAGCACACCCTGCTGCGCTCGCTGGCCAACAACGGCAAGGTGGTCATGATTCTGGTGGTCGACCAGCAAGGCACGCCACTGAGCGAACCGTGCGTGCAGGCGTTTGGCAAAATATCGCAATGCATCGAGCGCGCCCTGGCCAGCTTTGCCAAACGCGGGCGCTAACCTTTCCGCTACAATTTGCCCCCTTATTCATTTGGCCCGGAGGCCATGCATGTCTGCCTTCACTGGTTTGCCGCTGGTCATCGAACCCGCTGAACTCGCCTCGCGCCTGAATGCTCCCGAGCTGATTCTGGTCGACCTCACCAGCGCCGCCCGCTACGCCCAAGGGCACATTCCGGGCGCGCGCTTCGTCGACCCCAAACGCACGCAACTTGGCCAACCACCCGCGCCAGGCCTGCTGCCAGAACCCGCGCAGCTGCAAGCGCTGTTCGCCGAACTGGGGCACAACCCCGACGCCGTTTATGTGGTGTATGACGATGAAGGCGGCGGCTGGGCCGGACGTTTCATCTGGTTGCTGGATGTGATCGGCCATGGCCACTACCACTACCTCGACGGCGGCCTGCTGGCCTGGCAATCGGAAGCGCTTGAACTCAGCACCGACACCCCGGCGCCGACCACACAAGCGCCGGTTGCCGTGCAGATTCACGAGGCCCCAACCGCCACCCGCGAGTACCTGCAAAGCCGCCTGGGCAGTGACGATCTCGGCATCTGGGACGCCCGCGCGCCGTCGGAATACCGCGGCGAGAAAGTTGTCGCAGCACGCGGCGGCCACATTCCAGGCGCGGTGAATTTCGAATGGACCGCCGGCATGGACCAGGCCCGCGCCCTGCGCATTCGCCAGGATATGCCAGCCATTTTGGAAAGCCTCGGTCTGAGCAAAGACAAGGAAATCATCACCCACTGCCAAACCCATCACCGCTCCGGCTTCACCTATCTGGTGGCCAAGGCGCTGGGCTATCCGCGAGTGAAGGCATACGCCGGCTCTTGGGGCGAGTGGGGCAATCTGCCGGATACGCCAATCGAGGTGTAAACCTCGGCTACTTATTCAACGTTTAGGAACATCCATGAAAGATCGTTTGTTTATCCTCAGCCAATACTTGCTGCCCCATCACCTGCTGTCGCGGGCCATTGGCTGCATTGCCGAATGCCGCGCTGAGTGGCTGAAAAATCCGCTCATCAAGTGGTTCGTCAAACAGTATCAAGTGGACATGAGCGAAGCGCAGGTCGAAGACCCGACCGCCTACGAAAACTTCAACGCCTTCTTCACTCGCGCGTTGAAAGACGGCGCACGGCCATTGGACGAAACCCCTGGCGCGGTGCTCTGCCCCGCCGACGGCGCGGTCAGCCAACTGGGCCCGATTGAACACGGCCGTCTGTTCCAAGCTAAAGGCCATAGCTTCAGCGCCGTGGAACTGCTGGGCGGCGATGCCGAACGCGCGGCGCCGTTCATGGGCGGCGAGTTCGCCACCATTTATCTGTCGCCCAAGGATTACCACCGCGTGCACATGCCGTTGGCCGGCACGCTGAAGGAAATGGTTTACGTGCCGGGGCGACTGTTCTCGGTTAACCAAACGACGGCGGAAAATGTGCCGGAGTTGTTTGCACGCAATGAGCGTTTAGTCTGCATTTTCGACACCGAGCGCGGCCCCATGGCGGTGGTGCTGGTGGGCGCGATGATCGTTGCGGCCATCGAAACGGTGTGGGCCGGCCAGGTTGCGCCACCGACACGCCTGCTGAAAACCACCCGCTATGACGCAGCGGCGCGCGGCCCCATTGAACTGGCAAAAGGCGCTGAACTGGGCCGCTTCAAGCTGGGCTCCACGGCCATCGTGCTGTTCGGGCCGAACCAGGTTAAGTGGGCCGAACATATGGTTGCCGGCAGCGCAACGCGCATGGGCGAGCGCCTGGCCGACGCGCGCTGAAATGCGTGCACGGCACGAGCCCCGTGCAGTGCCGTTGAACATCTGAGTCCGGCTTGAGGTCCTACGCTTTACAAACCTCGACCGGCAAAGGCAAATCGCCATCTTGGCCATACCCCCGATTGGCTGCGGGTATGGCAAGATGCTGCTAGAGTTCGGAAAACCGACATTCAGATCGACTCGCCACGCCACCGTGCGCAGGAGTGTCCAGCCAGATGGATTACGAGTTACATGGATAAACAGAATCCCCACCTGCTGCTACGTGTACCGACGCCAAACCAGCAGAAACTTTCGTTCTGTGACTCCAGCCCTCGCGATCTCAAACGCTGGATCGCCGGCCTGCCGAAGGCCAATTTGGGCGAAACAGCCCGCCAGCTTTATCAATGCCTGGTCGAGCTCAACCAACTGATCACCCCTGCTGAAAACCGCCTGCAGTTGCTTGAACTGTTGCGCGCTGAAGTCTATTTCGTCAGCAAGCACCTGGAACGTCACTTCCTCAACCAAGCCATCGTGCTGGATGAGCGTCCGCGCAAAGTGGCCAACCTTTGCCAGGCCCTGGAAAACCATCTCGCGGCCGGCTACAAACTGATCGTCTCCCAGGAAGCGCCGCGCAATAGCCGCGAGCGCAGCCAGATGCAGCTGCTGACCATCGCCATTCAACGCGCCTGCCATTGCTTGTGCGGCCCGCTGATTCGCGCGAGCCAGTTGTATTGCCCGGTGCCCGAGGGGCTCTGGCTAGAACTGCACAAGCTCTACCAAATTGCCCAGAACAGTGCGCTGCAAACCATCGTCGTGCGCGACGACATGGCGCTGCACACCAAAGGGCTGAGCGTTGAACAGACCTACCTGATCGCCTTGCTGCTGGGCTGCGCGCGCACCAACCAGATGCGCCAGAACGGCATCGCCAAGCTGGCCGAAGTACTTGGTGCGTGGAGTTCGCTGGTGCACCTTCAGGCGGCCGACGAACCCGGCAGTCTGTTCGCCGTGCCTTCCCAGGTGGACGGCCCGCCGCGCTACAAATCGCTGTTCCAGGACAACGAACTGCAAAGCTTGCTTGGCATTGATCCGCAGCCTTTGGTGGATGCGATCAAAGAGCACCTGATGATGGAGCCCGAGAGCCGTGCGGCGTCGCGCTTGCTGGTGCCCGAAGGCATGAGCATCGACCTGCTGCAACACCTCGGCTCGGCCTGGGGCGACATCGCCGAACGCACCTTCCAACGCAACGCCGGCCACGGCAGCTTGCGACTGTGCCTGGGCATGAGCGCTTTGCATTTTTTCCTGGCCGGCGGCAAGCCGTTCAACGAAGTGCTCAAGCGCCAGGAAGAACGTCAGACCGCCAGTTTCAAAGCCGTTAATGCCGACGCCAAAGACATCTGGCGCAATGCCTTCGACGCGCAAGCCAACGTGGATTGGAACGGTGGCCTGCCCCACGAAGAAATCCAATACCAACGGCCGGCGGGTGAAGCCGAGTCCGCCACAGGCTCTGCGGAAAACAACTACGCGACCTTCGAGCTTCCTATCGTCAACCACAGCCCCGGCGGCTATTGCCTGAGTTGGCCGAAAGAAGTGCCCAGCCAGCTGCAAGCCGGCGAGCTGCTCGGTGTGCAAGACTCACCCGAGCAGAGCTGGAGCGTGGCGTTGGTGCGCTGGATTCGCCAAGTGCGCGGTGGCGGCACGCAAATGGGCATTGAGCTCATCGCACCGCACGCCCAGCCGTGCGGCCTGCAACTGCTGCGTAAAGCGGATCAGAACAGCCAATACCTGCGTGCGCTACTGCTGCCCGAAATCAGCGCTATTTCGCGCCCCGCCACTGTCATTACAGCCCGCTTGCCATTCCAGGAAGGCAACAAGGTGCAGATCAATCTGAACGGTGAAGAACGCCGCGCGGTGCTGAGTCGTAAACAAACCAGTACCGGCAGTTTTAACCAGTTCGAGTACCGCGTTGTAGAGCAGGCGCCCCCCGAACAAGGGAAGCCGGTCACACCGCCGAAAACCCAAAGCGCGGGCGGCGAGGAAGACTTTGACTCACTTTGGAAGTCACTGTAGATTGCGCCGCACACCCCCTTTTGTCGCCTTTTCGCGCCCGTTCGGCGCAGTCTAAGCACACGCCATGGCCATCGAAAAGAAAACCATCCGGCTGCTGATTCTCGAGGACTCGCAGAACGAGGCCGAGCGTCTCGTCAGCCTGTTCCGCAATGCCGGTCGCGCCACGCGCGTGCACCGTCTGACCTCCAGTGACGACTTGGCTACAGCACTCCAGCAGAGCTGGGATTTGCTGATTGCCGCGCCGAGCAGTGAAAACCTTGAGCCCAGCGAAGCGATCAATGCGATTCGCCGTCAGGCCAAAGATATTCCGCTGATTCAGCTCACCGCTGACAACGACCCTGACGCCATCACCGAAGCCCTCGCGCTCGGCGCGCAAGACGCCTTGCCGCAAGGTGAAGACGAGCGCCTGATTCTGGTCGCCAACCGTGAGCTGGCCAACCTCGAAGAACGTCGTGGCCGCCGCGTCGCGGAAATTGCCCTGCGCGAAGCCGAGAAACGCTGCCAGTTGCTGCTCGACAGCTCGGTGGATGCCATCACCTACGTTCACGACGGCATGCACATTTACGCCAACCGCGCGTACTTGAAGCTGTTCGACTACGAAGATGCCGACGAGCTCGAAGGCATGCCGATGATCGACCTGATCTCCGGCTGCGATCACGCCAATTTCAAAGACTTTCTCAAGAACTACCAAAGCGCTGAAGGCAGTGCCGAGCTGACCTGCAGCGGCGTAAAAGCCAACGGTCAGACGTTCCAGGCGCGCATGAGTTTCTCGCCCGCCACCTACGACAGCGAACCCTGCATTCAGGTGGTGATCCGCGCCGAAACCGGCAACGCCGAGCTGGAAGAGAAGCTGCGTGAAATCAGCAGCCAGGATCTGGTCACCGGCCTGTTCAACCGCAGCCATTTCATCGAGCTGATGGACGCCGCCGCCGAGCGCGCGGTAAACGCCGGCCAACCGGGCACGCTCAGCTATATTCGCGTCGACCGCTACAGCAACCTGCTGGCGGAAACCGGGCTGGCGGGCATCGACCTGCTGCTCACTGATCTGGCCAACCTGCTGCGCGAGCACTTCAGCGACGACTCGCAACTGGCCCGCTTCGGTGATGACGTATTCACCGTATTGCAACCGGGCAAGACCCCGGAACAGGCGCAAGGCGAGCTTGCCGCTCTGCTGAAGAAAGTGGAAGGACACATGTTCGACGTCAGCGGCCGCACCGTGCAGACGAGCCTGTCTATCGGCGTCGCTGGCCTCAACGAGAAGACTCCAAAAGCTCAGGAAGTCATCGACCGCGCCCACCGCTGCGCCGATGAGCTGGGTGATGGCAATGCCATAAAACTGTACAACCCAGCTCAGGAATTGGCCGCTGCGGCGAATCGCGGCAATATCGTCGCCATGGTTCAGCAGGCGCTGGAAAACAACAGCTTCCGCCTGCTGTTCCAGCCGATTATCAGCCTGCGCGGCGACAGCAATGAGCACTACGAAGTGCTGTTGCGTCTGCTCAACCCGCAAGGCGTTGAAGTGCCGCCCGGCGAATTCCTCGAAGCGGCGCGCGACGCGGGCCTGGCCGAGAAGATTGATCGCTGGGTAATTCTCAACTCCATCAAGCTGCTCGCCGACCACCGCTCAAAAGGCCACAACACCTGCCTGTTCGTGCACCTGTCGCAAGCCAGCGTGCAAGACCAGACGCTGCTGCCGTGGCTGAGCGTGGCGCTCAAAGCCGCCCGCTTGCCGTCCGATGCGCTGGCCTTCCAGCTCAGCGAGCCGGATGCCACCACCTACCTGAAACAGGCCAAGGCGCTGACTCAGGGGCTGGCGGAACTGCATTGCAAGGTTGCCCTCAGCCAGTTCGGCTGTGCGCTCAACCCGTTCAACACGCTGAAGCACCTGAGCGTCGACTTCGTCAAAGTAGACGGTTCGTTCTCTCAAGACCTGAGCAACGCCGACGCTCAGGAAGCGCTGAAAACCCTGCTCAGCAGCCTCCACGCGCAAGCCAAGCTGACCATCGTGCCGTTCGTGGAAAGCGCCAGCGTGCTCGCCACTTTGTGGCAGGCGGGCGTGAACTACATCCAGGGTTACTACTTGCAGGGGCCGAGCCAGTCGATGGATTACGACTTCGCGGCGGGCGATGAGTAAATCTAAACAGCATCGCGGCTAAAGCCGCTCCTACAGGGAAACTTCGATTCCTGTGGGAGTTGCCGGTCCGATCGGCCTCGATGGTCTTGATCTGCTCAAACAAAAAAGGCGCCCCACGGGGCGCCTTTTTTGTATCGGCATCGCTTAGTGCTGAGCAGCACCAGCACCTTCGGCCTGCATACGCGCCAGTTCCTGGGCGTACAGGGCGTCGAAGTTAACCGGAGCCAGCATCAGCGCCGGAAACGACCCACGAACCACCAGGCTGTCCAGGGTTTCGCGCGCGTACGGGAACAGGATGTTCGGGCAGAAGGCACCGAGGGTGTGGCTCATGGACGCGGCGTCCAGGCCCTTGATCAGGAAGATACCGGCCTGCTGCACTTCAGCAATGAAGGCGGTTTCTTCGCCGGTTTTAACGGTAACCGACAGGGTCAACACCACTTCGTGGAAGTCGCCTTCCAAGGCCTTTTGGCGGGTGTTGAGGTCCATGGCAACGCTTGGCGCCCATTCCTGACGGAAGATTTCCGGGCTTTTCGGTGCTTCGAACGACAGGTCGCGCACGTAGATGCGTTGCAGCGAAAATTGTGGGTTTTCAGCGCCTTGAGCAGCGCCTTCGTTGGTCACTTGATCAGTCATGTGCAAAACCTTCTTATCGTTAAGTGCGTACAGATTCGTTCGGGGCGTTACCCCTTGAGCAGTGCGTCCAGCTTGCCGGCGCGCTCCAGGGCGTAAAGGTCGTCACAGCCACCGACGTGGGTGGCGCCGATCCAGATTTGCGGAACGGAGGTGGCGCGGGCTTTGCGGGTCATCTCAGCGCGCACATCGGGCTTGCCGTCGACGCTGATTTCCTCGAACGCCACACCTTTGTTGGTGAGCAACTGTTTGGCGCGGATGCAGTACGGGCACCAAGCGCTGGAATAAACGATGACGGCAGGCATATCACTTCACCACTGGCAGGTTTTCGCTGCGCCAGCTGGAGATTCCGCCAGACAGCTTGGCCGCATTGAAACCGAGTTTTTTCAGATCGCGGGCGACGGCGCCGGCGTGTTGGCCCAGGGCGTCGACCACGATGATGGTTTTCGCCTTGTACTTCTCCAGTTCGGCAACGCGAGTGGCCACTTTGTCGTACGGAATATTCACCGCGCCGACGATATGCCCAGTGGCGAAATCTTTGTTCGGGCGAACATCAAGCACGATGCCTTCGTCACAGTTGACCAGTGCAGTCAACTCGCGCGTGCTCAAGCTGGCGCCGCCTTTGCTCAATTCGGTGAAAATCAGTAACGCCAGCAACACCGCGAAAATACTGCTGAGCACGTAGTGGTTGGTAGCAAATTCAATCAGGTGAGCGAGCATCAATAAGTCCCAGAACGGCAAAATGTCGGCCAGTATACACAGCCCCCAAGGGTGGCCAAACCCCGTCCAGCGGTGACGTAGCCGCCAACTTCGCTTTAAAATGCCGAACCTTTTTAGCCTGACGGAAAACTAATACGCGGGTGAACAATCCTTCACCGCATTTCCTCAGGTAAAACCTCGATCTCCCATTGCCAAAAGCGAGCCGGATAATGACTGCCACGCCCAAACCACTGGTGCTAATCATCCTCGATGGCTTCGGTCACAGTGACAGCCCCGAGTCCAACGCCATTTATGCCGCAAACACCCCCGTCTACGACCATCTGCGTGCCACTCAGCCCAACGGGCTGATTTCCGGCAGCGGCATGGACGTCGGTTTGCCGGACGGCCAAATGGGCAATTCGGAAGTCGGCCACATGAACCTCGGCGCCGGCCGTGTGGTTTATCAAGACTTCACCCGCGTGACCAAAGCCATCCGTGACGGCGACTTCTTCAGCAATCCCGCCTTGGTCACCGCCGTCGACGCAGCGGTTAGCGCCGGCAAGGCTGTGCATATTCTTGGCCTATTGTCTGACGGCGGCGTTCATAGCCATCAAGACCACTTGGCGGCCATGGCCGAAATGGCGGCCCAGCGTGGCGCGGAAAAAATCTACCTGCACGCCTTCCTGGATGGCCGCGACACGCCGCCAAAAAGCGCCCAGCCTTCGTTGCAACTGATGGACGAAACTTTCGCCAAACTCGGTAAAGGTCGCACCGCTACGATTATTGGCCGCTACTTCGCCATGGACCGTGACAACCGCTGGGACCGTGTCGAGCAGGCTTACAGCCTGATCGTCGACAGCAAGGCCGAGTTCGAAGCGGCCAACGCTCAAGCCGCGCTCGAAGCGGCCTACGCCCGTGGCGAGAGCGACGAGTTCGTGAAGGCCACCCGCATTGGCGCGCCCGCCCAGGTTGAAGACGGCGACGCCGTGGTGTTTATGAACTTCCGCGCCGACCGCGCCCGCGAGCTGACGCGCGCGTTTGTCGAGCCAGACTTCGCTGACTTCGCCCGCGCCCGTGCGCCGGCGTTGGCCAGTTTCGTGATGCTCACGCAGTACGCGGCCAGCATCAAAGCGCCCATCGCCTTCGCTGCCAGCAGCCTGGACAACGTGCTCGGCGAATACCTGGCGAAGAATGGCAAAACCCAACTGCGCATCGCCGAAACCGAGAAATACGCCCACGTGACGTTCTTCTTCTCGGGAGGCCGTGAGGAACCGTTCGAAGGTGAAGAGCGCATTTTGATCCCGTCGCCCAAAGTAGCCACCTACGACTTGCAGCCGGAAATGAACGCGCCCATCGTCACCGACCGCATCGTTGAAGCCATCGAACAACAGCGCTACGACGTCATCGTGGTCAACTACGCCAACGGCGATATGGTCGGCCACACCGGCGTGTTCTCGGCGGCCGTAAAAGCGGTGGAATGCCTGGACGAATGCGTCGGTCGCATCGTCGCCGCGCTGGACAAAGTCGGTGGCGAAGCGCTGATTACTGCCGACCACGGCAACGTCGAGCAAATGGAAGACGAAAGTACCGGCCAGGCGCACACCGCGCATACCTGTGAGCCGGTGCCGTTCATTTACGTCGGCAAACGTGCGCTGACGATCCGTGAAGGCGGCGTGTTGGCAGACGTGGCGCCGACCATGCTGACGTTGATGGACTTGCCCAAGCCCGCAGAAATGACGGGGGAAAGCATCGTCGTATTGCAGTAACGGGGCTCGCTGGCGTCGCGTCGGTCGCCGACGCGACGCCAGCATCAGCGCGTTATTCGTTGCCATAAAACGTCCGCTGATTGCCTTTGGCGGGGCGGTTGATGAAGACCGCGTCGAAACGACTGTTACCGCGCCCGAGCGCCGCGTTCCAATTCGCTGAAAGATGAATGTAGTGACGTCGCAGTAGCGCGTACTCCGCATCGGACAACCCCGTTCCGGCTTCGCCCAGCACGGCGGCCTGAAGCTTATCGGCAATGCCGTGCAGCTCTGCGGGCACCGCGAGGCCAGGAGCGGTGATGGGCTTGAACGCCACCCCGGCACGCTCGGCCGCTGCCCGCATAGCGTGCAAATACACAAGCGATAACTCACCGCGCACCTGCCGGCTACCACGCAAGGCGGCATACACCCGCTTTTGCGCGACTTGCCCCTTTTCCCGCCCAGGCACAGGCACATCCCAGGTCACAACGCTCAATTCTTCGGGCGCGAAATACCTCAACCACTGCGCCCGGGTGCGCTCAAGGTGGGCCTGCGTTCGCTGCCAGGCTTGGCTGTGTTCGTTTGCGGTTGTGACGGGGCAGCAAGCACTGTCTGGTCTGCTCAGCAGCACCCTTTCCGTCACGACGGACCGATAACTTCCGCCCACATCGGAATGGCTGCCCGGCACCTCGACGTCGTAGTCGGTGCGCGTCAGCGCGAAGTTCCGCCGGTATTCATCGCGGGCCGCCAACTGCACGATGGCGCGCGCGCAGCCCATTGGCAGATGCAACGGGACCCCGGCGTTGTCGGCACTTGAGGCGTTAAAGGCGATCAACAGCGGTTCGGATAGGTGCGCGACCGTGTCGAACAGGCCAATGAAGTTCAGCGCCAGATCGTGGCCGATACGCCAGTCAAACTCCTGGGGCAGCAACACCGAGCCGGGGGGGATAAAACGCGCCAGTGCAGACGCCGGGCCTTTGCGTAAATCGTTGGCGAAATACCGGGCTGCGGCGGCTCCCCGGCTAAAGCCAAACAGGTCAACGACAATGTCGCGAATGACCAGCCTCGGATTTTGTTTTCGCAGCCTGCGCATTTGCTCGACCACCAACACCGGAACCTGCTCCACGCGGGCCAGCACACCGGTGCTGCCACGGCCCGTACATTCACCGAAAAGGGAGTCGGATCTACCGCTGCGGGTGCCGATGCCCTCGATATACACCGGCAGATACGCCGTCTCGGCATCGGCCGGCAACGGTTCCTCGGCATGATTGGGATACAGGTCATGCAGGCGCGCAATGTTGCTCAGGTCGTTGCCATAGCTGGTATTCGGCGCGGCGCCGGCGTCGGTGCATCCGAGCGTTCGCAGGGTATTTGCCGCGCCTGGGTCCAGGTTCGCGGCGCTGGCCGTGCACTGAGCAGCAGCGGCGTTGAGCTTGTTGTTGCCGGTGCCGTCGAAGAACAAGCCCAGGTGCAACGTAACCGGCTGGTCCGAAGGCGCTTCGCGCAGCCCCGGTGCGGGATAGGCGCCTTGCGGTGATATGTCCAGCGAAGCGCTTGGCGCGGCGGCTGGTGCAAACGTCGGTTCAGTGCCGGTTGCGCTGTCTTTCTGCACCCAACCCAACGACGTTGCCTGAGTGGTTTCGAGGGGAAAATTCACGTTGATTCTGCTCCATTGACTTCAACAACCTGTCCTTTGCCTCTATGGCCGCAAGGCAGTGCCAGGCGGCCCATTGGGCAGGGAGCAGGTTGAAGCCAATGGTGTTGAAAATAAGCAGGATCACTCCGAGCGCGGCTTTCCCCGAGGATTGTTCTGGCCGCGAATGAGCGACGAAAAAACCGGGGTAACGCCCATAAAAAAACCGGGCTCAACGCCCGGTTTTCTTCACATCCAAAGCAGTATCAGTGCTTGGTTTGTTCGCCGGCTTTCTTGGCCAGGTAATGCACGAACAGTTGGTTGGCGTTGCCCAGCGAGGTCAAGTGGGCGTAGATCCAGCCGAGGAAGCCCGAGCGGTGCAGATCGAGAACATGCTCGTCCGCCAAGGCCAGGAATTTCTCTTCGTCAACGGCCAGGAAGTCGCTCAGGACAAACGATTCGCCGCTGGTGTGGCTCAGTTTCAGTGAGCGAGGAGCCAGCAATTCCAGTTCGTTGAGCTTGGCGACGAAGCGGCGGGTGCGCTCCATTTCGGCGGTGAAGTTTTGCAGGAACTGAATCATCTCTTCGAGGAATTCGCTGTTCTGCCCTTCGGTGGTGAACAGCTCGCGGCCTTCGGCTTCGTTCCAGCCGGGGTAGGCGGCGTCGAAGCACACGGTGAAGTTCTCAGCGCCGTCTTGGGCCAGCACGAACGGGTAGCGACGCACGAAGGCAGGAATGTAGGTGTTTTCGGCCCATTGCTGGTCGGCGCCGACGTAACCGTTGTGGCCTTCTTTGAGGCCCAGCAAGGCGATTGGCATGGCGTTTTCGCCTTCGCCGATAAATACGATTGGGTAATGACGTGCGGCTTGGAAGAACTCCAGGCCGGCCAGCGGAACGAGGTGGGTGCTGGCGGCGAATTCGCTGTTGTTGAGGCCGGCGAGCTTGAGGCTTTTGTGCTCGTCGCGGTTAAGGGCTTTGATGTCTTTGTAAAGCAACAAGGTGGTCATGCAGTAACTCCTGAAAATTCTGTTTTAACGAATGACGATCTGGGCCAGAACCTGGCCGCTGTCCTGATCCGCCACCACGTCCTTGAGGGTGTTGGCTGCAACCAGGCTGATGCTTAAATGTTTGCCCCAATTGAAGTTGAGCCCGGCGCCGACGCTTTGCAGGTCGACATCGGCGGTGCCCAGTTCCATGGCGCGGCCGTAGTCAAAAAACACGAAAGGCTGCCAACGTTCGCTGAGGTTCCAGTAACTCTCCAGATTCAGCGTCATGCCTTGCGGCGATGCGATAACCCCTGGTTCGTAACCACGCACGCTGCTGATACCACCAAACTGGTATAGCAAAGTGGACGGCAGAGTCTCAGTATCACTGGCGTACTGCCAACCGAAGCGCCCCACTATCAGAAACTCCTTACCGACATTGCGGCTTACGTACGCGCTGCCATTCAACAATTGGTAGCTGCCGCTTTCGCCGGTGGTCTGGTTGTCGGTATTGGCCTGACGCAGACGCTGTTCGTAGCGCACGTACCAAGGCGCGTCGCGGTATTCCACCTGGCCTTTGAGCAGCATTTCGTCGGCGCTGGTTTCGCTGAGGGTCAGGCTCTCGATGGTGGTTTCCGATTCTTGATGGTTGTAGCCCACGCCGCCGAGCCACTGCCAATGCTCGTTCACCCAGTACGGATGGTCGTAGCCCAGGCCGTAGGTTTGCGATTCGCCTTCAATGTTCAGTGCGGCCAGCGGACCAGTCTGAATCTGCAACGTGTTGGCGCCCGCTTCCACGTACACCACGCCGTTGTAGCGGTTCACCGGACGGCTGTAACGCAGGCTGCCGTATTCCGAGCCGTCGGTGGCCACCGCCACGGCGCTCAAGGCATCGGCTACGCCGGTTGGCGAAAACCAGTTCAGCGTGCCGCCGTACTGTTCGCGGCCGGTGCTTTCGTTGCCGTAATTGTTGACGAACAGCGACCACTGCAAAGGGTCAGGCTCGAATGCCTGCATGTCGACCCGCGTGGTGCCGAAGCTCTGCCCCGGCGCCAGACTGGCGCTCACCTGCGGCCCTGGCGTGGTGGCGTTGAAGCGCTGAATTGAAGTCATCAGCGCCGTGCTATCCAGGGTTTCGCCTTTGCTGACGCTGAGGCGATTTTGATAAAACGCCTCGTCCACGGATTTTCGGTCCTGCCAGGTCACTTCATCGACCTTGGCTTCCACCAGCACCACTTTCAGCACGCCGTTTTCCAGGTTTTGCGGCGGGATGATGGCGCGCGCCGTGAGCTGGCCGCCCGCCTCGTACAAGGCGTTGACCTCACGCAACAGCGCATTCAAATCGGCAAAACTGACCGGCCGCCCCACGTATTTCTGAGCGATGCCTTCCAGCGCTTCCTTGGACAGAAACCCCGATGCGTTAAAGCTGACGCCGCTGAGCTGAAACTGCTCGCCCTGCTCGGGCAGCACCTGGTCGGCCGGCATATCGCCGCGCAGCGCCGGCACTTGCGTGCGCTTGGCGCGTTCTTCGTCGATACGTTGCTGCTGAATGCGTTCGATCTGCTGACGCTGCAGCGTTGGGTCGACCTGCCCCGGAATGCCCGCAGGCACGCCGCTGGGCAACGTCGCGGCCTGAACCGAACCCACCAGCCATAACGCCGTCAGCCCACCGATTACTACCCGCTTGATTACAGATCCCACTTGGTTGCTCCGTCCGTTGTTTCCTGGCCGGGCACGACGCTGTATTGCGGTTGCTGGCTGTCATTCATGTTCATGCGCGAATCCATCCGCATCTGGTTCCAGTTCGGCTGCCAGGTCTGTTCCGGTGCTTTGCCCGCTTTGAACGTATTCAAAATGGACGCCAGACGCTGTGCTGCCAGGCCCTGCGACATCTGTCCTTCGCTAAAGCTGGCGGCCGTGGTGCGCTGGGTGGTCACGCCGGTTTCAGACGGCGTGGCCGCGTGGGTTTCGCTGAAGTTGGTCAGCAACACCAAGTGCGTGTACTTGCGGTGCAGTACGTAGGCGTCGGTGGTGCTGGTGATGGCGTCTTGCTTGAGCTGGAAGGCTTTATCCAGTTCATACAGCTGCACATCCGCCAGCGGTTGATACAGCGGCGACAGGTTGTCCATCAGCACGGTGGCGGCGGCGGTGTAGAGCTTGAGGAAGTCGACGCCAGCGGCATCGCGCAGGTCGATTTTCTGGCCGGTGGTGGTGATGCTGCTGTCCACGGCGTGCAAGCGCGGCGAGACGATGTCGGCCGCGTTCAGCTCGGTGATAAAGCGCTTGGCATTCGCCTCGCCTGTGCCCTCTACCCACAGATTCAGTTGGCCGGCGCCGGTGTGGCGACCGTACAGCCCAATGTCGGCGCCGTGCAGCGCCACCGAGTTGCCGATGCGTGCATCCGCTACGCGAACCAAGTTGCCCGACCACAAGCTCAAGGTTGGCGCGGTGGCCTTGGCCAGCACGATGCTGGCGTTTGTCGCCACGCCATTGCGCCAGCCAGCGTTCACACGGGCGCCTTGGTCGGCACTCAGCTCACGGCCGGTTGTGTCTGTCAGGCTGTCGAGCAGCACCTGCCCGCCCGCCACCAGACGGTCGAAGAAAATGCTGTCGTCAGTCGAGCGCCAGGTCTGGTTTTCGAGGCTGCTGCTGGTGCCTTTCACTTCGATCAGCCCGCGTGCGAGCAGGTCGATGAAGCGGCTGGAGGCGAGGTCGTTGACGCGCATTTCGTTGCCCGACACGGCGCTGATGTGACCTTTGGCAGCCGAGATCAACGGCGTGGTGATGTTGCCCGAGGCATTCAGAACGATATCCCCGGTCTGGCTGACGCCGTTGTAGGGCAGGCCAGTAGAAACGATGCCGCTGCCGACGGTGATATCCCCGTTGCCCGCCGTCAGCAAGATATTGCCGCCGGCCGTCACGCCTTGGCTGATGTTGATGTACTCACCCGACTGAATGCTGGCATTGCGGCCAGCTTTCACGGCCTGCAAATCGACGGCCTTGCCGATTACAAAGCTCAGGTCGCGGCCCGCTTCGGCGACGCCATTAAGGTTAAGGTTACCGCCTACGCCAACCGTCAGATCGCGGCCGGCCTTGAGCGAATAGGTGCCGCCGAATTTCACATCCGGCATCGACATATCGCCGTTGGCGATGATCGCCACGTCCCGGTCAGCCTCGACTTTCAAACCGATGATATTGCCGTGGCTTTTGCTCGGATCCACATCCGGGGTTCCGGTGGCTTGCAGAAACACATCTTCATCCAGGCTCTGCACACGCCCGAAATAAAGATTGCGGCCTACCAGCTTCACCAGCTTGTTAGCCTCGGCGTTGCCACCGACTACGTCGCCATCGGTAACCACCAGAATGTTTGCATCCGACTTCAGGTGCGCCAAATCCAGCACACCGTTCTTGGAGGCATCGGCTTTCTCGCCGAAGCTGATGGTGCCCAGCGAGCCGGCCGTGGTGGTCAAGGTCAGATCACCAACACTGCGCCCAGTGGAGATCGTCAGGTTGCCATTGGTATTGGCGGTTAACGTGGTCCCCGCATTTACTGCGCCAAGCACAGCCGAACCCGCTTCCAGGTCTACCGACTGCGTTTTGCTGTCCAACGCATCCGCCGCAAACAACCCGCCCGCTTTCAGCGACAGCTTGCCGGTGTTGCTCACCACGCTGGCGAGGTCCGCCGAGCCAACGTCGTAGGTGGCATCGCCGGCTACCTGCGCGTTGCCGCCTTTCCAGTCGCCGAGGCCATTCACATTCAACGTGGTGCCTACGCTCAGGTCGCCATAGGTCAGCTGGGTCGCAGGCGTCAGCGCCGGACCGGTGTGGCGCAGGGCCATCGAGCCGCTGGTGGTGGCGGTGGTCAGGTTCAGCAGGCCTGCGGTTTGCAGATCCAGGTTGCCGGTGACGTGCAGATCGCCAATCGCCGAGCCACTGCCCATGTTCAGGTCGGCATTCCCGCCGCTGGTCAGCGACTTCAGTTTCAGATCGCCAGCGGTGGTCAGGCTGGACGTGCCGGTAACGGTGGCCGTGCCGATATCCGCGTTGGCGCTGGTCAGGGTCCACACGCCGCCGGTTTTCAACGTGGTCGCAATCAGGTCGCCGCTGAGGTCCATCAGCACATTGCCGGTAGTCGCCTCGGCGCTGCCCAGGGTCAGGCTGGCGCCTTGCAGGTCGAGGTTGCTGTTGGCTTTCAGGCTGCCGATGTTGACCAGGCCGGTGCCGCGCAATTGCACGCTGGCGTTGTTGCTGGTCACGCTCGTAAGGCTCAGGTCGCCGAGGCTGTTGAGGAACTGGCTGCCGGCGCTGAGCAAGGCGCCGCTGCTGATGCCTGCGGCCAGGTTGGCGTAGATCGCGCCGGTGGTGGCGGCGACGTCCAGCGCCTTGCCCGACAGGGTCAGGTAGCGGCTGCTGGCGCCGATGTTGCCGCCGTAGGCGTTCAGGCGCAGCAGGTTCTGGGTTTTCCACAGGCTGTTGGCGTCGCTGGCGGCGAAGCTGTAGGCGCTGATGTCCAGGTCGGCGGCGCTGGCGGTGGTGGTCAGGTCGCCCAGGGTCGCGGTGCCGGTCACATCGGCGAACAGCCCGTTGCTGGCGGTTACCGAGGCGCCGGAGGCCATGTTCCACTGGCCGCCGAGCGTCAGGTACAGGCCGCCCAGGCTGAAGTCGCCGCTTTGCAGCAGGTCGCGGGTTTGGCCGATGTCGAGCAGACCACCCACGTTCACATCGCCCATGCGCAGCACGCCGGCCTGGCTGGCGGTGCCTTGCAGGCCGCCGATGTAGGCGTTTCCGCCGACGTCCAGTTTGATGCGGTCGTTAACGCCGCCGGTGCCGATCTGAATGCGATCGGCGAGCGTGCCGACGCTGCCGCTGACGTTCAGGTTCACCGCGCCGCCCAACAGGTTTTCACCCAGTTGGCTGGCCGACTTCAGGTTGCCGATCACTTTCAGGGTCAGCGAGTCGACGCCGGTGAGGCGCTGCACCGACAGGTCGCCATGGTTGATCAGGTTGATCAGGTTGGCGCGGGCGGTGAGGTTGCCGTCGATTTGCGTGTTCAAGCCGCCATTGCCACCGATGGCGCCGTTGCCGGCTTCCAGCACCACATCATGGCCAGTGACGACCACGTTGCTGCCGTTGGCGCTTTCGATGTTGCCGTCGGTTTTAATGCGGACGGTCTGGCCTTTGACGTTGTAGATGTTGAAGTCTTGCTGGCCGCCCAGGTAGACGTCGCCATTGGCCGTGGCGGTGATGGTGCCGGTGGCCGTGACGTTGACGTCGTCGCGCTGCACCACGCTGAATTTCAGCGGGTTGGTGTCATCGAAGTAAATGTCGTCCTGCTCGGCACCGGCCAGGGCCGCACGTTGTGCGGTGCTCAGGTTGGCGCCGCCGCCGTTGCTGAGGTCGAACTGCACGTCGGCGTCCAGCGCCTTGCCGATGCGGTTGGCCTGCAGCGTGACGTTCTTGCCGGAAATGTTCATCGCTTCGTGGGTGGCCGAAGAGCTGCTGCCACGGTTAAGCAAGCTGGCGGCAATGGAGAATTGCAGCTGGTCGGTGGTCCAGGCGGCGGTGCTGTTCATTTGCGTCAGCTGCGCGTCGCTCAGGGCGTACTGGTAATTCTCGTGGTAGCTCTTGCCGCCGAACTCGGCGTTCATGGCGGTGTAATCGGCCACGCGACGGGCTTGTTCGCTGGTGACTTGCGCATCGGTCCAGCCCAGGCCCTTGAGTTGCGTGATCTGGGTAGCGCTGAGCAGCGCCTGATTGGCGTCGAAGGCATTCGCTGACCACACGCCGGTGTTGCTGTCGAGGCTCAGGCCACGCTTGGCCCAGTACTGCGAGTAACGCTGATTGCCGGCTTCGAGCAAGGCTGTTTTTTGCGCGGCGAGTGCGTCGGCAGCCTGCGTGCCGGTGAGGCCCATGCTGTTCCACAACGCCTGCATTTCGCTGAGCTTGCGCTCGTCGTAGCTGACCGTGGTGTTGCCATCGAGCAGGTCGCCGTTGCGCACTTTGATGC
Organism: Pseudomonas sp. AC229; assembly: GCF_979254655.1. Taxonomy (NCBI): domain Bacteria; kingdom Pseudomonadati; phylum Pseudomonadota; class Gammaproteobacteria; order Pseudomonadales; family Pseudomonadaceae; genus Pseudomonas; species Pseudomonas sp. AC229. Next base: position 111,009 of record NZ_CEEDHK010000004.1, read on the forward strand.
CGATGTTGCCGCCGGCCAGCACTTGGTCGAGCCACAAATCGCCGCTGGTTTCTTCTACATAGATATCGCCACCGGCCACGGCCTTGAGCATCGCCGAGCCACTGAGGCTGCCGGTGTCGAGGTTGAGCACGGTGTTGGCGCCGCCGATGTTGCCGGCCGCCTGCAAGCTGATGCCCTGCCCCTTGACCACCACGCCGCTGTTAGCGGTGAGGTCGCCCTGGGTGCTGACGTTAACGTTGCCGCCGGCTTGCAGGGCGCTGAGGTTCAGGCCCGCCGAACCGGTGGCCTTGATGCCTTGCAGGTAAATGTTGTTGCTGGCCACCGCCGACAGGTTGTTGCTCACCTGCACACGCAGCGCTTGCGCCGCATCGCCCAGGGCACCGGCCGACAGGTTCAGGTCCTTGGCGGAAATCAGCACCGCGTTCGAGCCTTGGGTCAGTGCCTTGCCGCCGTTGAGGGTGATGCTGGTGGTGCCGCTTTCGTTGAACAGCGAGCCGAGCAGGCTGACGTTGCCGTACGAGGTCACGTCCAGTTTGCCGGCGTCGTAGCCGATGAAGCTGACGGCGATGTCGGAGTCGGCGCGCACGGTGTAGCGGTCAATTTCCTTGAAGCCTTGCTGGGTCACGGTGGTGCGCGTGGTGCGGTACACCTGGCACCAGATGAAGTGCTTCTTGCAGTAGCCGCCCATGTCTTTGCGGATCACTTCGGCACCGGTGGTGGCGTAGCGTTCGTCCGCCTGGGTTTTCACCGCGCCGGTGGCCAAACCGCCCGGTACGTTGCTGGCGTCGCCCATGTACTCGGCGCCTTCAATCGGGGTGCTGGCGCCTTTCACCGTGTTGAGGCTCAGGGTGGAGCCGTCGCCTGAGGGCACGAAGCCCCAGAACTCGTCCCAGTACTCGACCTTGGTGGTGGTGTCGCTGGTGTCGCGACCTTGCAGCCACACGTAGGAACGGTTGTCGGTGGTGTTGTAGCTGGTGTCGCGGCCGTTGGTGGTTTTCACCAGGTACTGCGACGTGGCTTTCACCGCGGTGCTCCAGCCTTCGTATTGCTGCACGGCGTTGCCGGCGTGGGTGTAAATGGTCGACCAGACGTCGTTCGGGTTGGCCGCCACTCGGCCCACGTCGTTGATGCGCAGGGTGCCTTCCACGCCTGAGCCGAGGTCGATGCCGGTGATGTTCAGTTGGCGCGTGGTGTTGTTCACCACCTTCACCTGGCTGTAGCCGTCGAGCACTTTCAGCGCGCCGTTGCCGGTGCTCATGATGTGCCCGGAAAGCTCCATGTAGCCGCCCGCCACTTCCACTTTGTCGAGCACGATGCTCTCGGTGAGGAAGTTGTAGCTGTAGCCGATGGCGCCGCTGCGGGCGTCGGTGGTTGCCAGTTGCACGATGGCCGCGCCGCCGCGTTTCCACGCTGCACGCAGGCCATCGAGCGCGGCGAAGTTGGCGTCGTTGAGGGTCACGCTCCAATCCTGCACACCGCTCTGCACCAGGCCGTTGATGTTCAGGTACAGGGCGTTGATCACCACGTTGTTGCCGGCGACCACGCCGCTGCCCGCAGCCGGGCCTTTGAGCACGCCGTTGGCGTTGTTGCTCGCCGGGTCGCCGCCCATGTGGGTGAAGGCGTCGAGGTTATTGAGCACGAAATCCTGGCCGGCGGTGAGCTTGAGGCTCTGGCCGCGGATGTCGGCGTTGGCGTAGATGCTGCCGTAGCTGGCGGTGATATCGATCAGGCCACGCTTGTTGTTGATGGTGCCCTGCACATAGATATCCGGCGCCGGCATTTTCAGGCCCGAGCTGTCGACGATGCCGTTGGCCGGGTTGAAGGTGTTCTTCACCGTAATCACCGGCGCCGCCGAGTTTTCTGCCACTTCGATGACGTTGAAGTTGGCCGCCGCGTTGCCTCGGTTGGCCGAGGTGATGCCGGCCTTGTTGAGCATCTTGGTGTCGTTGAACAACAGCTGACCGCCCTCGCGGTTTGGAATTTCCAGGCCCGCCAGGCTGAGGAACGCCGCGCTGTCGTTGATGATTTCAATTTTGGCGTCGCCCGGTGCATGCAGCGCGCCGCTGCCCACCAGTTGATCGCCCTTGACGAAGATATTGCCCGGGCGCGCCAGAATCGGATCGACGTTCAGAATCAGCACGTTGAGCTGACCTGGCAGCGTGCCGTCGGCTGCGGTGCCGCCCATTTGCACGTAGAGCTTGTGCAGGGTCTGGTTGAGCAGGTTGAGCTCTGCCTGGAACGCGGCTTTCTCCAACGGCGAGAGGCCGTAGTTGCTGAGCTGCGATTGCAGCTGCGCCACACGGGCAGTCAGCAGTTGCGAGTAATCGCCACTGGTCATGTTCCAGGTGATGCCGTCGCTGATCTGGCTGAACACCGGCAGCACGGTCAGGTTGCCGGTGGTGCTGGCGGTGACGTTTTTCGGGTCCACCACCACGCCATCCACCAGGTACTTGAGGCCGGTGATGTGCAAAATTTGCTGACTGTACACGCCGGTTTCCATCGTGCCGTTAACGGTCACTTTGGCCAGGCCGGCGTTGAGCACGGTTTTGCCGCCGGTGATGTCCAGCGACACGCTGCCGCCCAGCGCCTTGATCAACGCCGCGGCCGCTTCGCGGTACAGGTCTTTGCCGATGCCTTCACCGGTCAGCACGCCGTAGCCGGTACCGGCGTAGGCGTAAATGTCCCCCACGCTGCGCAAGCTGCTGCCGGCGTTGACGGTGACATTGCTGTTGCGCTGGTAGTTGGCTTCGGCCTCGGGGTCGTTCACCACGGGGAACGCGGTGTTGTTCCACAGGTCGGTGCGCGCGGTCAGGGTGGCTTTGTTCATCGCCCCGCTGATGTCGAAACCGCTGTAGAGCTTGGTGTCGCCATAGCTGAAGAGCTTGGCGTTGCTGTCCACCAGCACGGTGTAGTTGGCGCTGACCTTGGCCAGGCTGTTGCCCATCGCGGCGCCGGCCAGGCCGTAGGTTTTGGCGTTGGCACGGGCGTCGATGTCGTACAGACCGCTGGACGACAACACCACATCGCCGACGCTCCAGATGTCGGCGTTTTTGCCCACCGACACGCTGGCGTTGGACTGCTTCACCTCAATGCTCGAATCGGCCTTGGCGATGGAGATCGCGCCGCCGCTGTCGAGCTTCACTTTGTCGCGGCCATACACGTAGTTGTAGGCCTGCACTTTCATGTGCTTCGGGTTACGCCAGTCACCCGCCAGGGTCAGGCGCACGCCGTCGCCCAGGTTGCTTTGCGTGGTCAGGTTAACGGCGCTGCTGCTCAATGCCGCTGCCGCATCGACCACACCGCCCGACCCGGACACCACGTTGAAATCGGCGCTGTCCGGTTTGATCACGTCACTGCGCGCGCTTTGCTCGTAAGCGCGGGTGGTCACGTAAGAGCCGCCCACCAAGTCGCTGGTGGTGGTCAGGTTGATGCTGTTGGTGGCGTGCGCGCCGCTGGCGCCGAGCAAGGCGGCGTTGATGCTGTTGACGAAGCTGTTGAAGGTCGACAGGTGATACGAAGCCAGATTCACCGCGCTGAACGAGGCGGCCGTGCCGCTATCCCCTACGGCATACAGCGCCGCTTTGGTGGTGCTGTTGTCCCAGGTTTTTGCCACGGCTGCCGCGCCGCTGACCAGGCCGCCTTGGCCCGATACCGAGCTGGCCAGGTTATCGACGCTGGAGTTGGCCGATACGTTGAGCGCCCCCAGGCTGCCGCTAAACACGCCGTTGACCAGCGCTTGGGTGCTGGTGTCGGCGGTGGCTTGGGCCACGGTGGCGCCCACGGCCAACAGGCCGGCGGCGTAACCTTCGGCGGACGCGCGTTGCACCACGTCGGTGCCGGCGGCGAATGTCCAGTTACCGCCGCCCACGCCGACGAAGCGGGTGCTGTTCTGGCTTTGCAACAGGCTGGTGCTTTCGTTGCGGGCGCTGGCGACCACGGCGTTGGCCGACACGCCGACGCCGCCGCTGACGCCAAAACCGTGAACATTGACGGTGTCGTTGGTGCCGTTCTGGGTGATCACGCTATTAACCGTTGCGCTTTTGCCTTGCAGCAGCGCGCCGCCGCCAAAGGTCACGCTGGTGCTGGCCTTGGCCAGCGCATCAATCACCGACGCCCCGGCGGACACCAGGCCGCCCAATGCCACGCTGAGGCTTTCGGCCTTCAGCTGCGGGCTGGCTTCGGCCTTCACCGTCAGCGCGTTGCTGGCCGTGACGCTGGCGTTATTGCCCACCGATACGGTGGCGCTGCTGAGGTCTTTGGCGGTGATCACCGCCGCGTTCACACCCACCAGCAAACCACCGGCAGCGCCTTGCGCCTTGAGGGTCACTGGCGCTTGCGAGGTGGCCGAGAGCGACACATCGGTGCCGCTCAAGGTCGAGCTGGCCGCCACGTTGGTGGTCACGCTGCTGTTATGCGCCGCCACACCCAGCACCAGCCCGGCGCCGCCGAGGCCGCCGGCTGTTACACCGAGGGCTTGCACGTCGAGCGCTTGTTTGTCGCTGGCCGAGGCGTTCAACACGCCGCTGCTGGAGACAGTGCCGCCGAGGTTGGCGTTGACCAGGTTGTTCAGCGTCGCCACACCAATGGCCGCGCCCAGACCAATGCCCAGGCCGCCGGTGCCGGTGATGGCTTTCACCGTGACCGCTGGCGAGGTGTTGAGGTTTTGCGCCACGGCGTTGAGCGTCAGGCCGTTGGTGGTCAGGCTGCCGCCCAGCACTTCGGCGATTACCCGAGCGTTGGACAAGGTGTAGGCGATGCCCGCGCCAAACGCGGCGCCGCCAACCACGGCGCTGCCCGCCAGGTTGCTGGAATAGAGCTTGTCGCTGGCCGTGACGCTGCTGGCGCCGTTGACCTTGACCGTGCTGGCGCTGACGCGGGCAACGGTTTCCTGCTTGTAATTGGTGTTCTGCAGGCGCGACTTCACCGCCACGTTGCTGGTGGCCGTGTTCAGGCGCGTGGTGTCGCTGCTGTTGCTGGTGGTGGTCAGCGTGGCGCGGTCGCCGTTGGCCGGCTGATTGACCGTTTGGTAATCGAGGTTGGCGTTGCTGTGCGAGCCGAGTTTGTCGCTCAGGCTCAAGGTGCCGTTGCCGCCGTTGTCGAGTTCGTCCAGCGGGTTGCTGCCTTCCTGCGTCAGCACGCCGGAACCGAGCAGCAACAGGCCGATGCTGCCGCCCAACGCCGAGTTGCCCGAGAGGCTGGCGGTTACGGTTTTCAGCGTGGCATCCACTTCGCGCTGGGCGTCGACGTTCAACTGGTTTTTCAGGTACGCGGTGCTGTTGAGCAGTTGCGCGCGGGTGGCGCTGTTGGCCACCAATACGCTGGCCGCTGCACCGACTGAAGCGCCGGCGCCGGCCGCCACCGAGCCGCCCACCAACAGCGCATCGAGACGGTCTTTGGCGGTAATGCTCAGGCCACCGGCATAGGTAGAGCTGGTGCCGATATCGGCGTAACCGACGCCGGCTTCGGTGGTGTTTTCCAACATCACCACGGCGGTGGAACCGGCCATGGCCGCGCCGCCGCCCGAAGCGCTGGTGGCGGTGGCGAGAATGCCGGTGTTGGTGCTGGCGTCCACATCGACCTGGCCGCTGCTGGCCACGGTGGTGCGTGCGCCGCCGCTGGCCTGTTCGCCGATCCAGGCGCGAACCAGGCTCTGGTTGCTGGCATAACCGACGCTGGCGCCAGCGCCGACCGCGCCACCGGACAAGGTGGCGACGTTTGGCGCCAGGCGGTTCAGCGATGCCGCGTTGAGCTTCAGCGAACCGACGTCGAGTTTGCTGCCAGTGTTCACCAGTGCTTGCGTGCTGCCTTTAAGAATCAGCACGCCGCCGCTGCCGGCCACGCCAACAATGCCGCCGCCCAGGGTGGTGACGATGTCGCTTGCCGCTTGTGTCGAGTTGGCGCGGACCAGCGTTTGGCCACGGCTGTTGACGGTGGCGTTGCTCAGGCGCGCGGTGGTGGCGCGGTCCATGATCACCGTGTCGATAGCCGCTGCAACGGCTGCGGCGCCCAAGGACACCGCGCCGCTGAACACACCGCCAAAGGTGAAGCTGTGGCTGGACGCGGCCACGCTGACTTGCTGCCCGGCAATGGCGGCGCTGGCGTTGCCGGCGTCCTGGTTGATCTTGGCGTCGTCGATGTACGCCGTGGTTTTACCGCTGACCAGGCTGGTGTTGCTCAGGCCGGAGACGGCAGCGCTGGCAATCGGCACCAGCGACACCGCCGTGCTCAGGCTCAACTGGCCGAGCTGCTGCAAGGAGCCGGCGCGAACGGCGATGCCGTGCACGGTTTCCAGGCCGGTTTTCAGGTCCAGCACCGGGTTGAACTGTTCGGCATCGGCCCAGGCGTTAACGTCGGGCGCGTTGCTGAGAATGCCGTTGTCCACCGACAAGCCGTTGCTGCCGCCGCCCAAGGCGTCGACCCGCGTGGCCGCGCCAGCAATGCCAGCCTCGGTGGTGCTTTCCAGTTGGTTGACCGACACCAGGCCGGCCACGGCGGCTGTGCCGCTGCCGGCAACCACCATGGCGCCGGAACGGATCACGTCGCGGTTGTTGGCGAGCACGCCCACGTCTTCGCTGGCCTTGACCAGCGCGCCGCCGTTAATCAGCGCCTTGGCGGCGGTCTGAATCAGGTTGGTGGCGATACCCGCCGACACCGCGACGGTGCCGGAGAAGCCGGCCGAGATCGACGCCGAGTTGATCGCCGCGTCGGAACCGGCCGTTACCAGCAGTTGCTTGACGGTCCAGGTGCTGAGGTCTTTGTGGCCCGACAGGCGCGCTTCAATCTGGTTGGTGATGCGGTTGACCGCTGCTGCCACGCCGACCGCGACGCTGCCTGCGCCGACCGCGCCGCCGGCCAGCGAGTTAATGGTCGACGCGTCTTTGGCGGTAATCGCTACGTTATCGGCGCTGCCTTTGCTGGTGTCGATGGCCGCCGTGGTGACGGCGCCAATCAGGTTGGTGGTGTTGGAGAACACCGCCGCGCCCGTGCCGGCACCGGCGCCGCTGAGGGCCAGGGTGTCGATTTGCGCGGCGGTCAACGCCGACACAGTGAGCTTGGTGAAATTGGCGTTGGGGTCCAGGGTCAGGCTGCTGTTTTCGATCAGCGCCTTGCGTTCCTGGGTGATCTGCGTGACCGCCACGGCGCCAGCGCCCGCACCGTTGCCGGCGCCTTGCACGTTGCCGGCCAGGGTTTTCACGGTGGCCGTGCCGTCTTCGACCAGCACGTTGACGGTGTCAGCGCCGGTCAGGGTAACGCCGCTGAGCGTTGCCAGGTCTTTGCCTTGCAGCAGGTTCACGGCCACCGAAGCGCCGACGGCGGCATTGCTCGAACCGCCCGCGCCAACGGCGGCAGAACGCACGGTCATGGCGCCGCGCGCTTGCACGTCGAGTTGCTCGGCGATGGTCAGGGTGCTGCCGGAAATGCGCGCGTCGCGGGTCAGGGTAATCAGGCTGTTGGCGTCTGCCGCGCCCACCGACAAACCACCGCTGCCGGTGATGGTGGCGGCCAGGGCGTTGATGGTGCGATTGCCTTCTACGCGCACATCCAGCGAATTGGCGCTGAGGCTGCCGCCGATAACGGAGGCAGTTTCAGTGCCTTTGAGCACGCTGGTGGTGACCGCGCCGTTGACGGCGATATTGCCGCCGCCACCCGCCGTGACGGCGATGGTGTTGATTTCCTGATTGGCGCCGGTGCGCACCACGGCGTCATCGAAACCGGTCACGGTCGAGCCGTTGATGGTGGCGGTGCGGTCGGCGTTGATGATGTTCACCGCCGAGGCGGCGCCGAACGAGCCGTTGCCGCCATAGGTCACGGCGCCGGCCAGCGAGCCGATGGTCAGGCCGTTGCCGCTGCTGGCTTTGACGCTGAGGTCGGCGCCGCCGGTTTGGGTCACGGTGCTGCCGGTGATGCCGGCATAGTCCTGACCCAGAATGACGTTGTTCACCGACGAGATATTCACCGCACCGCTGCTGGCGCCGGCGCCGCCCACGGCGATGCCGTAGATTTCGCCGTCCAGGCCGCTGAGTACGGTGAGATCGCCGCTGAGGTTGACCGTGCTGTTGCTCAGCAACGCGCTGCGGGTGCCGCTCAACTGATTGTAGGCGAACGCGGCGCCAATGGCTGCGCCGCCGTCGGCCAGGGAAATATTGCCCGCCGCCGACCAGATGCTGTTACTCAGGCCCGGCTGGCTGGCGTACACGCTGAGCGCTTTGGCGGTGAGGGTGCTGTGATCCAGCAGCGCCTCGGTGGCGCCCGCGATGCGGTTGTAACTCACCGAACCGGTGAGCGCGGTGCCGCCGGAACCCGCTGCGCCGGCTACGGCCACGCTGCCGATCTGACTTTGTTGCGCGGCCACGATGGCCGCGTTGCCGCTCAGGGTGGCGGTGACATACGCGAGCTGCGCCTGCACGGTCTGTTCGATGTCGGTCAGCGCCACAGCGCCGCCGATGGCGCCTTTTCCGCCGAAGGAAATCGCGCCGGCCAGCGAGTAATAACCGCCGGCTTTCTGTGCCGACAAATCAAGCGTGCCGGCCTGGATGCTCAGCGGTTGCGCGGCGCTGCCGAGAATCTGTGCTTTAACGGTGCCACGGTCGACCACCGCAGTGCCCGAACCCAACGACGCGGCTTTGCCGGAACCGGCAACACCGACCGCAGCGGCCAACACTTCGGTGGCGTTATAGGCGGCCACTTTCAACGCGCCTGTGAGGTTGGTGCTGACGTTGGCCATGCTCGCCAGGTAATCGCTACCGGCGTAGATCAAACCAAACGCGGCGCCGCCTGCGCTCTTGCTGCCAATGGCCACGGAACCGGCGATGCCCAGAATCGCTTCGCCGGACACCTTGCCGTCGAACAGCGAGTGGGTGGTGCCGTCGTACTGGCCGTCGTTATCGGAATCGCTGCCATCGGTGGTGGTGGCGTTAACGTCGATGCTCGACAGGCTGTCTTCGTAGCCGAGGTCGGCGCCCGCCAGGGTACCGGCGGCATTGGTGTCGAATTTGCTGTCCAGGTCGGTAAGGCTGGAGACGCTGCGCGCCTGCACATTCACCGCACCGCCAGTGAGGCTGGACGTTTTCAGACTGCCGCCGCTTGGCGTGTAGCCATCGACGCGGGCAGTGACTTGGTTGTCGAGCACACCGGCGAAAATCGACGCGGCGCCGGATTCGCCCGAGGTCGCGGCTACGCCAAGGGCGGCGAGCAAGGTTTGCGTGGCGCTGTAGGCACCGACATCGAGCGTGGCGAACGCGCTCGCCGTGCTGCCCAGCCATTCGGCTTTGATGGTGTTGGCGATGTAGGCCAACGTCACCGAGGCGCCGACGGCGCTGCCGCTAGCGCCTTTGGCGCCGGCAAACGCACCGCCACCAATCAGCGAACGCGAGCGATCGTAAGCCAGCACTTGAACCGTACTCGGCGCACTGGCGCGGCCGGCGATAGTGCTGTTTTGCACCCGCGCCACGGTGCTGTTGGTGAACTGCCCGTACGAGCCGGAAATGGCTTTCGCATCGTTGGAAACCGAACCCGCTGTCGCAGCGGCCAGGCCCAGGCCCATGGCGATCAGGTCGCCATCGGTGGCGGCGTACACCTTGAGCAGGTCGTTGTTATTCAGGGTGGCGTTTACCACTTCGGCAGTGGTGACGTTGGCCAGGGCGTTGGCGGCAATGGCGCCGGCCAATGCGGAACTGGTTTGCGACTGGTTGCCGTTTTTCGCCAGGGTAATGGCGCCTGCGCCTGAGCCGGCGAACTGGTGCGTCTGGTTCAGCGCCAGCACGTTGACCTTGCTGCCTTTGACGGCCGGGTCGCGTGGGTCGAGCACGATATCGCCGAGGCGCGCGCGGGTGGTTTGCCGCGACACGTTGATGCTCACCGAGCCGGCCACGGCCAGTGACGACTGCGGCACCTCACCGGTACGCGTCGGGTCGTCGTCGAGCATGTTTTTAACTTGGTTCCACTTGGCTTTGGCTTCGCTCAGCACATCGCCTAGCCCCTGCGTGATGGCGCCGAGCAAGGAGGTGGCCTTGCTGGCGGCGCCGCCCGAGGCGTCTTGGTTCGCGGTGGCGGCGTCCTGCTTTTCCTTGTCTGTACGCGCCACGGCGCCGGCCAGGGAAAACGCACCGCTCTGCCCGCTGGATACGGCCTGCATGTCCAGCTCATCGACATTCCAGGTCGACGACACACCCAGCACGCCAGGAATGCTCAGGGCGCGCCACTGGCGGTTGTCGCCAATCAGCGCCTGCACGTCGGTCTTCACATAATTGACCGCGATACCGGCACCCACGCCGGTGTCTTCGGAGAAGCCCAGTGCGCCAGCGGCGCTCCACAGGCCGAGGATGTGCTTGGCATCCATGTCGACGCGATCAGCTTTCACCGTGGCGCCGTTGTTGATCGAAGCATTCACCGTAGTGTCGATCAGGGCCAGCACCAGCGAGCCATTGCCCGCCGCGCTCGGGCCTTTGCCGGCCGACGGGCTGATGCCGATGAGCAGGTCTTTTTCCTTCGCCGCCACCGACACGCTTTTGCTGGTGACCTGCGTGCCGGCGCCAATGCCGGCGACCGCCGAACTGTCGTGCAGCATGATGTTCAGGCCCGCGCCGACCGCGCTGCCTTTCTCGGATTTGGAGCCAAACAAGGCAATGCCGAAGTTGCCCGCCACGGCCAGACGCTCGACGCGGTTTTCGGCCAACAGGCTGACCGGAGCCGCCCAGTTGTTGCTGCCGTTGGCGGGCGTGGTGTTGCTCCAGTTATCGGTTTGCAGCGTCCACAGTTTCAGCAGGTTGCCGGTGGGGCCGAGGTCGCGCCACAGCTCGCTGCTCCACGCACCGGTGCCGGTGGTGGTGAGGCTGCTGTTGTCGCCGACCCAGGCGGCAGCGTTGATGTCGTTCTTCATCACCGACACGGCGCCGGCCAGGCCGAGCTTGTCGGCATCGCCGGTGGCGTTGGCGTATTGGCTCGGCAAGTCGCCTGGGCTGCTCACGGCCTTGGCCATGTCTTTCAGGCCGTTGTACCAATCGCTCAGCGAACTCCACTCGTTCTGGCTACCAAACGACACGGCCGCTTTGTCGTTGATCGGCACTTCGTTTTTGGCGCCCACGCCGATGTGGCTGGCTTTGACGGTGACGTTGTCGCCGATCAGCGCCTTGGTGGTTTGCTGCAACTGGCCGTAAACCATGGCCACGCTCATGGAGCGCGCGGCGGTGTCTTTTTCTTTGACGTTGGAATTGATCGCGCTGGAGGCCGTGTTGCGCAGGCTGGCCTGGTATTGCAGGGCTTGCACACTGACGTCGCCACTGACATCCACGCTCAGCGAGTTGCTGCTCGCCGCGCCCAACAGCGCTTGCGCATTGTGCTCGGCCAGGGTGATCGCGACCGCCGAACCGACGCGCAGTTTGCTGCCATTGGTGGGCTGCGCTTCGTCGAGGGTAATGCCCAGCAGGCTGGTGATTTTCGGCGTGATAAAGCTGATCGAGGGGTTGGTCAGCTTGGAAACCAGGAAGTCGAACGAGCCCTTGCCCACCTTCACTTCGGCCTTGGTGGCTTGCTCGTAAATGATGTCGACGGCGCTGACGTTAAGGTTGCGGCCCTTGCTCAGGTCGGCATTGAACTGCGCCTGGGTGCTGCTCTCGAACATCGACAAGGCCAACGCCGGACCGCCGCTGGCGCCCAGGCCGATGGCGTCGAACGACACGTTGTTTTTCAGAGTTTGCTCGGCCACCGCGCGGGCGGTGATGTCGCGGGTGACGTCAACTTGCGCGCCCTTGTTCACCGTTACGTGGGTGTCGAGATCGGTCACGCCCATGCCAAAGGCAAAGCCCATAGTGGTCAGTGCATTGCCGGCAGCGTCGTGGCTGTTGACCGCTTTGGTGTCCAGGTCGAGGGTGTTGTCGCTGCTGGCTTCGAGCAGCAAGTCATTGCCGGCGGTGAGCTTGGCACCGCTGGCTACTTCCACTGAGGTCTCGCCTTTCAGGCTGCCGTAAGTCAGACCCAGACCAAACGGAATCAGGCTGTTCAGGCCTTCAACTTTGCCGTTGATATTGCTGTCGATTTGCCGGGTGCTTTCGGCGGTGACGCTGAGGTTATTGCCTGCTTTGAGATCGGCGCTGGTCGCGACTTTGACGGTGGCGTCGGAGCTGACAATTTGCAGGCCGATGAAATCTTGCAACGCCAGCAGCTCGCTGAAGTTCGCCGGGTTGGCCGCCAGCATCGACTTGAAATCGTCGCGGTTGTAGGTGTTCAGCGAGTCATACAGCGTGCCGAACGCCGACACGTTGTCCAGACTCAGCAGGCTGCTGGCCCACAAAGGTTTGATGATCGCCTTGCTGCGCGCATCGATGACGATGTCGCGGCCACGGATCAAGCCGCCGACATTCACGCTCGCGGTGGCGGTGGTCCAGCCGGCCAACTGCTGGTCGGTGGCGAAGGCTTGCACGGTCACGTTGCCGGCCTTGCTGGCGTCGGTGCTGTGGCTGGCGTCGAGGGTGGAGCCGCTTTCCAGGGTGACGCTGGCAACGCCCAGGCCGCCGGCAAAAATGGCCCGCGGGGTGGACGGCAACAAATTCAGGTTGGCGGCGGTGGTGTTGTCGTCACCGCAGAAAGTGCAGCTGATGTCGCTCAGCGCTTGCACGGTGATGTCGCCCGCCTTGCCGGCGCCACTGGCGGTGGTGCTGACTTTGGCGCCGCTGGCCACGGTAATGCTCGGCGCTTCGACGATCACGTCACCGGCATCTTTGCCGGCCGCGCCGCTGGTGTTGACCAGCGCGCCGTTCTTCAACTCGACCTTTTTCGAGCTGGCGATTTGCACGTTGCCGCCCGAGTTGTCGGCCATTAGCGCGGCCAACTCACCGCTGACCTCCACGCCGTTCTCGCCGACGATTTTGATCGAGCCATTAGCTTGCGCCAGACCGGTGCCGACGCTCACGCCTTGCAGGTTCACGGTGTTGACGAACACCGTTTCGGCCGCCGAGGTGCCGGCTTGCAGCGAGGCGCCGGAAGCGACCACGGCCGAGGCGGCGAACAAATTGATCGAGCCGGATGTGTTGACCTTCCCCTTGATTTCCACCGTGCCGCTGCCGCCATCGAACTGGCCGGTAGTCAGCGCCGTAACGGCGGCCGTGGCTTCGGCACTGGTGCCACCGTGGGCGATGGTGGCGAGGTTGCGCATGTCGGTGGCGGTCGGCGTGGTGACCACCAGACTGCCGACGTTAACCACACCGCTGGCCCCGACGACCAGACCGTTAGGGTCGGCAAAAATGATGTTGCCGCCAATCTTGCCGGCCGAGATGCCGTTGAGCGTGCCGTTGATTTCGGCCTTGGCGTTGTGCACCAGGTTGACCAGATTCGCCGCGCCCGTGGGCACGTACAAATTCACCGTGTTGCCCTGGCCGACCACAAAGTTGCCGAAGGAGTTGAAGCCGGTATTGCCATGCACCGTGGCGGTGGTGATGTCCGTCACCGTGGCGCTGGTGTTAGCGATGTTGGTCGCCGTGGTCATGCCCGACACCGAACCGATGCCGGCACCAAAGTTGCCGTCGTGCACGGTAATGTTGTTGCCAGCGGCGGTCGCCCATGCCGGTATCACGCCGAGGCTGGCGAGCAGCGCGGCGGTGATACGGTTGGGTTGGAAGCGCGGTCCCAAACTCGCGGCTACAGCCTGTGCTGCAGGGTGCTGGGGGGAATTACGCTTAACCATGACGACCTCGCTGTCGGGAACTTTCCACAACAGGCATTGTCGGTCGGGCGGTCAAACGTGAACTAGTCGTGGTCGTTCATGCTTGTGAACAACCGTTGACAGCCGTCAGCGGCCAGGCGCCATCAGTTTGACATCTCGCCTTGCACCGCCAGCTTATAACCCCGGCCGTAGACGGTCTGGATTAGTTGCGGGCGGTTGGAATTGAGCTCCAACTTGCGCCGCAGCCGGGCCACCAGCGTGTCGACGGTGCGCAAATCCCCGGAGTCTTCGCTCTCAAGACCATGGCGCAAACAGGCGAGCAAATCGTTGCGATTGACCGGCTTGCCCCGCCGCTCGATCAAGCCCACCAGCAAGGCAAATTCGCCCGCCGTCAGCGACACATCGCTGCCCTCTTCGTCGCTGATTCGGCGGCGCAGCAAATCGACTTTGTAAGTACCGAGCAGCACATCCTGATCCGTCTTATCGCCCTGACGGCGACGCAGCAGACTGCGAATTTGCGCGAGCAACACACGCAGGTTGACGGGCTTGGTGATATAGCAATCGGCCCCGGTTTCGAGACCGGCCACGCGGTCGAAATCGTCGTCACGCACAGTGACCAGGATGATGCCGATTTGCGGGCTTTTACTGCGCAGCTGGGCGGCGACGGTAAGGCCGTCGATATCGGGAAGGCCGATATCGAGGATCACGGCGGCGGGCTGATGCCGCTCGAACAGGCGCATGCATTCATGGCCCGAAGGGGTGCTGAGCACTTCATAGCCGGCGTTGACCAGATACAGCGAAACCATCTCGCGGATTTCGGGTGCGTCTTCGACGACCAGGAGTTTTTCCATGCTGAGTGCGCTCGGCTTGTTGTTATGGGGCGCGATTGTGGGGGGTTAGGGGGGAGAAATACTAGATGCGCTGATCGGGGCGGTTGCGCGCGCCTCAACGCTTGTTCTCGTCCGGGATCTGCCAGACGCACCCAGATTCCCGAAAACACATCCGTCATCCTCGCGAACGCGGGGATCCAGAATTTTTCGGCGTATAGACATGTTTGACTACAGAGAATGTACGGCCTGGCTTTCGAATTCTGCGCACCCCTCACGCCTGCGCTCGGCACAAAACTCTGGATCCCCGCTTTCGCGAGGATGACGGTGGTTTGGCCAATCTGCCGGACATACGCCTATTCCCGCACATACATTCGTCATCCTCGCGGACGCGGGAATCCAGAATTTTTCGGCGTACAGACATGTTGGACTGCAGAGAATGTACGGCCTGGCTTTCCAATTCTGCGCATCGCTCACGCCTGCGCCCGGCACAAAACTCTGGATCCCCGCTTTCGCGAGGATGACGGAGGTTTGGCCAATCTGCCGGACCTACGCCTATTCCCGCACATACATCCGTCATCCTCGCGAACGCGGGGAGGACGGATGTATGTGCGGTGTGAAGATGGCTAAAGACGTTGGTCGCAGTATTCCCGTAGGAGCCAGCTTGCTGGCGAACCCTGCAAACGAAGGTCGCGAATTGCTTATCCACCGTTCGCCAGCAAGCTGGCTCCTACAAGAGCAGCGCGGCTAGACCAACTTATGCTCCATCGCATACTTAACAAGATCCGCCACAGACGCCGCGTTCAGCTTCTGCATCAACCGCGCTTTATGCGTGCTGATGGTCTTGTTGCTCAGCGCCAACTGCTGCGCAATGTCGTTAACGTTGGCGCCCTGTACGAGCCGTTCGAACACGGAAAATTCCCGTTCCGATAGCCGCGTGTGCAAGGGCCGCGAGTCGGTCAGGCCGACTTCAAACACCATGCGGTCGGCCAGCTCCGGGTCGATGTAACGCCCACCGGCCGCCACGCGGCGAATAGCGGTGAGTAACAGCGCCGGGTCGCTGTCTTTGGTGGCGTATCCGGCGGCGCCGGCTTTCAGGGCGCGGGCGGCCATCTGCGCTTCATCGTGCATGGAAAGCACGAGAATGGCCGGCGGATTGCTCAGCGCGCGGATGCGCGGAATGGCTTCCAGACCGTTGACGCCCGGCATGGAGATGTCGAGCAACACCACTTCGCATTCGGTATGCCGCAGGGTTTCCAGCAACTGCTCGCCATTGCTCGCTTCGCCGGCGACGCAAAGGTCTTTGGCCAGGCCGATCAGTTGCTTGATGCCTTCTCGAACGATGGTGTGGTCTTCGGCGACCAGTACACGAATCACGGTTCAATCTCCTCGTTGCGTGAGGCCAAGGGAATGCGCACGGTCAGGGTGGTGCCCTCGCCGAGTTGGCTGTCCAGGCGCAAGGTGCCGCCCATCATCAGCACGCGCTCGCGCATGCCAACCAAGCCAAACGAGGCGCTGCGTCCGGGCGTGGCGACAAAGCCGACGCCATCGTCGGCGACGGTCAGGCACAGATCGCCCCCTTCGCGTTCCAGCCGCAGCTCGACAGTATGCGCCTGGGCGTGACGCATCACGTTGGTCAGCGCTTCCTGAAGAATGCGGAACAGGCCGATGGCTTTGGCGTCGGCCAGGGTCGGCAGGTTGTCGGGCACTTGCACGATGCAGGGAATTTGCGTGCGCGCTTCGAAGCGCTGGGCTTGCCATTCGATGGCCGAGGCGATGCCCGCGTCGAGGATCGGCGGACGCAAGGCGGTGGCCACGTCGCGTACCAATTGGAAGAGGTTGGCGATCAGCTTTTTCATGCTGTTGAGACGGTCCTGCAAACCGGGATCGAGCTCGGCGTAGGCCAACTCGCACATGGAGGTTTCCAGTTTCAGCACGGTGAGCACTTGGCCCAATTCGTCGTGCACTTCGCGGGCGATGCGGGCTTTTTCTTCTTCGCGCACGCTTTCCAGGTGGGCGGACAATTCCCGCAGTTGGGCGCGCGAGCCGGCCAGCTCCAGTTCAATGCGTTTGTTGTCGGTGATGTCCCAGGCGATGCCGTCCCAGACCACGCTGTTGTCGTCCAGGCGCCGGGCGATGGCTTTGATGTCGGCCCAGCGCTGCTCACCGTCGCGGGTGAGGATGCGCCCTTGCCAGTGCCAGTCGCGGTCGTGGGCGAAAGCTTCATCTTGCGTGCCGTGGTAGCTGGCTTTGTCTTCGCTGTAGACCAGGCTGCGCAGGCCTCGGTCGGACGCCTGCAACACGGCGGCCGGGTAGCCGACCATGCCTTCGCTGCCGTCGCTGATAAAGGCGAATTCCACGTCGGCGCCAACGTGCGCGCGCTCCAGGCGAAACACCATGCCCGGCACGTTGGCCGCGATGCCTTGCAGGCGCGCCTGGCTTTCTTGCAGCGCGGCCAGGGCGCGACGGCGCTCGGTGACGTCGGTGATGTACACCACCAGGTATTCGGCTTGGCGAAAACGCAGAAAGCTCAGCGACACATCGGCCGGCAAGGTCGTGCCATCGGCGCGCAGCAGCGAGCTTTCGAAGCTCAGCGGCTCGCCGTCGCTGCCCCGTGCCCGCTTCCACAGGGCCAGCCAGCGATCCATGTGCAGGTTTGGGTCGAAGGCGGCCAGCGGCAGTTCAACCACGCCGCCGGCCGGGTAGCCGAGCAATTGTTCGGCGGCGCGGTTGGCGTAGCGCACGTGGCTGTCCCAATTGACCCAGAGAATGCCAACGGTGCTTTGGTCGATGGAAAACTGCGTCAGGCGCAGCGCTTCTTCGGCCGCTTGGCGCAGGTCCAGGGCGTGCCGGGCGCTGAGCAGGTCACGCTCCAGACGGCGCACTTGCCGACGCAGCCAGAATAGGCACGCCACGGCGCCGGCCAGCAGCACGGCGAACAAAGAGGTGAGGTTCTGCCAGAAACCTGGCGACTCGCTCAGGCGCGGGTATTTGATTTGCACCCAACGGTTGTGCAATTGGTCGAGCTGTTTGGGCGAGAGCCCGGCCAGGGCTGTGTCGATGATGGCCGAAAGCTGCGGCCAATCGCGGCGGGTGGCCACACGCAGCAATTGCGGAAAGCCAATATCGCCGACCACGGCCAGCTCGGCGAACTCGGCCTCGCCGGAAAGACGACTGAGCTGGGCTTCGTCGATGACCACGTATTTCACGCGCTCGGCCAACAGATTGCGCAAGGCTTGGCGCTCGTTGTCGGCGCCTTGCAGGTTGAGGTTGGAATAGGAGCTGCGCAGGTAGTCGGCCACCGCACTCGGCATACGCACGGCCACGGGGTCGTTGCTGCCTAGCTGCTCGAAGTCCACCGCAGCGCCGCCCACGCGCGCGCCCACCACCAGTTGCGGCACACGCATGTAAGGGTCGGTGAACAGCCACTGGCGCAGGCCGGCCGGGGTTTGCATCTGGCCGGGCGCGATGTCGAACAAGCGCGCCTGGGCGGCGGCTTCGAGGGAGGGTTGGTCGGGGTAGGTTTGCCAGATCAGGTCGACGTGCAGCGCGGCAGCGAGGTCGTTAGCTAGGTCGATATGGGCCCCGGATAACTTCTGTTGGCGGCGGTCCATTTGCGCATAGGGCGCTTGCAGCACCACGCCGACGCGCAGCTGCTTATGGGCCTCGAGCCACGCTTGCTGTTCGCTGCTCAGCGCCAGCGAGGGCGGGGCATCGCTGAGTGCCAGGCCCGGCACCAGACCCAGCAAGACCAGCAATGCGCAGAAGAAAGAGCGGAGCAACGGACGGCACATCCAGCGAAAACCTCGGGGAGGGAACAACGAGCCGGCCTACCTTACTCCAGCCGGCGCACGCACGGCTAAACCTGCGCCTGACAAATGCACGGCCGCCGATTAGGCTGCACCCATCGCCCTTGTTCAGGACTTGCCCGATGCCGCTGTCGCTTCGCCCATCTCTCGCCTTGGTCTCGCTGCTGCTGATTGGCGCGGTGCACGCTGCCGACGAACCGGCCGCCAGCAAGGAAGGCGAACCCGCTGCGGTGGTGGAACGCGCGCCGCTGGCCGAGCGCAGCGTCGACGATGCTGCCGCCCTGGCCAAACGTGTACCGGCCAAGGAGCAACAAATGCTCACGGCCGGCGATGAGCAGTTTCTGGCGTTGTATAAGTTGGCCAACGTGGGCGAGCCCAGCGGCGTGGTGATTTTAATTCCCGGCGACGGCGAAACGGCCGACTGGCCCCTGGCAATGGCGCCGCTGCGGGAAAAACTGCCCGATGCCGGCTGGCACACCTTGAGCCTGAGCCTGCCCGACCCTCAAGGCGACGAGCCGCCGCTGCGCCCACTGCAAGCCACGCCACCGGTCGAAGGCGACAGCAAACCCGCCGAAACCACCGAGCCCGCGCCGGCCACCACGCCGGAAAACGCCGCCGTGCCGGCCGACAACACACCGCCGCCCAGTGGCATAACCGAGGAACAGCGCACCACCCACGCCACCCGCGTGAGCGCCCGAATCGAGGCGGCCATCGCCTTTGCCCAGGAACAAAAAGCCAAGGCCATCGTGTTACTCGGCCATGGCAGCGGCGGCTACTGGGCGGCGCGTTATTTGGCGGATAACAAGCCCAAGCAAGTCAGCAATCTGATTCTGATAGCGGCTGAAAAGCCGGTCGGCTTTTCGCCAGCGCTGGAGGACCTGGTGCCCGCGCTGAAACTGGCCACGGGCGATTTCTACTACCGCGACCTGGCGGCGGACCGTGACAACGCCACGCTGCGTTCGCAGGCGAGCAAGCGGCAGAAGCATCCGGCGTATATCCAGGTGGCGATGGGCGCGTTGCCGGGGGATCGGGCGACGGAGCAGGAGCAGTTGTATCGGCGGGTGAAAGGGTGGCTGAGCCAGCATGTGCAGGCAGGGGCGGCGCGGCCGGATCGGTCGACGCCGGCGAGTGCGCCGGAGCCTGATGCGGTGCCGGAGCCGGTTGAGCCGGCTTCGCCGGGGATTTGAGGGGTGTTGGGGTTGGGCTTTGTTTTTAGGCTTGGTGCGACGGTTGGATTTTGTCGATCTGAGATTCGAGCTTCGGTCCGAAACTCTGGATTCCCGCCTTCGCGGGAATGACGGTGATAGCTATCCAAACCTCCTTCATTCCCGCGTAGGCGGCGGTCCGACGATTCGGAATCCAGCAATGAAAATGGGGCGCTTCGCTAAAAGCCCGCCCTCACCGAAACCCCCGCTGCTCCTTAACCACCGCATACGCACTGTGCAATTCCCGCGTTTTCTCCGTCGCCTCTAGCACCTTCGCCGGACTCGCGCCCGCGCCCACCAGCTTGTCAGGGTGATGCCGACTCAGCAGCCGCCGATAGGCGTTCTTGATGGTTTGCACATCACTGCCATGGGCCACGTTCAGTAAGCGCAGCGCCTGTTCATAGCTGACCACGCTGGTGACGTTGGTGCTTTTGCGCGGTTCGAATTCCGCGCCCAGCGCCGTCACGGCGTCGCGCCCTATGCCCAACCATTTGCCCCACAGCACGATCAGCTCGCGCTCGGTGCTGGTGGCGCGGCCGTCGGCCCAGGCCATGCGCCAGCAGGCGCGCAGCACTTCTTCGGCGGCGCGCAACTCGCTGCGCAAACGACGCAGCGGCAGGCGTAAGCCGTCCTGGCCGTTTTTGCCGCGGGTGAAGGCGTCGATGGCGCGGCGCTGTTCGCCGTCGGTGAGTTGCAGGCGCTGCATTTCGGCGCGGGCTTGCTGGATGTGTACTTCGAGCACTTGGCCGTCACTCTTGGCCAGGCGACCGAGCAGGACGAACAGCAGGTCTTGATCGGACACGCCCACCGGCCGCGCGCCTTTGAGCCGGCCACGCAAGTCGTCCCAGCTTTCCAGGGCCATGCGCCGGTCCACCACCTGACCGAGCAATATGCCCAGCAAAGCGCCCGGGATACTCGCCAGCGCCAGCCCGGCAGTGGCGCCCACGACGGTCGCTGGCCAGAGCATCAGCCGGCCACCGCGAGCAGCTGTTCCACTTCGGCCAGGCGCTCGTGGGTGCCCACGTCGACCCAATGCCCTTGGAAATGCTCGCCGCTTACGCGGCCTGCGGCCATCGCGTCGCGCAGCAGCGGCGCCAGCTTGAACGCGCCCGCCTGGCAGCCGGTAAACAAAGCCGGCGCCAGCACGGCAATGCCGCTGTAGGTGAGCGTGGCGGCGCCGGGCTGGGCATCGCTGAGCTGGCCGTCGCGCAAGGTGAAGTCTCCGGCGCGATGGTGCGCGGGGTTGTCGATCATCACCAGATGAGCCAGGCCGGTGATGTGTCTGGGAATTGCGCGAAAGTCGTAGTCGGTCCAGACGTCGCCGTTGACCACCAGGAAAGGCTCATCGCCGAGCAAGGGCAACGCTTTGTGGATGCCGCCGCCGGTTTCCAGCGGCTCGCCTTCGGGGGAGTAGACGATGCGCAGGCCGAACTGCGAGCCGTCGCCCAGGTGGTCTTCAATCTGCTGACCGAGCCAGGCGTGGTTGATCACCACCTCGCGAAAACCTGCCGCCGCCAGCGCGCGCAGGTGGTATTCGATCAGGGGTTGGCCGGCGACCGGAATCAGCGGCTTGGGCGTATGCAGTGTCAGCGGGCGCATGCGCTCACCTTTGCCGGCCGCCAGAATCATGGCTTTCATGCGGGTACCGCCTTGGATGCGTGCAGGCTGGCAAACAGCTCGCCGAGTTCAGCCAGTTCCGGACGACGCGCGAGCACCGCTTCTATATAGGAGAAGAATCGCGGCACGTCGCCCAGGTATTTCGGCTTGCCGTCGCGGTGGCAGATGCGCGCGAAAATGCCGATAACTTTGAGGTGTCGCTGTACGCCCATGAGGTCGCTGGCGCGCAGGAAATCTTCGAAGTCGGGCTGCACCGGAATGTTCAAGGCCTGCGCTTGCTGCCAGTAGTGGCTCAACCAGGCACGCACACGCGGCTCGGGCCAGCTGAGGAAGGCGTCTTTGAACAAACTGGTGACGTCGTAGGTGACTGGGCCATACACCGCATCCTGAAAATCCAGCACGCCGGGGTTCGGCTCGCTGAGCATCAGATTGCGGGGCATATAGTCGCGATGCACCAGCACCTTTGGCTGGGCCAACGCGCTGTCGATCAACACGGTGCAGATGCGTTGCCAGGCGGCGAGCTGCGCGTCGGTGAATTCCAGCCCCAGTTCGTGGCGCACATACCAGTCGGGGAACAGTTGCAGCTCGCGGTGCAGCAACGCGTGGTCGTAACTGGGCAACGGCGTGTGCGGCGGCAGTTGCTGAAACGCCACCAGCGCGTTCAGCGCATCGGCAAACAAGGCGTCGGCGTTGTCGTCATTAATGACGTCGAGGTAGGTTTGGCGGCCAAGATCTGGCAGCAGCAAAAAGCCGCGTTCGAGGTCTTCGGCCAAAATTTGCGGAACATTTATTTTTGCCTGCGCGAGCAAACCGGCCATTTTTACGAAGGGGCGGCAGTCTTCCTGAGGCGGCGGGGCGTCCATCACGATGAATGTGCGGCCCTCTGCCTGCCAGCGAAAGTAGCGCCGAAAACTGGCGTCGCTGCTAGCTGCAGTAAGGGTTGCAGGCGGAACCGGGCCCCAGCCGCGCGCGGCAAACAGGGCGGGTAATTGCTCATCGAGCCACACGGACAGCTGTTGCAGGCGTACATCTTCATCAAGCATTACAAGGGTCTCCGACGGCCCTAGCCGTTGTGCGGGTCATGCTTTATTATCCAGCATCTTTTTCAGCCCATCGAGAGGCGTGCGGTCCTAGCGGGCCGATGGCGCGCAGGAAGCCCGGACTACAAGATGGCAGTAAAATACCCCGCGTTTCGTAAAAAATTCCCTCTGCTGGTTACCGGCAGCCTATTGGCTTTGCAACCTGTTGCCACGCAATACGTGGTCGCCGCTGAGCAGTATGACTGCGCTGTGTCGGCTACGGGTGGTTGGGCATGTTCGCCAAAATCGAACACTGCCGTGTTGCCACCTCGCCCGGTGCATAGCGCCGGCGCGGTCAGCTCATTGGCCGGCACCTCGGCCGAGAAGACCAGCACGGTCGCCTCGGGTGAAGCCGTTGCCACTGAGGCCAAGCCTCAGTTGGTGACCCAGAGCAAAGGCAAAGCGTTGAAGTCTCGCAGTGCTGACTACAGTCACCTCGACTGGGTTCCGCGCGACAAGCTCACCGCCGAGCAACTGGCCGAAACCGGCCCGTACTGCTCCGGTGCGTACATCGAGCCGGAACGTCCGGGCATGAAAGACAAAACCGCCAAGAAAGATGCGCCGACCTATGTGTCTGCCAAAGCCTCGCGCTATGAGCAGGAACAACAGGTAGCGACCTTGGCCGGTGATGTGGTGATGCGCCAGGGCAGCATGCAGGTGGAGGCCGACGAGGCCAGCCTGCTGCAAGCTGAAAACCGTGGCGAGCTGAACGGCAACGTGCGTCTGCGTGACAACGGCGCCTTGGTGGTCGGTGACCACGCTCAGCTGCAACTCGATACCGGCGAAGCGCAAATCGACAACGCCGAATACGTGCTGCACAAATCCAGCGTTCGCGGCAACGCGCTGTATGCCAAGCGCCAGGAAGATTCGATCATCCGCCTCAAGGATGGTACGTACACTCGCTGCGAACCGGGCAGCAACGCCTGGAACCTGAAGGGCAACAACATCACCTTGAACCCGGCGACCGGCTTCGGTACCGCGACCAACGTGACCCTGCGGGTTAAAGACATTCCGATCTTCTACACCCCGTACATCTATTTCCCAATCGACGACCGTCGCCAGTCCGGCTTCCTGCCGCCGAGCATCGGCTCGTCCAGCGACACCGGCCTGATGCTGGTTACGCCGTACTACTTCAACCTGGCGCCTAACTACGACGCCACCTTGTATCCACGCTTCATGTCCGAGCGCGGCGTGTTGATGGAAGGCGAGTTCCGCTACCTCACCGAAAGCAGCGAAGGCCAGGTCAGCGCTGCTTACCTGGATGACGGCGACGACGAGCGCAAGGACGAGCCCAAGTACGAAGATCAACGTTATCTGTACAGCCTGAAAAACCAGACCGGCCTCGATTCGCGTCTGCTGGGCACGGTCGACTACACCAAGATCAGCGACCCGTACTATTTCCAGGATCTGGAAACCGACCTCGACGTTAGCAGCCAGACCTTCGTAAACCAGCAAGGCGCGCTCACATACCGTGGCGACAGCTTCGATGCCAAGCTCAATATGCATGCGTATCAGCTGGCCACCGTGACCGACGTGACCCCGTACGACCGTCTGCCTCAGGTGACGTTTGACGGCGTTCTGCCGTTCCAACCGGGCGGTGTGAACTTCACCTACAACACCGAGTTTGTACGCTTCGACCGCGATCTGGACGAGTACGACTATCTCAACACGAGTAGCCCAGATAGCTATCTGACTGGCCTTACCCGCGCAACGGGCGACCGCATCCACTTGGAGCCAGGCGTAAGCCTGCCGCTGAACTGGAACTGGGGTTACGTCAAACCGACGATGAAGTATCTGTACACCGACTACGACCTGGATCTCGATCAGAAAGGCAAGAATGACCTCGCGACTGCCGGCAACGATTTCCAGAACAGCCAGGACCGTGGCGTGCCGTTGTACAGCGTCGACAGCGGCCTGTACTTCGACCGCAACACGACTTTGTTTGGCAACAACTACCGCCAGACCCTCGAGCCGCGCCTGTATTACCTGAACGTGCCGTATCGCGATCAGTCGGACATCCCGATTTTCGACACCAGCGAAACGCCGTTCAGCTATGCCTCGCTGTTCCGTGAAAACCGCTTCTCCAGCAGCGACCGTATTGGCGATGCCAACCAACTGTCGCTGGGCACCAGCAGCAGCTTTATCGAGGAAAACGGCTTCGAGCGCGCCAGCGTTGCGATCGGCCAGACCTTCTACTTCGAAGACCGCAAAGTGCAGTTGCCAGGTATCGAAGCTAAAGACGAAGCCTCGGTGTCGCCGTATGCATTGACCGGCCAATACCGCATCAACCGTGACTGGCGTGTCAGCTCCGACCTGAACTGGGATCCGGACGCCGGCGAAACCCGTTCCGGTAACGTGATGGCGCATTACCAGCCAGAAGCGAACCCCGGCAAAATCGTTAACGCCGGCTACCGCTACCGTAACGACGTCAAACGCTTCAACCCGCAAACCGGGTTATTCGAAGTGGGCGGCGAGGAATACAAGATCGATCAGTCCGACTTCTCGGTTATCTGGCCGGTCGTACCGCAGTGGAGCGCCATCGCTCGCTGGCAGTTCGACTACAACCAGAGCCGTACGCTGGAGGCCTTTGGTGGTTTCGAGTACGACAACTGCTGCTGGAAACTGCGTCTGATCAACCGTTACTGGGTTGAGTACGACGAATTCGACTTGAAACGCGAAGCCAATGGCGACCGCGGGATCTTCCTGCAAATCGTGCTGAAAGGCCTCGGCGGCGTTATCGGCAACAAAGTCGAGAGTTTCCTCGACCAAGGCATCCAAGGTTATCGTCAACGTGAAGACCAAGCTTATTGATTGTCTGCGCCCGCTGCTGCTGGGCGCCATGCTTCTGGGTACCGCGGCACACGCCGACGTGCAGTCCATTGACCGCGTTGTGGCTATCGTCGACAACGACGTAATCATGCAAAGCCAATTGGACGGCCGCCTGCGCGAGGTTCAACAAACCATCGCCAAGCGCGGTGCCGCACTGCCGCCGGAGCACGTACTGAGCCAGCAAGTGCTGGAACGCCTGATCATCGAAAACCTGCAACTGCAGATCGGTGATCGCTCGGGCATCCGCATTACTGACGAAGAACTGAACCAGGCCATCGGCACCATCGCTCAGCGCAACAACATGAGTGTCGAGCAATTCCAGGCGGCGCTGGCGCAGGACGGCTTGTCGTTCAACGAAGCCCGTGAGCAAGTGCGTCGCGAGATGATCATTAGCCGTGTGCGCCAGCGCCGTGTGGCCGAACGCATTCAGGTAACGGATCAGGAAGTGCAGAACTTCCTCGCCTCCGATCTGGGCAAAATGCAGCTTTCGCAGGAATACCACCTGGCCAACATCCTGATTCCGGTGCCGGAAAGCTCCTCGCCGGAAACCATTCAGGCTGCGGACAAACAAGCCAACGCTATCTATCAGCAGCTGAAGCAAGGCGCTGACTTCGCCCAGCTGGCTATTTCCAGCTCCGGCAGTGAAACGGCGCTGGAAGGCGGCGACATGGGCTGGCGTAAAGCCGCTCAATTGCCCTCTCCGTTCGACAACATGGTTGGCGCGCTGGCAGTTGGCGACGTCACCGAGCCAGTGCGCACGCCGGGCGGCTTCATCATCATCAAGCTGTTGGAAAAACGCGGCGGCGACAGCCAGATGCGTGACGAAGTACATGTTCGTCATATCCTGATCAAGCCGAGCGAGATCCGCACCGAAGCTGAAACCCAGCGCCTGGTCGAGCGTCTGTACGACCGCATCCTGGCCGGCGAAGACTTCGGCGAACTGGCGAAAAGCTTCTCTGAAGATCCGGGTTCGGCACTCAACGGCGGCGACCTCAACTGGATTGATCCGAGCACCCTGGTGCCGGAGTTCCAGCGCGTGATGGCCAATACCGCCAGCGGCGAAGTGTCCAAACCGTTCAAGAGCCCTTACGGCTGGCACGTTCTGGAAGTGCTTGGCCGTCGCGCCACGGACAGCAGTGACGAGTTCCGCAAGCAGCAGGCCCTCAACGCTCTGCGCAACCGTAAGTACGACGAAGAGCTGCAAGCCTGGTTGCGCCAGATTCGCGACGAGGCATACGTAGAAGTCAAACTGTGACCCTACCGCGCTTCGCTCTTACTCCCGGCGAGCCGGCCGGCATAGGTCCCGACCTGTGCCTGCTGCTTGCCCAGCACGCCCAGCCTTATCCCCTGATCGCCATCTCCAGCCGCGACCTGCTCACCGAGCGGGCCGCGCAATTAGGCGTGGCGGTTCAGGCGGTGGCGGTCACGCCAGACGCCTGGCCCGACGCCCCCGCACCTGCCGGCACCCTGTACGTATGGGACACGCCGCTACGCAGCGCCGTAACCGCCGGCCAGCTCGACTCGCGCAACGCCGCTTATGTACTCGAAACCCTGACGCGCGCCGGTGAAGGCTGCCTGCACGGCGATTTCGCCGGAATGATTACGGCGCCCGTGCACAAGGGTGTGATTAACGAAGCGGGCATCGTGTTCTCTGGCCACACCGAGTTTCTCGCCGACCTCACCCACACCGAACAAGTGGTGATGATGCTCGCGACGCGCGGCCTGCGGGTGGCGCTGGTGACCACGCACTTGCCGCTCAAGGACGTGGCTGCAGCCATTACTCCTGAGCGCCTGGCACGGGTGACGCGCATTCTGCACGCCGATCTGGTGAACAAGTTCGGCATCGCGGCACCCCGAATCCTGGTGTGCGGCCTGAACCCTCATGCGGGCGAAGGCGGTCACCTGGGCCGCGAAGAAATTGAAATCATCGAACCGACGTTGGCATCGCTGCGTACTGAAGGGTTGAACCTTATCGGACCACTGCCGGCCGATACCTTATTCACGCCCAAGCATCTGGACCACTGTGACGCCGTGTTGGCGATGTACCACGACCAGGGACTGCCGGTGTTGAAGTACAAAGGTTTCGGCGCCGCGGTAAACGTTACTCTCGGCCTGCCGATCATTCGCACCTCGGTCGACCACGGCACCGCTCTGGATCTGGCCGGCTCCGGCAAGATCGACACCGGCAGCCTGCAAGTCGCCCTCGAAACGGCCTATCAGATGGCCGAAAGCCGGTAAGCCGGCCTTTCTTTTGCCGCGTCCTGCGCCTTAACTGGCAGACAGGTCGCCCGCCCCACTAGCAGCAGAGCCACTATGACTGAGCACTACCAACATCGCGCCCGTAAGCGCTTCGGCCAGAACTTTCTGCACGATGCCGGGGTTATTCACCGCATTCTGCGCGCCATTCACGCCCGCCCCGGTGAGCGCCTGCTGGAAATCGGGCCGGGTCAGGGCGCGCTGACCGAAGGCCTGTTGTCCAGCGGCGGCACGTTGGATGTTGTAGAGCTGGACCTGGACTTGATCCCGATCCTCAAGAGCAAGTTCGACAGCAACCCCAACTTCAGCCTGCACCAGGGCGACGCGTTGAAGTTTGACTTCACCAGCCTCAACCCGGCCCCCAACAGCCTGCGCGTAGTCGGCAACCTGCCGTACAACATTTCCACGCCGCTGATTTTTCACCTGCTCGACAACGCCAGCCTGATTCGCGATATGCACTTCATGCTGCAAAAGGAAGTCGTAGAGCGCCTGGCCGCGACGCCGGGCGGTGGCGATTGGGGGCGACTGTCGATCATGGTGCAGTACCACTGCGACGTGGAGCACCTGTTCAACGTCGGATCGGGCGCGTTCAACCCGGCGCCAAAGGTGGACTCGGCCATTGTTCGGCTGGTGCCGCACGCCACCCTGCCCCACCCGGCCAAAGATCACCGTTTACTCGAGCGCGTAGTGCGCGAAGCGTTCAACCAGCGCCGCAAAACCTTGCGCAATACGCTTAAAGCCCTGCTCACCAGCGAGGCCATCGAAGCCGCGCAGGTCGACGGCAGCCTGCGTCCCGAGCAGCTCGACCTGGCCGCCTTCGTGCGCCTGGCCGACAAACTGCACGAGCAGACAATTGCCGCGCCCGCGCACTAAACTCGTTATTCAGCAGTTCGCTAACCGAGCCATTCGTATGTCCGATGCCCGTTATCAGATCGACGTCAACGTCGTGACCCGTTACCTCCCGGAGCAGTCGCAGCCGGACCAGAACCGTTTTGCTTTTGCATACACCGTGACCATCCGCAACAACGGTGAGCTTCCGGCAAAGTTGCTCTCGCGTCACTGGCTGATCACCGACGGCGACGGCCGCGTGCAAGAAGTGCGCGGCCCAGGCGTTATCGGCCAGCAGCCGACCATTGAGGCCGGTGGCAGCCACACCTACAGCAGCGGCACGCTGATGGCCACACGGGTGGGCAACATGCAGGGCAGCTATCAAATGCAGGCCGAAGACGGCAAGCGCTTCGACGCCCTCATCGCGCCGTTCCGCCTGGCCGTGCCGGGGGCTCTGCACTGATGGCGGTGTACGCCGTTGGCGACCTGCAAGGTTGTCTGGATCCGCTGAAATGCCTGCTCGACCGGGTAGCCTTCGACCCCGCCACCGACCGGCTGTGGCTGGTCGGTGATCTGGTCAACCGTGGGCCGCAATCGCTGGAAACCCTGCGTTTCCTCTATGCCATGCGCGAATCGCTGGTGTGCGTGCTGGGCAATCATGACCTGCACTTGCTCGCCGTCGCGAACAACATCGAGCGCATGAAGAAAGGCGACACCCTGAGCGAGATTCTCGAGGCGCCCGACCGCACGGACCTGCTCGACTGGCTGCGCCAGCAAAAACTGCTGCACTACGACGCCGACCGTGACATCGCCATGGTGCACGCCGGCATTCCGCCGCAATGGACGCTCAAGAAAGCCCTGCGCTGCGCTGCCGAAGTCGAAGAAGCGCTGCGCGACGACACGCGTTTCCTGCCCTTTCTGGACGGCATGTACGGCAATGAGCCGGCACGTTGGGACAGCGACCTCAAGGGCGTCACACGCCTGCGGGTCATCACCAACTACTTCACCCGCATGCGCTTTTGCAAAGCCGACGGCACCCTCGACCTGAAAAGCAAAGAGGGCGTTGGCAGCGCGCCGCCGGGGTTCCAGCCCTGGTTTAGCCACAAGCAACGCAAGACGGCCGGGCAGAAAATCATTTTCGGCCACTGGGCTGCCCTCGAAGGGCGCTGCAACGAACCGGGCGTTACCGCGCTGGACACTGGCTGTGTCTGGGGCAATGCCATGACCCTACTCAACGTCGACAGCGGCGAGCGCCACAGCTGCGACTGCAAGGAGACCCCCGTATGAGCGAATTCAAACGCATCCCCCCCGAACAGGCACAGGCACTGCGCGAAAGCGGCGCCGTGGTCGTGGATGTTCGCGATCCGCAAAGCTTCGCCATGGGTCATATCAGCGGCTCGCGCCACCTGGACAATCACTCCCTGCACGATTTCATCACCCAGGCCGACCTCGACGCCCCGTTGATCGTCTCCTGCTACCACGGCAATTCCAGCCAGAGCGCCGCTGCCTACCTGGTCAGCCAGGGCTTTTCCGAGGTCTACAGCCTCGACGGCGGCTTCGAACTGTGGCGCGCCACCTTCCCTGGCGAGATCGCCAGCGAGGCTGAGGAATAATTTTTTTCCGACCCGTCTAGCCCGCGCCCCGTCTGGCTTCTCGCCTTCCTGTAACAAAGACCGACACATCCTTATTGTTTGTCGGTCCTTGACCTCTCCAATTACGAACTATCCTTACCTCAGGCCATCCATACAGGGGAGAGCCGGCACACCGGCTTCCGGGGCTATCGGCAGCGACCTTTAGGTGTTCTGGGGGAATCTCATTTGCTGACTCGTCGGCAGATTGCCAGCACCCGCTCGACCGATCCCGCCCGGCTCGACCATCAAGCGAGGTGACGTCATGAGTATTTTCAGCCACTTCCAGCAACGCTTCGAAGCGACTCGCCAGGAGGAGTATTCCCTTCAGGAGTACCTCGACCTGTGCAAACAGGACAAAAGCGCCTACGCCACAGCGGCCGAGCGCCTACTGATGGCCATAGGCGAGCCGGAACTGATCGACACCTCGCACAACTCCAGGCTGTCGCGAATCTTCTCCAACAAGGTGATTCGTCGATATCCCGCCTTTGAAGATTTTCACGGGATGGAAGAGTGCATCGACCAGATCGTGTCCTACTTCCGCCATGCCGCTCAGGGCCTGGAAGAGAAGAAACAAATCCTCTATCTCCTCGGCCCGGTGGGCGGCGGCAAGTCATCGCTGGCGGAAAAGCTCAAACAGCTGATGGAGAAGGTGCCCTTCTATGCCATCAAAGGCTCGCCGGTGTTCGAGTCGCCGCTGGGGCTGTTCAACCCGGCTGAAGACGGCACCATTCTCGAAGAAGACTTCGGCATTCCGCGGCGCTACCTCAGCACCATCATGTCGCCGTGGGCCACCAAGCGTCTGGCCGAATTCGGCGGCGACATCAGCCAGTTCCGCGTGGTGAAGCTCTACCCGTCCATCCTCAACCAGATCGCGGTAGCGAAAACCGAGCCGGGTGATGACAACAACCAAGACATTTCCGCGCTGGTCGGTAAGGTCGATATTCGCAAGCTAGAAGAATTCCCACAGAACGACGCCGACGCCTACAGCTATTCCGGGGCGCTGTGCCGCGCCAACCAGGGGATGATGGAATTCGTCGAGATGTTCAAGGCGCCGATCAAGGTCTTGCACCCACTGCTCACCGCCACCCAGGAAGGTAACTACAACAGTACCGAAGGCCTCGGCGCCATTCCGTTCATGGGCGTGTTGCTGGCGCACTCCAACGAATCGGAGTGGCACAGCTTCCGCAATAACAAGAACAACGAGGCGTTCATCGACCGGATTTACATCGTCAAGGTGCCGTACTGCCTGCGCGTTAGCGATGAGATCAAGATCTACGACAAGCTGCTGTTCAACAGCTCCCTCGCCAAAGCCCATTGCGCGCCCGACACGCTGAAAATGCTGGCGCAGTTCTCGGTGCTGTCGCGCCTGAAAGAGCCCGACAACTCCAACGTCTACTCAAAAATGCGCGTGTACGACGGCGAGAACCTGAAGGACACCGACCCCAAAGCCAAGTCGATACAGGAATACCGCGACAGCGCGGGCGTGGACGAGGGCATGAACGGCCTTTCGACCCGCTTCGCCTTCAAGATTCTGTCCAAGGTATTCAACTTCGACCCGCACGAAATTGCCGCCAACCCGGTGCACTTGCTGTACGTGTTGGAGCAGCAGATCGAGCAGGAGCAATTCCCGGCCGAGGTGCGCGAACGCTACCTGCGTTACATCAAGGAATACCTGGCGCCGCGTTACATCGAATTCATCGGCAAGGAAATTCAAACCGCCTACCTGGAGTCCTACAGCGAATACGGGCAAAACATCTTCGATCGTTACGTGCTGTACGCGGATTTCTGGATTCAGGATCAGGAATATCGCGACCCGGAAACCGGCGAGATTCTTAACCGCGTGGCGCTCAACGAAGAGCTGGAGAAAATCGAGAAACCGGCCGGCATCAGCAATCCGAAGGATTTCCGCAACGAGATCGTCAACTTCGTATTACGCGCCCGCGCCAACAACAACGGCAAGAATCCGACCTGGCTCAGCTACGAGAAACTGCGCGTAGTGATCGAGAAGAAAATGTTTTCCAACACCGAAGACCTGCTGCCGGTCATCAGTTTCAACGCCAAAGCCAGCAAGGAGGACCAACAGAAACACAACGATTTTGTCTCGCGGATGGTCGAGCGCGGCTACACCGACAAGCAGGTACGCCTGCTGTCCGAATGGTACCTGCGGGTTCGTAAGTCGCAGTAACCTGCTACGTCG
Source organism: Pseudomonas sp. AC229 (assembly GCF_979254655.1). Taxonomy (NCBI): domain Bacteria; kingdom Pseudomonadati; phylum Pseudomonadota; class Gammaproteobacteria; order Pseudomonadales; family Pseudomonadaceae; genus Pseudomonas; species Pseudomonas sp. AC229. The sequence goes on from NZ_CEEDHK010000004.1 coordinate 142,944, forward strand.
GATTCGTCCGACGTCGTTGCCGCAAGGCCTGTTTCCACCAGGCCATATGAGCCGCTCCGGGTCTGCTCGCTACGGTGCTCGCCGTAGCGAGCGCAGCAGGCCTGGGGGTTCTGAGGAGCGTCCATGAGCTATGTGATCGACCGCCGTCTGAACGGCAAGAACAAGAGCACGGTAAACCGTCAGCGTTTCCTGCGACGCTACCGCGACCACATCAAAAAGGCCGTTGAAGAGGCCGTCAGTCGCCGTTCCATTACCGATATGGAGCACGGCGAGCAAATCAGCATTCCCGGCCGCGACATCGACGAACCGTTGCTTCATCACGGTCGCGGCGGCAAGCAAACCCAGGTTCACCCCGGCAATAAGGAGTTCACCGCTGGCGAACGCATCCCCCGCCCGCAGGGCGGCGGCGGTGGCAAAGGCGCGGGCAAAGCGAGCAATTCTGGCGAAGGTATGGACGAGTTTGTCTTCCAGATTACCCAGGAAGAATTCCTCGACTTCATGTTCGAAGACCTTGAGTTGCCGAACCTGGTGAAACGCCAGCTCACCGGCACCGACACGTTTAAAACCGTGCGTGCCGGGGTCAGCAATGAAGGCAATCCGTCGCGCATCAACATCGTGCGCACCTTGCGCTCTGCCCATGCTCGCCGCATTGCGTTGTCCGGCAGCAGCCGCGCAAAACTCCATGCAGCGATTGCCGAGCTTGAACGCCTGAAAGCCGAAGAACCCGATAATTTCGCCGACATTCAGGCCAAAGAAGGGGAAATTGTTCTGCTGCGCGCGCGCATTAAAAAGGTGCCGTTTCTCGACACCTTCGACCTGAAATACAACCTGCTGGTGAAGCAACCGAACCCCAGCTCCAAGGCCGTAATGTTCTGCTTGATGGACGTTTCCGGCTCCATGACGCAGGCGACCAAAGACATCGCCAAGCGCTTCTTCATCTTGCTGTACCTGTTCCTCAAGCGGAACTACGAAAAGATCGAAGTGGTGTTTATCCGCCACCACACCAGCGCCCGCGAAGTGGACGAAGAAGAGTTTTTCTATTCACGCGAAACCGGCGGCACCATCGTTTCCAGCGCCCTCAAGCTGATGCAGGAAGTGATGGAAGAGCGTTACCCCACCAGCGAATGGAATATCTACGCGGCGCAGGCCTCGGACGGCGATAACTGGAACGACGATTCGCCCATCTGCCGCGACATCCTCATGAAGCAAATCATGCCGCTGGTGCAGTACTTCACGTATGTGGAAATCACCCCGCGCGAGCACCAGGCGTTGTGGTTCGAGTACGAGCAAGTCGGTGAGGCGTTTGCCGACACCTTCGCTCAACAACAACTGGTGTCTGCCGGCGACATTTACCCGGTGTTCCGCGAACTGTTTCAGCGCCGACTCGTTAGCTGAGGTAATGCCATGAGCGCTCGAGAGAAGAAAAGAGGCCAGCCCATTTCCACCGGTTCGGAATGGACCTTCGAGCTGATCCGCGCCTATGACAAAGAGATCGCGCGCATCGCCGAAGGCTATGCGCTGGATACTTACCCAAACCAGATTGAAGTGATCACCGCCGAACAAATGATGGATGCCTACGCCTCGGTGGGCATGCCGCTGGGCTATCACCACTGGTCCTACGGCAAGCATTTTCTCAGTACCGAAAAATCTTACAGCCGAGGCCAGATGGGTCTCGCGTACGAGATTGTGATCAACTCCGACCCGTGCATTGCCTACCTGATGGAAGAAAACACCATCTGCATGCAGGCACTCGTCGTTGCGCACGCCTGCTACGGCCACAACAGCTTTTTCAAAGGCAACTACCTGTTCCGCACCTGGACCGACGCCAGCTCGATCATCGATTACCTGGTGTTCGCCAAGCAGTACATCATGCAGTGCGAAGAGCGCTACGGCATCGACGCCGTGGAAGACCTGCTCGACTCCTGCCACGCGCTGATGAACTACGGCGTCGACCGCTACAAACGCCCGTATCCGATTTCCGCCGAGGAAGAGCGCCAACGTCAGAAAGAACGGGAAGAACACCTGCAGCGGCAAATCAACGACCTGTGGCGGACCATTCCTAAAGGCGCCGACAAGGGCAACGACAAAGACGCCGGCCGCTTTCCCGCGGAGCCGCAGGAAAACATTCTGTACTTCCTGGAAAAACACGCGCCGCTGCTCGAACCGTGGCAGCGGGAAGTGGTGCGCATTGTGCGCAAGATCGCCCAGTATTTTTACCCGCAGCGCCAGACTCAGGTCATGAACGAAGGCTGGGCAACGTTCTGGCATTACACGCTGATGAACGATCTGTACGACGAAGGCTTGGTCACCGACGGCTTCATGATGGAGTTCCTGCAGTCGCATACGAGCGTGATCTACCAACCGCCGTTCGACAGCCCGTATTACAGCGGCATCAACCCGTACACCCTGGGCTTTGCGATGTACCGCGACATCCGCCGCATGTGCGAAGAACCCACCGAGGAAGACAAACGCTGGTTCCCGGAAATTGCCGGAAGCGACTGGTTGTCGACGGTGAAATTCGCCATGAAAAGCTTCAAAGACGAGAGCTTTATTCTCCAGTACCTGTCGCCCAAAGTGATTCGCGACCTGAAGCTCTTCAGCATCATGGACGACGACCAAAAAGACGAATTGGTGGTGCCGGCGATTCACGACGAACCGGGCTATCGCATCATTCGTGAAACCCTGGCGGCCCAATACAACCTGGGCAACCGCGAGCCGAATGTGCAGATCTACAGCATCAACCGCCGAGGCGACCGCTCGCTGACGCTGCGCCACCAGCAACACGACCGCAAACCGCTGGGGGAATCAACCGAAGAAGTGCTCAAGCATTTGCACCGGCTGTGGGGCTTCGACATTCATTTGGAAACCGTGCGTGGCGACCAAGTGGTGCAAACCCAACATGTGCCGCCACGGGGCGATACCGAGAACACGGAATACCCGCGCCTGGACCTGGTGATACCGCCGATTTAAACCCCGTCCGTTCGACTGGTTGACCGACGGCAAGCTTGCGTTGAGCATATTGCATCCTTCGCGGAGCTTGCCGTTTATGCCTGTACAGCCGTTTTTCCTGCGCGTTTTGTTCCTCAGCCTGCTGCTTGTCGGCTGTTCAAGCCCGTCGCCGCGAGTACTGGTGGTGCAAACCGCCACGCCGTCGTTGGGGCAGCGCCACACCTTTGAAATGCTGCCGCCAAGCACTAGCCCGAACGGCGAGTTGCCGCCCACCCGCGATTACGCCCAAGTGCGCGCCAACCTGCGTCAGGGCCTGCTAAATCGTGGCTATGTCGAGGCCAAGAAAGCGGACGTGCGCGTCGCCTACACCCTGACGTTGAATGAAGCCCCGCTGGAATTTCGCGTCGATACGCCACCCCCGAACGCCCTCGGCAGCTATCTCGCCGTGCACCGTTTTCAAGATGAGTCCATCACCCTGCGATTGCGCGTTAGCGACCGGGCCGACAAAACCCTCTGGCAGGGTTTGATCACCACAAGCCTGAGTCCCTCATGGCAGCGTGAAGAATTGCTGCGTGCCGCCGTGGTTGCCCTGATGCAGCAAATTCCCGTCAGCCGCTGAGCCTGGCCATTAGCGGCGCAGCAGGTATCCTGTGGCGCTAACGGAGGGTTTTCCATGCAGATTTACAAGGTCGGCGGTGCCGTGCGTGATCGCCTGCTGGGCCGCGATGTCACCGATATCGATTGGCTGGTGGTTGGCGCGAGCGCAGAAGAGATGCTCGCAGAAGGCTTCCGCCCCGTCGGCGAAGACTTCCCGGTCTTTCTTCATCCGCGCACCCAGGAGGAATACGCCCTCGCCCGCACCGAGCGAAAAAGCGGGCGCGGCTACGGCGGCTTTACCTTTTACGCAAGCCCCGACGTCACCCTCGAAGAAGACCTGACCCGCCGCGACCTGACCATCAATGCCATGGCCGAAGACGACGCCGGCAACGTGCTCGACCCCTATGGCGGCCAGCGTGACCTTGAGGCGCGCGTGCTTCGCCACGTATCGCCCGCCTTTGCCGAGGACCCGTTGCGCGTGCTGCGCGTCGCCCGCTTCGCCGCGCGCTATGCGCCGCTGGGCTTTCACGTCGCCGACGAAACCCTGGCCTTGATGCGCAGCCTGAGTGAATCCGGCGAGCTGTCAGCCCTAACGCCGGAACGCAGCTGGAAGGAAATTTCCCGCGCGCTCATGGAAGAACGCCCAGATGTGTTTATTCAGGTGCTGTATGACTGCGGCGCGCTGCAAGCGATGCTGCCGGAAGTACACGCATTGTTTGGCGTGCCGCAGCCCGAAGCGCATCACCCGGAAATCGACACCGGCGCCCATGTACTGAGCGTGCTGCGCCAATGCGCCGAACATGGGCAACCGCTGACCGTGCGCTGGGCCTGCCTGCTTCATGACCTAGGAAAGGGGCTGACCCCGGAAGAAGAATGGCCACGGCATATCGCCCATGAACACCGCGGCGTAAAGCTGATAAAGGCGGTGAACGAGCGCTGCAAGGCGCCACGCGACTGTCAGGAACTGGCCGTTTTGGTGGGCGAATATCACACCCATGGCCATCGCGCGCTGGAGTTGAAAGCGTCGACCTTACTGGAACTGCTACAAACGTTTGACGTGTACCGCCGCCCGCAGCGCTTTGACGAGTTTATTGCCGCGTGCGAAATGGATGCGCGAGGGCGGCTGGGGTTGGAGCAGCGCGACTATCCACAAGCCGCTTACCTGCGCGCCGCCGCCGATGCGGCGCGGGCCGTGAAGGTTCAGCCGTTGGTGGAACACGGCTACCAAGGCGCCGAATTGGGCGAGGCGCTCAAGCGCGAGCGCCTGAAAGCATTGCAGGCGTACAAAGCCGCGCAAATTCCACCTGCTCTGTAGGAGCGAGCTTGCTCGCGAAGCTCTTGCTCTATAACCAAGAGCTTCGCGAGCAAGCTCGCTCCTACAAAAGGCCGGTCGGCGTCAGCTGCTCACCACGCCACTCAAACGCCACCGGCGCCAGCACCTGCTCGATGTGCGCGTCCCGCCACAGCTCGGCATAAGATGTCTGCACACCCGGATGCAACTGCTCCGGCAGCAGCATCGCCAGCGGCCAGAGCACGAACGCGTTCTTGAGAATTTCAGCGCGCGGCAGAATCAGTCCGTCGAAATCGCCCACCAGATCGCCGTACGTGAGCACATCGATATCCAGCGGCAGGCCCTTGCGATTCGGTGCATACCGCCCGTTATCGGCTTCGATGCATTTCAGGCGGCGATCCAACTCGTGCAGCGGCAGGTCGGTTTCGGCCAGCACCACAAGATTGAAAAACGGCCCGCTCTTGATCCCCACCGGCTGGCTTTCGAAGACCGGCGAGCAGCGCATGTTTTGAAGGAATTGAGCCAAGGCATCGAGTCCAGCCGTCAGGTGCGCTTGGCGCTCAACGTTGCTGCCCAGGCCCAGCAGAATGGGGGTCAGAGGCATCCGCGCTGAATCTCCACGCCGACGCCGCCAGTAGCTGCCGGCACGGCGCCGGGCTTGGTGAGTTTCAGGCGTAAACCGGGGATGTTGAATTCGCTCATGAGCATCTCGGCGAGGCGCTCGGCGAACGTTTCCACCAGTTGAAATTGCGCCTGTGCCGCGAACGACTGAATGCGCGCGGAGACCGAAGCGTAGTCGAGCGCTTTGCTGAGATCATCACCCGCAGCGGCCGGGCGATTGTCCCAGGCGAAGCTCAGGTCCAGGCGCAGGCACTGGCGGATGTCGCGCTCCCAGTCATACGCACCGATCACGGTGTCGACTTCAAGACCTTCGATAAACACTCTGTCCAAGCACTCTGCTCCGCCGCACGACAAGGGCGCTGCGCCCCGCTAGAATCGGGGCTCACTCGCCCCGGATGGATACCATGTTCTGGTTGCTGGCGATCCTCGCCTACCTGCTCGGCTCGCTGTCTTTCGCCATCCTGCTCAGCCGCCTGGTCGGCGCTCCCGACCCTCGCGCGGCTGGCTCCGGCAACCCCGGCGCCACCAACATGCTGCGGGTGGCAGGTAAAAAGCTGGCCATCCTGACCCTGTTAGGCGACGTGCTCAAAGGCCTGCTGCCCGTGCTGGTCGCTTATGCGCTGGGCCTTTCAATGCAACATCAAGCCTGGATCGGCCTCGCCGCCGTGGTCGGGCATCTTTACCCGGTGTACTTCAATTTCCGTGGCGGCAAGGGCGTCGCGACTGCGGCCGGCATGCTCCTGGGTCTTTATCCGCCGGCAGCCTTGTTGGCCGCTGCGGGGTGGGGCCTGACCTTCTGGCTGACCCGCACCAGCTCGCTGGCATCGTTGATTGCCACGCCGCTGATCCTACCGCTACTTGCCTGGCGGCAACCCGCTGCGCTGCTGCCCATGTGCGTGCTTACCGGCCTGATCGTGTGGCGCCATCGCAGCAATTTACGCGACCTGCTGGCTGGGCGCGAACGGCATTTCTAAGCGTTAAATCGCTGGCAGTTGTTCCATCGGCCAACGCGCCTGCACCGAGATTTCCGGCCCTTCGTGCTGGCCCGCCATGAGCCGCTGGCAACCGGCGTAGGCGATCATCGCGCCGTTATCGGTGCAAAAAGCCGGGCGGGCGTAAAACACGTTGCCTTTGAGATCACCGAGCATTTTTTCCAGCGACCGCCGCAGGGCCTGATTGGCGCTCACGCCGCCGGCGATCACCAGACGATTCATACCGGTCTGCTTGAGGGCACGCTTGCATTTGATGGTCAGAGTCTCGACCACGGCGGTCTGGAAGGCCAGAGCAATGTCGCTACGGGTTTGCTCGCCGTCGTCGCCAGCATTGCGGCATTGCAGCCACGTGTTCAGGGCGAAGGTTTTCAGGCCGCTGAAGCTAAAATCCAGGCCTGGGCGATCGGTCATCGGGCGAGGAAACACGAAACGCCCCTCCACGCCGTTGAGCGCCAGGCGAGCTATTTCAGAACCGCCGGGATAGCCGAGGCCAATAAGTTTGGCTGTCTTGTCGAAGGCCTCGCCGGCCGCATCGTCCAGCGACTCACCGAGCAACTGGTACTGGCCGATGCCATCGACACGCACCAATTGTGTATGGCCGCCGGAAACCAGTAGGGCAACAAACGGAAATTGCGGCGGGGTTGCTTCCAGCATCGGCGCCAACAGGTGGCCTTCCATGTGATGCACGCCAAGCGCCGGAATGTCCCAGGCAAAGGCCAGCGCTTGGGCGCAGGAAGCGCCGACCAGCAGCGCACCGACCAGGCCGGGGCCGGCGGTGTAGGCGATGGCGTCGATGTCGTGCGTGGCGCAGCCGGACTGCTCCAGCACTTCGCGAATCAACGGCAGCATGCGCTTGACGTGATCACGCGAGGCGAGCTCAGGCACCACGCCGCCGTAGGCTTTATGCAAGTCGATTTGGCTGAACAAGGCATCGCCCAGCAAGCCGCGCTCGCTGTCATACAAGGCAACGCCGGTTTCATCGCAAGAGGTTTCTAGTCCCAGCACGAGCATGGGTTTTCCCTTCAGACTGGGCAATTTCGAAGGCGCGCATGATAATCGCCGCCCTTAACGCCGCCTAGCGGTTTTCGATCAGAGGCTTTGCATTCCTGGCGATGAGGCGTTAACATCCGCAACCCTTAAAAACCGACGTCCTCCAGCTCAGTTTGCAACGAGTACGTCTACCCCGGTAATGAATGAAGGTAGCTCTGGATGCCAGCCGTCAAAGTTAAAGAGAATGAACCCTTCGACGTAGCTCTGCGTCGCTTCAAACGCTCCTGTGAAAAAGCCGGTGTTCTGGCTGAAGTTCGCAGCCGCGAGTTCTACGAGAAACCAACTTCTGAGCGCAAACGCAAAGCTGCAGCCGCAGTTAAGCGCCACGCCAAGAAAGTGCAGCGCGAACAGCGCCGCGCCGTTCGCCTGTACTAATACGCAGACTGACGCCGCCTGTTTTGCCACGCCCGGCCGCAAGCCGGGCTGCCGGCAAAATCGATAGCACAGACGCTTCAAACGCATTAGCGAAGTTATCCAGGTTGTTTAGGCAGCCGCGATAAGCCTCGCTTTTTCGCGTTTTGGCGGATCACATTTTCCGCCCGCCCCGCAATTAAAAGGCCTGTAGAGCCGATCGCCAACAATTGGCATGATTAGCCCCTCGCCGCTTCGTGCGCCGAGACGCGCTTTGCATCTATTTCCGAACACCTGAAATCCCGACAGTAATGCCGGCGATTCGACGACTTCGAGAGCGCCATGGCCGGGCTTATTCCCCAAAGCTTCATTGACGACTTGCTCAACCGCACCGACATCGTCGACGTGGTCAGCTCGCGCGTGCAACTGAAGAAAACCGGGAAAAACTTTAGCGCCTGCTGCCCCTTCCACAAAGAGAAGACGCCCTCCTTCAGCGTCAGCCCCGACAAGCAGTTCTACTACTGCTTCGGCTGTGGGGCCGGCGGCAACGCCCTTGGTTTTATCATGGACCACGACAATCTGGACTTCGTCCAGGCCGTGGAAGACCTGGCCAAAAGCGCCGGCATGGAAGTGGTTCGCGAAGAAGGCGGACGGAGTGGCAACCATAAACCGCGCCAGCCCACCGACTCGCCGCTGTACCCGCTACTGACAGCCGCCGCCGAGTATTACCGCCAGGCGTTGAAAAGCCATCCAACCCGCAAAGCCGCTGTCGACTACCTGAAAGGACGCGGTCTTTCCGGCGAAATTGCCCGCGACTTTGGCCTCGGTTTCGCCCCGCCCGGTTGGGACAATTTGCTCAAGCACTTGGCCACCGACACGCTGCAACAGAAAGCGATGATCGAAGCCGGCCTGCTGATCGAAAACGCCGACAGCGGCAAACGCTACGACCGCTTTCGAGACCGGGTGATATTTCCCATCCGCGACAGCCGTGGCCGTGTCATCGCATTTGGTGGCCGCGTACTGGGCGACGACAAACCCAAGTATTTGAACTCGCCGGAAACCCCGGTTTTTCATAAAGGCCAGGAGCTGTACGGCCTGTATGAGGCGCGCAAAAGCAATCGCGACCTGGATGAAATCATGGTCGTCGAGGGCTACATGGACGTTATCGCCTTAGCCCAGCAAGGCTTGCGCAACGCCGTCGCCACGCTTGGCACGGCCACCAGCGAAGAACACCTCAAGCGTCTGTTCCGCATCGTGCCCAGCGTGCTGTTTTGCTTCGACGGCGACCAAGCTGGCCGCAGCGCGGCCTGGCGTGCCCTTGAAGCCACGCTGCCCAGCCTGCAAGACGGCCGCCGCGCGCGCTTCCTGTTTTTGCCCGAAGGCGAAGACCCCGACACCTTGGTGCGCGCCGAAGGCACCGACGCGTTCCGCGCGCGAATCAACCAACAGGCGCAGCCACTGGCCGACTATTTTTTCCAGCAATTGACGCAAGAAGCCGACCCGCGCTCGCTGGAAGGCAAGGCGCACTTGGCGACCTTAGCCGCGCCGCTCATCGACAAAATCCCCGGCGCCAATCTGAAAACCTTGATGCGCCAGCGGCTGACCGAAATTACCGGCCTGAGCATTCAGCAGTTGAATCCTGCGCCTCACAATCCGGTCAGCGCACCGCAAGCACCCTCGAATTCGCATCCGCATTACGAAATGGACGAGGCGCCGCAATACGACCCCAGCGCTTATTTCGACGCGCCAGCCGACTACGGCCAGGAGCAATACGCGCCGCAGCCTGAGCAAGCATGGCAGCCGAAGACGGGGTTCAAGGGAAAAGGCCAGGGCGGCAAGAAATGGGAAAAAAATTGGAGCAAAAGAGGTGATCGCGACCGCGATGATTTCCCCCGCGGACCGCGCGTTGCGGCACCGGTAGAATCTCCGACGCTTACCGCGCTGCGCACGCTGCTGCATCACCCGCAGTTGGCCGAGAAGGTGGAAGAGGCCAGCCACTTCGCTGCCGAAAACGACACCTATGCGCAATTGCTCGTCGCGCTGCTCGGCGCCATGCAGAAAAATCCGAAATTGCGCTCGCTGCAGCTGATTGCACGGTGGCATGGAACTGAGCAGGGACGTTTATTGAAGGCGTTGGCGGAAAAGGAGTGGCTGATTGACGCTGACAACCTTGAACAACAGTTTTTCGACACTATAACTAGTCTGGCTGCACGCCAACGTGAGCGCAGCCTGGAACATTTGCTGCGCAAAGCTCGTCAAAGTGAGCTCAGCGCAGAGGAAAAAGAGCAACTTCGCGGCCTCCTTAGTCGCACTGCAACTCCCGTCACCCCGACCTCAACTGGCGCGTGAGGTCTCAGCTCTGGTATAATCCTCGGCTTGTTTTTTGCCCGCCAAGACCTTCAGTGGATAGGGTGTTATGTCCGGAAAAGCGCAACAACAGTCCCGCCTTAAAGAGTTGATCAGCCGTGGTCGTGAGCAGGGTTACCTGACTTACGCAGAGGTCAACGACCACCTGCCGGAGGATATTTCAGATCCGGAACAGGTGGAAGACATCATCCGCATGATCAATGACATGGGGATCAACGTATTCGAGAGTGCTCCGGATGCGGACGCTCTGCTATTGGCTGAAGCCGATACCGACGAAGCGGCCGCCGAAGAAGCAGCCGCTGCTTTGGCTGCGGTAGAAACCGATATTGGCCGTACCACCGACCCGGTGCGCATGTATATGCGCGAAATGGGTACGGTCGAATTGCTGACCCGCGAAGGCGAGATCGAAATCGCTAAACGCATCGAGGAAGGCATTCGTGAAGTCATGGGCGCTATCGCCCATTTCCCAGGCACTGTCGACAGCATTCTTTCCGAATACACCCGCGTCACCACCGAGGGCGGCCGTCTGGCCGAAGTCCTCAGCGGCTACATCGATCCGGATGACGGCATAGCCGCGCCGGCCGAAGTGCCCGTCCCGGTTATCAAAGACGGCGCAGCTGCCGCCGAGCCTGAAACCGAAGACGAAGAAGCCGACGGTGACAGCGAAGACGAAGAAGAAGGTGATGGCGGCCCGGATCCAGAAGTTGCACGCGTGCGCTTCGGCGCCGTAGCCGACCAACTGGAAAAAGCTAAAAAGGTGCTGAAAAAGCACGGCCGCGACAGCAAGCAAGGCATGGCCGAACTCGCTGAACTGGCCAGTCTTTTCATGCCGATCAAGCTGGTTCCGAAGCAATTCGATGCGCTGGTTACTCGTGTTCGTGACGCCCTTGAGCGTCTGCGTGCACAAGAACGCGCCATCATGCAGCTGTGTGTGCGTGATGCCCGTATGCCGCGTGCCGACTTCCTGCGTCAGTTCCCGAGCCACGAAATCGACGAAAGCTGGGCTGAGCAGCTGTCCAAAGGCAAAAGCAAATACGCTGAAGCCATTGGCCGCCTGCAAGCCGACATCCTGCGCTGCCAGCAAAAACTGGTTGCCCTGGAAGCTGAAACCGGTTTGAAACTCGCTGAAATCAAAGACATCAACCGTCGCATGTCGATCGGTGAGGCGAAAGCCCGCCGCGCGAAGAAAGAGATGGTTGAAGCGAACTTGCGTTTGGTGATTTCGATCGCCAAGAAGTACACCAACCGCGGTCTGCAATTCCTCGACTTGATCCAGGAAGGCAACATCGGCTTGATGAAAGCGGTGGACAAGTTCGAATACCGTCGCGGCTACAAGTTCTCGACTTATGCAACCTGGTGGATCCGTCAGGCGATCACTCGCTCGATCGCCGACCAGGCCCGCACCATCCGTATTCCGGTGCACATGATCGAGACGATCAACAAGCTAAACCGCATCTCGCGTCAGATGCTTCAGGAAATGGGCCGCGAGCCTACTCCGGAAGAACTGGGCGAGCGCATGGAAATGCCTGAGGACAAAATCCGCAAGGTATTGAAGATCGCGAAAGAGCCGATCTCCATGGAAACACCGATTGGCGATGATGAAGACTCCCATCTGGGTGACTTCATCGAAGACTCCACCATGCAGTCGCCCATCGACGTTGCCACGGTAGAAAGCCTCAAAGAAGCGACCCGCGAAGTACTGGCCGGCCTCACTGCTCGTGAAGCCAAAGTACTGCGCATGCGCTTCGGCATCGACATGAATACCGACCACACCCTCGAAGAGGTTGGTAAACAATTCGATGTAACCCGCGAGCGGATTCGGCAGATTGAAGCCAAGGCGCTGCGCAAGCTGCGTCATCCAACGCGTAGCGAGCACCTGCGCTCCTTCCTCGACGAGTAATTCGTTACCCAACGAAAGCCCGTTACTGAAGCGCAAACAAAACCCCCGGCCTGGTCCGGGGGTTTTGCTTTTTGGATGCTGGCAACCCGCCACACAGCTACACTCGGCACATCAATCCCCACGCTGTTTTGAGGCCGGGTCATGCCGCGACTGCTTGCCACTCTTCTGCTGTGCTTGGCCTATTGGTGTGCACCCGCCCAGGCATTCACCCTGACCTCAGAGGAGCAGGCCTGGCTTGAGGCCCACCCAACCTTGCGCATGGGCGTCGACGCCACCTGGCCACCCTTCGAATACCGCGACGAACAAGGCCGATATCAAGGATTGGCCGCCGACTACATTGCCCTGATCGAAAAACGCCTAAACGTAAAAATGGAGACGTACGAGCCCAGCACCTGGAGCGAAGTGCTTGAGCAAGCCCGGGCTGGCAACGTCAACCTCTTACCCGGCGCCATGTCCACACCCGAGCGCCAGGGCTACCTGAGCTTCACCCGCCCCTATCTCGACTTCCCCATCGTGATCCTCGCCCGCAACGGCGGAGCCCAACCTCACGAACTCAAAGACCTGTACGGGCTGAAAATCGCGGTCGTGGAAAACTACGCGCCGCACGAAATTCTACGAAGCCGCCACCCGGATCTGAACTTGCTGCCCGTCGCTAATGTCGCCGCGGCGCTGCAAGCCGTGGGCACGGGCCAAGCTGACGCACTGGTGGGCGACCTCGCCTCCAGCGTCTGGGGCTTGCGCCAGCTCAAACTCGAAGGCATCGCCATCACCGGCGAAACGCCCTACCGCTACCAGCTATCAATGGCCGCGCCGAAAGACCAGGCGATTTTGGTCAACATCCTCGACAAATTGTTCGCCGACATGAGCAGCAGCGAAATCGAAGCCATGCAGGAACACTGGCTCGGCGGCGTGCTGGACCAACGCAGCGTGTGGCGAAAAACCCTGGTGGTTGCCGTACCGGGCCTACTCGCTCTGCTGCTCGTTCTGATTATCGTGGTCGCTGTAAACCGGCGCCTGAGCAGTGAAATCAACCGACGCGCTGCTCTCGAATTGGCGCTTCGTAACAGCGAACAGCACTACCGCAGCCTTGTGGAATGCTTGTCGGCAGTCACCTGGGAAGCCAGCCGTGAAGACTTCTGCTATTCCTACGTCTCGCCCCATGCCGAAAAACTGTTTGGCTACCCGCTGAGCGACTGGCAGACCCCAGGCTTCTGGGCAAACGCGCTGCACCCGCAAGACCGCGAACGCACCCTCGCCTACCGCCGTCAGGAGACAGACGCCGGCCGCGACCACACCGTTGACTACCGCATGTACGCCGCCGATGGCCGCCTGGTCTGGATTCACGACATCGTCACCTTGATCGAACACCGAGGCGCCACCGTGCTGCGTGGCGTGATGGTTGAAGTCACCGAAACCAAACAGATCGAGCAAGCCCTGCGCCTTTCTGAACAGAAATTCGCCTCCGTGTTTCAGCAATGCCCAGACGTGCTGATCATTGCCCGCCGCGACGATGGTCGCTTGCTGGAGGTGAACCCTTCCTTCGAGCTGCACACCGGCATTCCCGCCGCCGAGGCCATCGGCAAGAACGGCACAGAACTCAACTTGTGGGGCACTGCCGACGCGGGTCCAACCGTCTTGCAACGGCTGCAGCACGACAGCCTGCGCAACCTCGAAATGCTCTTCCGCCGCCAAAACGGCGAGTTCTTTACCGGTCTTATTTCCGCGCAACAATTCCAACTTGCCGATACGCCAGCGCTCGTCATCGTGGTGCGCGACATCAGCCAAGTGAAGAAAACTCAGGAAGAGCTGCAATCCTCCGAAGAGAAATTCGCCAAAGCCTTTCACGCTTCACCCGACGGCTTGCTGCTTACGCGCATGCGCGACGGCCTGATTCTGGAGGTGAACGAAGGCTTCTCCAGCCTGACCGGCTACACCAGCAGCGACGCCACCAACCAGTCCACGCTCGGCCTGGGCCTGTGGCACAACCCGCTCGACCGCAGCACCGTGATGCAACAGCTGCAAGAAATCGGCACCGTGCGCGATTACACCGCGGCTATTCGAGGCAAGAACGATGAGCTGCGCTTGTGCGAAATTTCGATGCAGAGCATGCAAATCAAAGGCGAACACTGCGTACTGACCATCGCCCGCGACGTCACCGAACGCACCCGCACCCAAGAGAAACTCCAGCTCGCCGCCACCGTGTTTGAGAGCACGGCTGAAGGCGTGCTGATCACCGACACCCAACAGCGCATAACCGCCGTCAACCGCGCCTTCACCGAAATCACCGGCTACAGCGAAGCCGAAGCGCTCGGCCGTTCCCCGCAACTGCTCGCCTCGGGACAACATGACAGCGCCTTTTACGCCGCCATGTGGCACCAGCTTGATGCTGCCGGTCACTGGCAAGGCGAGATTTGCAACAAACGCAAAAACGGCGAGCTGTATCCGCAATGGCTGACCATCAGCGCCGTGCGCAACGATGACGAACGGATCACCCATTTCGTCGCCGTGTTTGCCGACATCACCTCACTCAAACACGCCCAAGACAAGCTCGACCACCAAGCCCACCACGACTCCCTCACCGGCCTGCCCAACCGCCTGCTATTCGAAAACCGCCTTCAAGCCATGCTTGCCGACGCACAAACCACGCCGTGCCTGGGCGCCGTGTTATTTCTCGACCTGGACCGCTTCAAACACATCAACGACAGCCTAGGCCACCCCGTCGGCGACCTGCTGCTGCAAGACACCGCGCAGCGCCTGCGCAACCAACTGCGCGACATCGACACCGTGGCACGGCTTGGCGGCGATGAATTCATCATCCTGCTTCCTGGCCTGCATGAACCGGCGGATGCCGAGCGCGTAGCGGCGAAATTACTCACTTGCCTGAGCGCACCGTTCCAAGCAGATGGTCACGAATTCTTTATCACCGCCAGCATTGGCGCGAGCCTGTTCCCCCAAGACGGCAGCGACGTCGCCACCCTGATCAAAAACGCCGACGCCGCCATGTACCGCTCCAAAGCCAAAGGCCGCAACCGCGCCGAGCTCTACACCAGCGACCTAACCCAGCAAGCCACCGCCCGCATCGCCCTGGAAAACGAACTGCGCCGCGCCATCGAACGCAACGAACTGAGCCTGCACTACCAACCCAAACAATCGCTCGCCGACCGCCAGATCGTCGGCGCAGAAGCGCTGCTGCGCTGGCACAGCGCGGTCTTCGGCAACGTCTCGCCGGAACGCTTCATCTCACTCGCCGAAGACAACGGCCTGATCCTGCCCATTGGCGACTGGGTGCTCGCCCAGGCCTGCCAGCAAATGGGCGAATGGCAGCGCCACCACCTGCCGTTCGGCCCGATGTCCGTCAACCTCGCCGGCGCCCAACTGCGCCAACCGCGCCTGGTGCAGCGCATCGCCGACCTGCTCGCCGAACACCAATTGCAGCCCCACATGCTGCAACTGGAAATCACCGAAAACTTCATCATGAACCAGACCGACGAGGCGCTGACCATCCTCCACGACCTCAAACGATTGGGCGTCTTGATCGCCATCGACGACTTCGGCACCGGCTATTCGTCCCTCAGCTACCTGAAACGCCTGCCGCTGGACACCTTGAAAATCGACCAATCCTTTGTCCGCGGCCTGCCCGACGACCCCCACGACGCCGCCATCACCCGCGCCATCATCGCCCTGGGCCGCAGCATGCAACTCACCCTGGTAGCCGAAGGCGTAGAAACGCCCGCACAAGAGCGCTTCCTCATCGAAGAAGGCTGCGAACAGATCCAAGGCTTCCTCCTCAGCCGCCCGGTAACCCCTGACAAGTTCGCAAGTACTTTCCTAAGCCCGCGCCACGCAATTGGCACACAGCAAACCGCACCGGTATAATCCGCCGCACTTCTGAGGGCCTATAGCTCAGTTGGTTAGAGCAGAGGACTCATAATCCTTTGGTCCACGGTTCAAGTCCGTGTGGGCCCACCAAATAAAAAGCCGCGCTTAATGCGCGGCTTTTTCGTTTCTGCGGATCTCTGCGGCATTCGTCCCTTCCGGCTTCCTAGTTACCCCACAAAGCCCACATTCCTCTCCGCCCACGTCGCCAAAAAGCTTTTCAACAGCGCCGACTGCGGCCGGTTGAACAGGTCCGCCGGCGCTCCTTGTTCTTCGATCATTCCATTTGCCAAAAACACCACCTTGTCGGCTACCTGCGCGGCAAAGCCCATTTCATGGGTGACGATGACCATGGTCATGCCATCGGCGGCGAGGGTGCGCATGACTTTTAGCACTTCGCCGACCAGTTCCGGGTCGAGCGCTGAGGTGGGTTCGTCGAAGAGCATGATTTTCGGCTCGCGGCCAAGCGCCCGGGCGATGGCGACGCGTTGTTGCTGGCCGCCTGAAAGGGTGTTGGGGTAGGCGTCGATTTTGTGGGCCATGCCGACTTTGTCCAGGACTTCGAGAGCTTTGGCCTTGGCGGTTGCGGCGTCCATGCGGCTGACTAGGCGCAGGGGTGCCATGACGTTTTCGAGCACGGTTTTGTGCGGCCACAGGTTGAATTGCTGGAACACCATGACGACGTTGGCGAGGTCTTTTTGCACGACCCATTCGGGAAGCCGGGTGAGGTTGCCGGCAGGGTCGGAGCCGTAGCCGATCAGCCGGCCCTGCACTTGCACCTCGCCGCCGTCGTAGGTTTCAAGAAAGTCGATGCAGCGCAGCAGGGTGCTTTTGCCCGAGCCTGAGCCGCCGATGATGCACATCACTTCGCCTTTGTGCACATCCAGACTGATGCCTTTGAGCACGGCATTGGTGCCGAAGCTTTTCTTCACGTCCACCAGTTTGATGACCGGTTTGCCTAGTTCACGCATGCAATATCCTCAGGTTCCAGGCAGGTAGCGCCGAGTGCGCCGTTCCAGCAGCCGCGCGGTGCGCGCCAGTGCGAAGGTGATCAGCCAGTAGGTAAGGCCTAGAAACAGGTAGGGTTCGATGAAGGAAAAGGTCTCTGTGGACATGCGGCTGGCGGCGCTCATCATTTCCGGCACGGTGATGATTGAGAGAATGGCCGACTCCTTCACTAGCAAGATGGTCTGGTTGACGATCGACGGCAGGATCAGGCCGAGCATGTGGGGCAGTTTTACGTGGGTTAGTACTTGCCAGCGGGAAAATCCCAGGTCGCGGGCGGCCTCGATTTGCCCTGGCGGTACGCTCAAGAAACCGCCGCGAAAGATTTCTGCGAAGTACGCGGCGCTGTAGAGCCCCAGACCGCCGATGCCAACTTGCAGTGCGCTGAGTTCGATGCCAATAAACGGCCCGCCGTAGAACACCAGGTAGATCTGCACCAGAAGCGGCGTGCCACGAAACAAGGTGAGGTAGAGCTGGTAGACCAGGCGCGTCAGCCAGTTATTCAGTTGTCCGAGCAGGCACAACAGCAAACCCCACAGAAGCCCGATCAGCAGCGCGCCGGCGCTGGCCAGCAGCGTAAAAAGCAGGCCTTGCAGCAGCAGCGGGCCGTAGCTCACATAAAGGTGCAGGTTCATAGGCCGTCCATCAGCGCGTGCTCAGCCGCTTTTCCAGGTACTTGCCGCCGTGGCTGACGCTCAAGGTCAGCAGCAAATACAGCAGGCCTGCGGCGGTGAAGAACTCCAGCGGCCTATAGGTGGTAGAGGAATAGGTGTGGGCGATGCGCATCAATTCGGTGACGGCGATGGTGGAGATCAGCGACGAGTTTTTGATGATGTCGATGGTTTCGTTTACCAGCGCCGGAATCGTTGCACGCACCACTTGCGGCAGTTGCACGTGCAGGAGGATCTGCCAGCGGTCGAGGCCGATGTCCCAGGCGGCCTCGGTCTGCCCACGCGGCAGGGTTTCAAAGCCGCCGCGCAAGATCTCGGCCTGGGAAGCGCCGCTGTTGAGTGCCAGAGCAAGAATGGCGGCGGGTAACGCCGGCAGGTTTATCCCGATCAGCGGCAACATGAAGAAGATCACGGCCAGTTGCACCAGCAGGGGCGTGCCGCGCAAGGCGCTGATGTAGAAGCTTGCGACGGCGCGCGCGACCGGGTGGCCTGACACGCGCGCGACCCCGGCCAGCACGCCGATGCCGAACCCGAGCACGATGGCCAGCGCGGAAATCCAGGCCGTCATCCATAGGCCATGCAGTAGCTCGCCCCGGTAGCCGAGCACGACACTCAGGTCGAACATGCGCGCGCCTCAGCGCCACCTTGGCGGCGCTGCCAGGCCACGGCGGTCACGCACAGCAACTCGAACAGCATCGTGGCGCCCACCAAGGCGGTGTTGCCGCTGGGGTCGAAGGGCGGTGAAACCTCCACCACGTCGCCGCCCACAATGTCGAGGTCGGCTAGCGAGCGCATCATTTGTTGCGCCTCGAAGGTGGTGAAGCCACCAATTTCCGGTGTGCCCGTGCCGGGTGCGTACACGGGGTCGAGGCCGTCGACATCGAATGTGACGTACACCGGACTGTCGCCCACCACGCGGTGAATTTCGGCTATTACCGCTGGCAGCCCCAGTTGATAGAACTCTTCGATGCTGACCACACGCATGCCGCTGTCGTAGCTGAACTTCCAGATATCGCGGTCGGTGATGCTGCCGCGAATACCGATCTGGATGGTTTTCAGCGGGTCGATCAGGCCTTCCTCGGCCGCCACTTTAAAGGGCGAGCCGTGGTGGAAACGCGAGCCCAGGTAGAAGTCTCCGGTGTCGCAGTGGGCGTCGAAATGCACCAGCGCCAACGGGCCGTTTTTCGCCAGGGCTCTTAGCACCGGCAGGGTTACGGAGTGATCACCGCCCACCGACAGCGGCACGATGCCGGCGGCGCACAGTGGTTCGTAGAAAGCCTGGATCGCGTCATGCGCCGCGGTTAATTCAAAAGGGCTTTCCGGTACGGCATCGCCGACGTCGGCGACACGGCAAAGCTCGAATGGGGCAACGCCGGTGGCCTGGTTGATGATGCGCATAAGGCTCGACTGGTTGCGCACTTCACGCGGGCCGTGGCGCGCGCCGGGACGATTGGTAACGCCGCCGTCGAAGGGAATGCCTACCAGGGCGATGTCTACATCCGCCAACTGTGGGCTGAACGGTGTGCGCATGAAGGTCGCGATGCCGGTGTAGCGCGGCTGGGTTTTCGGATCGGCGCTCATGGCCTGGCTCCAACAGGAAGGTAAACCGGGCGGCCAGCGCAGCAGCCCGGACAGAGGCGGATGCGCTGCGTTAATTCAGCGGCTCGGGCAGCACGCCCTCAGGCACATCCATGGTGAAGCCGAACCACTTCATCTGCAGCTCGGCGAGCTTGCCGCTCTTCTGCAGCTTGAGGATTCCGGCGTTGAAGAAGGCCACCAACGATGCTGACTCCGCCTCTTTGCGTGCCGCCCAGGCGTAGTAGCTCTTGTCGCCGAAAGGCGGTTGCACAATGGCGAACATGTCCGGGCGCGATTTCACCACCGAAGACAGGTTGGGCAGGGCCTGCGGCACGATGTCGACACGGCGTGAAGCCAGGGCGGCGTAGGCCTCGTTGTAGTCGGTGAATTCCTTTATGTCGGCGACTTTCTGTCCCTTGGGTGCCAGCACTTCTTTCTCGAATTTGCGTACCGCCGCGCCCTGCGCAGAGCCGGCTTGCACGCCGATGATCTTGCCTGCCATGTCTGCCGGGCTGTTGATGCTGTCGTCCGCCTTGCGTTTGAGGATGGCGACCGAAGCGTCGGAAATGGGGTTGGTGAATGCGTACGCATCGAGGCGTTGGCGGGTGATCATCAACGAGGTCACAACAATGTCGTACCGCTTGGCGTTCAAGCCGGCGAGGATGCTCTGAAATGGCAAGTCCAGTTGCTTGAGCTTCACGCCGGGCAAGTCTTTGAGAATTTCGTCGAGCATGTCTTTGCCGTAGCCGACGATCTTACCGTCTTCAAGCATTTCAAACGGCGCGTAGCGCGCTTCGGTGGCGACCACGATTTCGCCACGGCTCTTGATCTCGTCAAGGAGGTCAGCCTGGGCATGGGCGGCGGCGAGTAACAGGCCCGCCATGCACAGCAGTTTTTTCAGGGGAGAAACGGTCCTGGGGGTCATACGCACATGCTCCGGCGGTGGACGGCTTGGTTGGAAGGCTGGAGTCATCTTCGAGCAGCGGCTCGGGGCGCAACAAACTGTATCTCCTAATAACCATGCATAAGGTGGGCTAATGCCCCATGTTGGCGCAGCGCCTTTTCAGTAAGCAGGACGTGGCCGGCCGGCCCGCTCGCTCCGACCGGTGCTCAAAGGCTTGGCACGTTGCGTGCTCAGGTTAAGTCTCGCCAGAGCCCACCAACACGCGCGCTCTATTTCGCCCTAGGAGCTTGTGTGTCCATTCGCCTTCCGCCACTTGAAGCGCTGCGCTATTTCGAGGCCGCTGCCAGGCACCTGAGCTTCACGCTGGCCGCCGATGAGTTGTGCGTGTCACAAAGCGCCGTGAGCCAGAAAGTCATTCAGCTGGAAGATCGCCTGGGCTACAAACTGTTTGAGCGGCGCACCCGCCAACTGCAGCTCACCGAGCCCGGCATCCAGTTGTATCCGACGGTGCATTCGGCGCTGGAGATGCTCAGCGAAACCCTGGGGGATATCGACACCCGTAGCCAGCAAAGCAAGCTCACGGTGTATTGCATGCCGTCCTTTGCTAACCGCTGGCTGATGCCGCGTCTGCACGACTTCCATAGCAAGCATCCGCACATTGCGCTGCATCTGATCGCCGAGTTTGCCGAGCCAAACTTCCATAACGAAATCGTCGATATCGGCATTTGCCACGGCAAGGCAGAGCAACCGGCAACGGAACAGCATCTGCTGTTTCGCGACTATATCTACCCGGTAATCAGCCCGGCGCTGCTGCAGCAAGTAGACCTGCGGGAACCCGGCGACCTGCGCCGCACCGTGCTGCTGCACGATTCCCTGCCCCACGCCAAGCTCGCCACATCCTGGCAAAGCTGGTTAACGGAACGGGGCGTGCGCCATGTGGATTGCAGCGGTGGCTACCGTTTCAACCAGGCGGATTTAATAGTGGGGGCGGCGCTCAACGGCCGAGGCGTGGCCCTTGGGCGTCACGTTCTGGTGGCCGGAGACGTGGCGCGCGGGCGGCTGATCCCGTTGTTCAACGACGTGGTCGAGGATGACGGCGTCTATGCCGTATTTCTAAAAAAACTGGCCAACCGCCCGCAGATTCAAGCGTTCTGCACCTGGCTGCAGGAGCAGGCGCTGGAGTTCCAGCACCAGCAAAGCGTCGAGCGCATTACCGGCCCCGCCCAGGCGTTGGCGGCAGGTGCTGAGCGCCTATAGTGCTTGCTCCGTGCGGCATCCCAAGTTCACAAACCCGTCCCTTTGCGCCCCACGACAAACGGCCCCTCCAGCCCCCTCCTCCCCTGCCGATAACCCCTGTTCAACACTGCCCGCCCGCCGCATCTGGAGTTGAACTAAGCGATGCGCGGATCAGTCGACTTTGTAGGATGGAAAAATCCGGAGGTCTGTATGGATATTTCAAGCGTTGCCGCAGCCGCTTCGAGTGCGCAGATGGCCAAGACTGCTTCTGATGTGTCGATCAAGATTCTGAATAAGACGTTGGATATTCAGTCGGAAAGCGCGATGGCGCTGATTGAGGCAATTCCTGAGTTGTCGGCGCTGCCGAGTAATCCGCCGAATCTCGGCAACTCTGTTGATGTAATGGTCTGACGGCAGAATTGGCTTAGTGTGTGGGGCATTGCCTACACTGGGCTTATAACAAGACACCCGTAATGACTGATCTGCCCTCATCGGCAGCATGGAGCGAAGATGACTCAGGACAATGCAAAACCAAGCTGGCATCAGCAAGTGGCCGACGATCTAGTCGATCCGGTGATGAAGGACCTGGCCTGGCACGGTCGAACCACTGACTGGTTTTTGCAGGATCTGGTGCGGCTGACTAACGAAACCGACCTGCAGGTGGGCGTTACCTTGTCCACGCCAGCGGGCATGATTTCCGGGATCTTGATCAGCGTTGAGCAGTATTTCCAGCTGTTCGGTGAGTCATTTTCCAGCTCGTGGCCAGCGGCTGATGCCGATCGGTTGCGCGCGCACTATGCCGAGTTGGGCAAGTCGCGGTTGCCGAAGTCCGATGGCGAAACGCCGCCGCCCGTGCAGTATCTGCATTTGAAAGACGCAAAGTTGAGTACGCCCTCCGGGCAAATGCCAGCGAGCGAGGGCTTGCTGTGGCGCGGCACCATTGCGTCGATTTCCGGTTTCTCATTGGGGCTGTTAGCGGACGACGCCGGCGACATCCAGCCCACGCTGTAACAGTTGCCCAGAAACGCAAAAGCCCCGCTCGCTGCGGGGCTTTTTTGTGCCGAAACGGTTTTAGCGCTTGGCGATGATGTACACGGCGTGAACGATGCCCGGAATGTAGCCGCACAACGTCAGCAGAATGTTCAGCCAGAACGCGCCGCCAAAACCGACCTGCAGGAAGACGCCCAGTGGCGGCAGCAGAATGGCAATCAGGATGCGGATCAGGTCCATGATTCAGGTTCCTTTTAAAGTGGAAAAACGTACCCCATAACCGACCTGCCGCGCTCGTGTCTGGTTCAACCTAAGTCTTTTCTTAACTTTTGTGCGTATGTTTCGCCGCGTACAGGCAAAGCATTTCCATGGCGATGGTCGCGCCTGCGAGCGCGGTTATTTCCGCGTGGTCGTAGGGCGGCGCCACTTCCACGACGTCCATGCCCACCAGATTGATGCCGCGCAAACCGCGCAGAATTTCCAGCGCTTGGTGGCTGCTCAAGCCGCCGCACACCGGCGTGCCGGTACCGGGGGCGAAGGCCGGGTCGAGGCAGTCGATGTCGAAAGTCAGGTACACCGGATGGTCGCCGACGCGCGCGCGGATTTGTTCGGCGATCTGCTCGGGCGTGTGGCGATGTACGTGGGGGGCGTCGAGTACCTGGAAGCCCAGCACGTCGTCGTTGGTGGTGCGCAGGCCGATCTGTACGGAGCGCGCCGGGTCGACCAAACCTTCGCGGGCGGCGTGGAAAAACATGGTGCCGTGGTCGATGCGCTGCACCTCCTCGTCGGGCCAGGTGTCGCTGTGGGCGTCGAAGTGGATCAGCGACAGCGCGCCGTGTTTTTTGGCGTGCGCTTTGAGCAGTGGGTAGCTGATGAAGTGGTCACCACCCAAGGTCAGCATGGCGCAGCCGGCGGCGAGAATTTCATCGGCGTGGGCTTCGATGGCGCCAGGGGTTAGCTGCGGCTGGCCATGGTCGAAATCGCAGTCGCCGTAGTCGATCACGGCCAGCTCGTCGAACGGGTCGAATTCCCAGGGGAAATGCCGGGCCCAGGCCATTTGCGTGGAAGCGGCGCGAATGGCGCGCGGGCCGAAACGCGTGCCGGGGCGATTGGTGGTGGCGGTGTCGAACGGTACGCCGCTGACGACAACATCCACACCGCGCAGGTCGCGGCTGTAGCGGCGGCGCATAAAGCTTGTGATGCCGCCGTAGGTCGATTCCGCCGCCGTGCCGTACAGGCTCTCGCGGGTAAGCGCCTGGTCGTTGCGTGAGGCTTGGTCCATTGCGGTGCTCCTTAGTAGTGGGTGCGAAAGGCGGTCCACAGGCGTGTGCGTTCACGCTGCGCGGCCAGCGGTTGCAGGCGTTCGCTGAACAGCCGCGCGCGAATATCGGCGGGCGGGTAAATGTCGGGGTCGGCCGCAACGGCGGGGTCAACCAGGGCGGTCGCCGCGCCGTTGGCGTTGGCGAAATACACGGTGTTGGTCACTTCGGCGATGGCTTCGGGCCGCAGCATGTAGTTGATGAACGCCAGCGCTGCTTTGGGATGCGGGGCGTCTACCGGAATGGCCATGGTGTCGAACCACACCAGCGTGCCCTCGCGCGGAATGCGGTACACCACTTCAAAGGGCTGCTTGGCTTCCACGGCCCGGGCGGCGGCGGTGGCGGCATCGCCGCTGTAGCTCAGGGCCAAGCAGATTTCGCCTTTGGCCAGGTCGTCAATCTGCCGGCCGGACGCCACGTAGCGCACGTTGGGCTGCAGCCCGGCGAGCAGTTGCTGAACCGCTTTCAAATCGGCCGGTTCGGTGCTGTAAGGGTCGTGGCCGAGGTAGTTGAGGGCGATGCTGATCACTTCTTGCGGCGAGTCGAGCACCGCGATGCCGCAGTCTTTGAGCTTGCTGGCGTACTCGGGTTTGAACAGCACATCCAGGGTGTTGAGCGGCACGTCGCTGCCCAGCCGTTTAGTCACCGCTTCTTTATTGAGCCCCAAGCCAACTGTGCCCCAGGTGAACGGCACGCCGTAGCGGTTGCCGGGATCGGAGGTGGCGAGTTTGGCCAGCAGCTCCGTGTCTAGATTCGCGTACAGCGGCAAGCTGGCGGCGGCGATGGGCTGCAGGGCTTTGGCCTTCACGGCGCGGGCCAGGCCGCTTGAGGCGGGAAACACCAGGTCGTAGCCGCTGCCGCCGGTGAGCAATTTGCTGTCCAGGGCTTCCGGGCTGTCGAACACGTCGTACTTGATCTGGATGCCGGTCTCGGCCTGGAAGCCTTTTAGCGCTTGTGGGCCGATGTAGTCGGACCAGTTGTAGATGTTCAGCGCCTTGTCTTCGGCATGCAGATGCAGCGGCAACGTGGCGGCGAGCACTAAGGCGCAGGTGGAAATTCGCATGGTTCAAGCTCCTCCGGCAGATAACGGTGACCGCGCCTCTCGCAGGGGCGCCTCGCGTTCAGCGGCGCCAGGAGGCTCTGGATGGGTGGATACTGCGCCGGCCTTTGCGTTGAATAAATGCAAAGTGATATACGCTGACATAGCCCTCTATCAATGTTTGGATTCCCCCATGCTCAGCCAGGTACGTGACCTCGATTTACAACTGCTGCGGCTGTTTATGACCGTGGTGGAAAGCGGCGGGTTTAGTGCGGCGCAGGGCGAGTTGGGCATCGGCCAATCGACCATCAGCACGCAGATGGCCAAGCTGGAAACGCGCCTTGGCTTTCGCTTGTGCGAACGCGGCAAAGCCGGCTTTCGTCTGACGCCCAAGGGCGAAGAAGTGGTGCTGGCGGCGCGCAAGCTGTTCGCGGCCATCGAAGTGTTCAAGGGCGAAGCGCAGGGCATGGCGGACAAGCTATTGGGCGAGCTGCGCATCGGCATTTCCGAGGCGCTCGACCCGAACACCCTCAACCGCCTCGGCAGCGCCATTCGCTTGTTTCGCCAGCGTAACCAGGCGGTGCACATCGAATTGCTCAGCGCCACGCCGGCGGAGCTGGAGCGTCGCTTGCTGCACGATCAACTGCACTTGGCAGTCGGTTATTTTTCCGGCGCTCAGGCGGCGATTGAGCATCGCCCGTTATTTAGTGAAGAACAGGCGCTGTATTGCGGCCGTGGCCATCCGCTGTTCGAGCGCAAGACGCTGCGCCTGGAAGACTTGCAGGACCAGGACGGCGTCGACCACCCCTACCGTTTTTTCCAGCTGGACGAACCCTGGCAGTCCTCCATCAGCAGCGCGCGCAGTGAGCAGGTTGAGGGCTCGCTGGCGTTCGTGTTGTCGGGCGCGCACTTGGGTTATCTGCCCACTCATGTCGCCGCGCCGTGGGTCGCGAGTGGCCAGCTGCGCGCGGTGCTGCCGCAAAGCCTGGGCTTTGCCGTGCAGTTCCATGTGGGCAGTCATCGCGGTCGGCAGCCCAGCGAAGCGCAGAACGCTTTTGTCGCCGACTTATTTAGCGTGTTCGGGGTCAACTGACCGGTCTGTCACAGGCGTTTAAGCGACAGCTGGCTATAGTTGCAAGCTGTTCATCCGTTCGCCTCAACCAAGGAGTCACCATGAGCAAAGTTCACCGCGTCGCCGTGCTGGTCGGCAGCCTGCGCAAAGCCTCGATCAACCGCAAACTGGCCTTGGCATTGGCTGAGCTGGCGCCCGCTTCGTTGAAGTTGGAGATTGTCGAAATCGGCGATCTGCCGCTGTACAACGAAGACATCGACGTCACGCCCGCCCCGCCCGCCTACACGGCTTTTCGCGACCAGGTAAAAGCCGCCGATGCGCTGCTGTTTATCACCCCGGAATACAACCGTTCGGTGCCGGCGCCGCTGAAAAACGCCATCGACGTCGGCTCGCGCCCGTATGGCCAAAGCGCGTTCAGCGGCAAGGCCGGTGCGGTGGTTAGCGCGTCCCCCGGTGCGGTCGGTGGCTTTGGTGCTAACCATCATTTGCGCCAGTCCATGGTCTTCCTCGACGTGCACATGCTCCAGCAACCGGAAGCTTATCTGGGCGGCGCCGGCAGCTTTTTTAGCGAAGACGGCACCTTGAGCGATGGCATCAAACCGTTCCTGCAAAAGTTCATCGACACCTACGCCCAGTGGGTTGCGCTGCACAGCAAGGGCTGATGCGCCACGCGGCGGCCTGTTCGCAACGAGCCGACCGCCACGCCTTCCACGAATTTTTCATGTGCCGTTGACCTTCTTTTCACCCTCGCCTTTGCATCCTGCGCTCGGAAACATGCCGTAACGACTGTCCAATGGGGGCTCGTCCGGCGTGCGCACTCGTACTCCCACGCCTCTCAGGATGCACGCCGATGAATAAACTTCCGCAGATCACCCTGGCCTTCTGGGTGATGAAAATTTGTGCAACGACGCTGGGCGAAACCGCCGGCGACTTGCTGTCGATGACCCTCAACGTCGGCTACGCCATCAGCTCCATGATTTTGATCACCGCGTTTCTGGTGACGCTCATCGGTCAGCTCAAAGCCAAAACCTATCACCCGATGCTGTATTGGCTGGTCATTCTCTCGACCAGCACGGCGGGCACCACGATGTCCGATTTCATGGACCGCACCCTCGGCCTCGGCTACGCCACCGGTTCGGCGCTGCTCGTTACCTTCCTGGTCGTGACCTTAGCCATCTGGCGCTGGAGCGAAGGCTCGCTGTCGGTAGACCGGGTTAACACCACCAAAGGTGAGCTGTTCTACTGGGTTGCCATCCTGTTCTCCAACACGCTGGGCACGGCGCTTGGGGATTTCCTGGCGGACGATTCGGGGCTGGGCTTTGCCGGTGGCGCGCTGTTGATCGGCGGGGCAATTGGCCTGGTGGTGCTCGCGCATTACTACACGCGCCTCTCGTCGGTGCTGCTGTTTTGGTTGGCGTTTGTGCTGACTCGCCCGTTCGGCGCGACGTTGGGTGACGTGCTGACCAAGCCCCACGAAAAAGGGGGGTTGGACTTCGGCACTATCGGTTCGTCGGCCGTGCTAGCGGCCATTCTGGTGGCGCTGGTGATTACCGCGACCGTGGTCAGAAACCGTCGAGCGCAGCAAAACACCCTGGGAATGGCGTAGCCGTCAGACGTTTCGAAAAGCACCGGCCTTGCGCCGGTGTTTTTCATTACGCTCAACAAAGCGCAGCGAAAACAGAAAGGCAGAAAAAAGAAAACCCCGCCGAGGCGGGGCTTTGCAGACTGTGTCCTGACATCCGTAGTCATCCACCATCCTGGTGGAAATCCAGCGTATCCGTGTTGGTTCCTTGGCGCTTCCGTGCACAACGTCCATGTGCAACAGAATAACGAGGCGTTATTACCTGCGGTAGCGGCGATAAGCAGCACGCTTTGTAAGCTTTGGCTTACAAAGGTTTAAACCATGCCTTAGGTCTGCTTTATTTTGTGAAGGGGCTCTTGTTAGACTCGCTTTGTCCTACAAAACAACAAACACTTCATCGCGGCGTTGACCACTCGGTTTCTCCTTCCCATGCAGTTCCTGGGGTTCAAGTCTCATGCGCGCAGTAGCAGTTGCCCTGGCTGGTTTATCGGTTTGCATGAGTGGCGGCGCCTCAGCCGGCGGACAAAACCAGCTGGCTGACCCCAAGATCGCCGTTGACCAATTCTTCTGGAAGCAGCTCTACCCCAAAGGCGGCACCACGCTCTACTGCGCCAAGCCCTTCGTGGGCGAACGCGGCCAGGTGGCCGCGAGCCTGGTGTACACGGCCAAGCAAATAAAGTCGGCCTTGCGCTGCGTCACCGATAGCCAGTGCGCCGAAGCCAACCCGCAATATCCCTATATGTTGAGCGACCTGCACAACATGTACCCCGCCCTGACCCTGGTCGAACTGGCACGCCGCAACGCGCAATTCGGCGAATTGGGCGATGACGTGTCGAGCAAATTCAGCGATATCGGCTGCCAGCTCAAAGCCAGCTTCCAACTGATCGAGCCGCCGGATTCGGCCAAAGGCAACGTAGCGCGGGCGATCTTCTACATGCGCAGCGAGTACGGCTTGCCGGTGGTGGGCCAACTGCAAATGTACAAGCGCTGGAGCCAGCTCGATCCGCCGGACGCCGAGGAAAAAGCGCGCAACGACCAGATTGAAGCGCTGCAAGGCACGCGCAATCGGTTTATCGACGCGCCGGCAGCGGCGGAACAGCTGACTCAGGAGTAATCCTGACCCTGTGGCGCAGTTGGGCGGCATTTCGATCTGCCGCGATGCTTGTGGACCTGCCAAGCCCAATCGAGGCTAAAGCCTCTCCTACAAAAGCGATCTGGCTACGATAAAAAAAGCCCCGCATCGGCGGGGCTTTTTGTTAACGCGAAACGACCATCAGAACTGCGCAGCATCCAGCAGGTACAGCGACTCGCTACCGGCTTTTACCGACGCTGTCAGCGAGTGAATACGCGGCAGCAGACGGGCGAAGTAGAAGCGTGCGGTGCCCAGTTTGCTGGCGTAGAACTCGTCCTGGGTTTCTTTGCCCAGCGCTGCGCGCGCCATCAACGCCCACATGTAGGCGTAAGCGGTGTAGCCAAACACGTGCAGGTATTCCACCGACGCCGCGCCGATTTCGTTCGGGTTCGACTTGGCGCTGTCGAGCAGCCAGGCGGTGAGGTCGTCGAGGTTGGCGATGGCCGCTTTCAGCGGTTCAACAAACTCGGCCAACTCGCCGTTGGCGCTGCCGATGAAGGCTTTCACTTCGTCGGCGAAGTGCTTGTAGAAGGTGCCGCCGCTGCCGACGATTTTGCGGCCCACCAGGTCGAGCGCCTGGATGCCGTTGGTGCCTTCGTAGATTTGCGTGATGCGCACGTCGCGCACCAGCTGCTCTTGGCCCCACTCACGAATGAAGCCGTGGCCGCCGAAAATCTGCTGACCGTGCACGGTGGTTTCCAAACCGAGGTCAGTCAGGAACGCTTTGGCGATTGGCGTCAGCAGTGCCACCAACTCTTCGGCGCGTTTGCGCGTGGTCGGGTCTTCGCTGAACTTGGCGGTGTCGAGTTGCATGGCCACGTAAGTGGAGAACGCGCGGCCACCTTCGTTGCTGGCCTTCATGGTCAGCAGCATGCGGCGCACGTCGGGGTGCACGATGATCGGGTCGGCCACTTTGTCTTTGGCAACCGGGCCGGTCGGCGCGCGGCTTTGCAGGCGGTCGCGGGCGTATTCGATGGCGCTCTGGTACGAACGCTCACCAGCGGCCAGGCCTTGGATACCCACGCCCAAACGCTCGTAGTTCATCATGGTGAACATGGCCGCCAGGCCTTTGTTCGGGCCGTCGATGATGTAGCCGGTGGCGCCGTCGAAGTTCATCACGCAGGTGGCGGAACCTTGAATGCCCATCTTGTGTTCGATGGAACCGCACGACAGGGTGTTGCGCTCGCCCAGGCTGCCGTCGGCATTGACCATGAACTTGGGCACCAGGAACAGCGAGATACCTTTGGAGCCCGCTGGCGCGTCCGGCAGTTTTGCCAGCACCAGGTGGATGATGTTTTCGGTGAGGTCGTGCTCGCCGCCGGTGATGAAAATCTTCGTGCCGGTGACTTTGAACGAGCCGTCAGCCTGCGGCTCGGCCTTGGTGCGGATGATGCCCAGGTCGGTGCCCGAGTGCGGCTCGGTCAAGCACATGGAGCCGGCCCAAACGCCGGAATACATGTTCGGCAGGTAGGTTTCTTTCAGCTCGGCGCTGGCGTGGGCGTTGATCGACAGGCAGGCGCCGGCAGTCAGCATCGGGTACAGGCCGAACGACAGGTTGGCGGCGTTGAGCATTTCCTCAACTTGCGCGCCGAGCACCTTGGGCATGCCCATGCCGCCGTAGGCCGGGTCACCGCCTACGCCAACCCAACCGCCTTCGCCGTAAATTTTGTAGGCCTCGGGAAAGCCAGCCGGGGTGGTAACCACGGTGTTGTTCCAGCTGCAGCCTTCTTCGTCGCCGCTACGGTTGAGCGGGGCGATGGTTTTTGCAGTGACTTTGCCGGCTTCTTCGAGGATCGCCTCGGCCGTGTCTGCATCGACGACTTCCGCCAGCGCAGGCAGTTGTTGCCAGAGTTTGGAGACCTCAAACACTTCATTGAGGACGAAACGCATATCGCGCAGGGGAGCTTTGTAGTCGGCCATGGTAGTGATCCTCGAACGATCCAACGATGCGGCCTAAAGGCCGGTATGACGCAGGCCTCGGAGTTTACCCGAACAACTTTTCAGACACATAGGGTCATGGTGGGACCGATGGGTCACACCCCAATCAGGCCATACACACGTACTGACTCCCCTCTCCCGCAAGCGGGAGAGGGGAGTCCGATTGATGTCTGCCACAAAAAAGCCCGCCATAAAGGCGGGCTTCGTTCAGCCTAGGCGCTTAGCCGGCAAACTGCTCGGCGCTCAGTTGCATCAGGCTTTCGCTGCCCGCTTCTACGCCAGCGCGGTGCACCAGGGTGCGTGGCAGCAGACGTTTGAAGTAGAAGTCAGCCGTCGCCAGCTTGGCTTTGTAGAACTCGGCATCACCGCTGCCGGCGTCGATTTTCTCTTGCGCCACAACGGCCATGCGCAACCAGAAGTAGGCCAACACGACGTAGCCGGAATACATCAGGTAATCGGTCGCGGCGGCGCCGACTTCGTCCGGGTTTTTCATGGCGGCCATGCCGACTTTAGTGGTCAGCTCGCCCCACTCTTTATTCAACGTGGCGAGTTGGTTGAACGCACCCTGCAGCTGCGGATGGCTGGCGTTGGCTTCGCAGAATTTGTGCACCAGCTTCGTAAAGCCACGCAGCAATTTGCCTTGGCTGCCGAGCACTTTGCGGCCGAGCAGGTCGAGGGCCTGAATGCCGTTGGTGCCTTCGTACAGCAGGGCAATGCGGCAGTCGCGCACCAGCTGCTCCATGCCCCATTCGCGAATAAAGCCGTGGCCGCCAAACACCTGCATCCCGTGGTTGGTCACTTCCAAACCGGTTTCGGTCATGAAGGCTTTGCAGATGGGCGTGAGGAAGGCCAGCAGGTCTTCGGCTTGCTGACGTTGTTCTTCTGTCTCGGCGTGCAACTGGTCAAGCAGTTGAGCGCAGAAGTAGGCGAGCGCGCGGTTGCCCTCGTTGAAGGCCTTCATGGTCAGCAACATGCGGCGCACGTCGGGGTGCACGATGATCGGGTCGGCGGATTTCTCCGGGGCCTTGGCGCCGGTGAGCGAGCGCATTTGCAGACGCTCGGTGGCGTATTTCAAGGCGCCCTGGTAGCTGGTCTCACCCAGGCAAAGGCCCTGCATGCCGGTGCCCA
Organism: Pseudomonas sp. AC229; assembly: GCF_979254655.1. Classification (NCBI taxonomy): domain Bacteria; kingdom Pseudomonadati; phylum Pseudomonadota; class Gammaproteobacteria; order Pseudomonadales; family Pseudomonadaceae; genus Pseudomonas; species Pseudomonas sp. AC229. Next base: position 174,532 of record NZ_CEEDHK010000004.1, read on the forward strand.
AACGCGCATGGTTCATCATGGTGAACATGCAGTTCAGGCCCTTGTTCATCTCACCGATGAGGTAGCCCTTGGCGTTATCGAAGTTGATAACGCAGGTGGCCGACCCTTTGATGCCCATTTTGTGTTCGATGGAGCCGCAGGAAACCGCGTTGCGCTCGCCGGCTTTGCCATCGGCGGCTGGCAGGAATTTCGGCACGATAAACAGCGAAATGCCTTTGGTGCCCGCCGGTGCGTCCGGCAGCTTGGCCAGCACCAGGTGCACGATGTTCTCGCTGAGGTCGTGCTCGCCCGAGGAGATGAATATTTTGCTGCCGGTCAGCGAGTAGCTGCCGTCGGCTTGTGGCACGGCGCGGGTTTTGATCAGGCCCAGGTCGGTGCCGCAGTGCGCTTCGGTCAGGCACATGGTGCCGGTCCAGTTGGCCTCGGTCATCTGCGTGAGGTAGGTCTGTTTCTGCTCTTCGGTGCCGTGGGCTTGAATGGCCGCCATGGCGCCTTGGGTCAGGCCGGGGTACATGCCCCAGGCGTAGTTGCTGGAGCCGATCATTTCGCTGAACAGCAGCCCCAGCGAGTGCGGCAGGCCTTGGCCGCCGTAGGTTGGGTCGGCCGACAGGCTCATCCAGCCGCCTTCAGCGAATTGCTGGAAGGCTTCTTTAAAGCCGGTGGGCGTGGTGACGACGCCGTTGTCGAATGTGCATTCTTCTTCGTCGCCGGAGCGGTTCAGCGGCGCGATGACCTGCTCGCAGAACTTCGCCCCTTCTTCAAGAATGGCGTTGACCATGTCCGGCGAGGCGTCGGTGGCGCCCATGGCCGCGTAGCCAGCGTGGAAGTCGAACACTTCGTCGACCAGAAAGCGCATATCGCGCAGGGGAGCCTTGTATTCGGGCATGGACGTTCTCCTAGGCAGGGACGCGAGCGCGTCATCGAGACCGACACGCTACTGCCGGCCAGTTGCCCGGGACAATGACGTTGCGCGCGCTGAATGCGCGCCTATAAGCAGGCGCGCCTATGCCGTAGGGCTTGCCACGCGCACCGCGCCGCGACGGTTTTGGCCGTGCTGGATCACGCAGTTGCGCCCCGCCGCCTTGGCCGCGTACAGCGCGCGGTCGGCGGCTTTGATCACTTCTTCGGGCGTGCGCTGTTCGCTTTCTTTTTCCGCCACGCCAATGCTTACCGTCACCGACACACTGGTGGCCGCCGCCGCACCGCGCCGTTGTTTGCCTTTGCTGTCGTTTTGCGGGCGGTTGCCTTTGTCGCGCAGCTGAATCACATAGCGCTCGACGGCCTGGCGCACTTCTTCCAGGTGCGGTTTGCATTCGTCCAGCGTCTTGCCGGAAAACACCAGGGTGAATTCCTCGCCGCCGTAGCGATACGCCTTGCCGCCGCCACCGATTTTTCGCAGCTGGCTGGCGACGACGCGCAGCACTTGGTCGCCGACATCGTGGCCGTGGGTGTCGTTGAATTTCTTGAAGTGATCGACGTCGGCCATGGCAATCACGTAGTTGCGGCCCAAGCGAGGCAAGCGTTCGTTGAGCGCGCGACGGCCCGGCAAGCCGGTGAGCTCGTCGCGAAAGGCCATTTGGTAAGCCTCGTGTGCCACCGCCACGGCCAGAATCAGCATGACTTCGCTGCTCATCACGTTCAGGCCGTGGGGCAGCAGGAAGGTTTTCGGCAGCATCCAGCACAGACCCACCAGGCCGACGATTTGCGCGGCGTGCAGCGGGCGCGGCTTATAGATGTATTGAACGATCAATCCGATAAACGCCAGCACGAACAACGGATACGCCAGCTGCACCAGGCTCATCCACTCGGCGTGCAGTGATGGCCAGCGGATCTGCGCCAACCATTCGAGCATGCCCTCCGGGTAGCGCTGCGCCAGGCCAAGCACCACGGCGCCGATAGCCAGCAGCACGGCGGAACGCGCCACCAGATCGCGAACCAGGTGGGTGCGTTCCAGCCAGGCCGCGTAAATACCGTAGAGCAGCGGCAGCAACAGGCTGCACAGGTGGAACACCAGCGCCGTTTCAGGCCGCGCCTTGCCGGTGGTGCGGAAAAAGTCGGCTTGGGTGTCGAGCAGAAAGTAGGCGCCGTAGACCACTACCAACAAAAACAGCTCGCGTTGGCGGGAATAGATCAGACAGAACGCGCCGCCGAGAATCAGCAGCAGCGTGGGCAAGACGTTGAACAGCGACGTGAAGAACTCGTTCAGCACCGGCAAGCTGGCAGCCGTCATCCCTGCCACTAACAGCAGCAACGAAGGAAGGAAATGGCTGAGGCGAACGGCTTTAAGGCGATGCACGACACTGTTCCACGGGCCGTCAGAAAGTGGCGGCGAACCGGTGGCATTTTGCCTATTTCCATCGCACTCGGCACCGGTTCCTGTCGCAATTTCCTTTAATTAAGAGCGAAACATCTGTCTGTAGGAGCGGCTTCAGCCGCGATGTTTTTGTTCTGTTCGAAAAAATGCATCGCGGCTGATCGGTATAGCCAGACCCCGCCCATAAAAAAACCGCCCGCCCTTTCGGGCGAGCGGTTTTTTTCAACCGATGGTGCGAACTACGACTTAGTAGCCCAGCGCGAAGTCTTCTTCGGCCATGTCCATCAGGTTGTTGGCGCCGGACAGCATGGCTTCAACGTGCGCGCGAGTGCGCGGCAGGATGCGCTGGAAGTAGAAGCGCGCGGTTTGCAGCTTGGCTTTGTAGAACGCTTCTTCGGCGGTACCGGCAGCCAGCTTCTCAGCGGCTACACGGGCCATGTCGGCCCAGAAGTACGCCAGGCAGACATAGCCGGAGTACATCAGGTAGTCGACCGAAGCAGCACCCACTTCTTCACGATCTTTCATCGCGGCCATACCGACCTTCATGGTCAGCTCGCCCCACTCTTTGTTCAGCTTGGCCAGCGGAGCGGTGAACTCGGCGACAGCCTCGTTACCTTCGTTGGTCTGAACAAACTTGTGCACGATCTTGGTGAAGCCTTTGAGCGCTTCGCCTTGGGTTTGCAGCACTTTACGGCCCAGCAGGTCGAGCGCCTGGATACCGGTGGTGCCTTCGTACAGCATGGAAATGCGGCTGTCGCGAACGTTCTGCTCCATGCCCCACTCAGCGATAAAGCCGTGGCCGCCGTAGATTTGCACGCCGTGGTTAGCGGCTTCGAAACCGACTTCGGTCATGAAGGCTTTAGCGATTGGCGTCAGGAAGGCCAACAGCGAATCGGCTTTCTTCTTGGCTTCTTCGTCTTGGCTGTATTTGACGATGTCCACTTGCTGAGCGGTGAAGTAGACCATTGCGCGGTTGCCTTCGGCGAACGCTTTCATGGTCAGCAGCATGCGGCGAACGTCCGGGTGCACGATGATCGGGTCAGCGGCTTTGTCCGGCGCTTTCGGGCCAGTCAGCGAGCGCATCTGCAGACGTTCACGGGCGTATTTCAGACCACCCTGGAAGCCGACTTCAGCGTGAGCCAGACCTTGCAGTGCGGTACCCAGGCGAGCGGTGTTCATAAAGGTGAACATGCAGTTCAGGCCTTTGTTCGCTGGGCCGATCAGGTAACCGGTGGCGCCGTCGAAGTTCATCACGCAGGTGGCGTTACCGTGGATGCCCATTTTGTGCTCGAGCGAGCCACAGGAAACGGCGTTACGGGTGCCGACGCTGCCGTCTTCGTTCACGTTGAACTTGGGAACGATGAACAGCGAAATGCCTTTGGTGCCTTGCGGCGCGTCGGGCAGGCGGGCCAGAACGATATGGACGATGTTGTCGGCCATGTCGTGTTCGCCAGCAGAAATGAAGATTTTGGTGCCGGAAACTTTGTACGAGCCGTCCGCTTGCGGTTCAGCTTTGGTACGCAGCATGCCCAGGTCGGTGCCGCAGTGCGGCTCGGTCAGGCACATGGTGCCGGTCCACTCGCCGGAAACCAGCTTGGTCAGGTAAGTGTGCTGCTGCTCAGGCGTGCCGTGCTCGGAGATGGTGTTCATCGCACCGTGCGACAGGCCTGGGTACATGCCCCACGACCAGTTCGAGCTGCCGACCATTTCGCTCAGTACCAGACCCAGAGACTCTGGCAGGCCTTGGCCGCCGTGCTCTACGTCGTGGGACAGGCTTGGCCAGCCGCCTTCTACGTATTGTTTGTAGGCTTCTTTAAAGCCAGTCGGGGTTTTAACGCCGGACTCGCTCCAGGTGCAGCCTTCCAGATCGCCAACGCGGTTCAGTGGCGACAGCACTTGCTCACAAAACTTGGCGCCTTCCTCGAGAATGGCATCAACCATGTCCGGGGTAGCATCTGCGCAAGCCGGCAGGCTTTGATAGTGCGCTTCGTAGCCGAGCAACTCGTCGCGTACGAAACGAATATCACGCAAGGGGGCCTTGTAATCAGGCATAGCGGTAACCTCTACGATGGGTCCTAGATGGGTGACCGGCTTGGCGGTCTCGTGCGAGATCTCTCTCGATTGCCCGGCGGCTAGGATTCAGCCCAGCAATCAAACAGGCGTTTGAAACATACGTTTACGCTGATACCTTGTCAAGCATCGCCCTACAGCCTTCTAGGCAAACGCCTCTATCTGCGGCGCGGCTTCTGTGGGCGAAGCAATACTCTGATACACCTGAAGCGATGCCGCCGCGTCGGCCGGCTTGGCCGCATCGTCAGCCGTACTGTCTTTGTCGTCTTCGGCGTTCTTTTCTTCAGCCCGTTCCACGTTCTCATTGCGACGTTGCTGCGCCAGCTCCGCGCGTGCCGCCGAGGCCAGCCCCTGGGCTTGCGCCGCTACGCGGAGGTCTTGGGCGGAGGGATCTGCCGGCGCCAAGGCCGCGCGCATCACCACTTCCATTTTGCTGATAGTGGCTGCGGGGTCGTTGGCCACTGCGCTCACGTCAATGCCCACTTCGCCGCCAACTGCATACGCCTTGCCGTCCGGCCCGCGCTGCAGGGTGTAACTGGGCGAGCCAGCATACGCGCCACCTACTGAGGCATGGGCAGCCTCGTGGGCGCGAACGTCGGAGTCTCGGCTCGACAATTCGGAAATCTTCTGGCGATCCAGTTGTGCTTGCTGGGCATTTGCTGCGTCGCCCTTAGCGGCGCCGCCGTCCTGTACCGCGTCACCGGGCTTTTCATCAGCCGCCGCCAAGCGCTTGCCATCGGCGGACAACGTCACCGTGGCGGAGGGAGAAGACGCAGAGGTTGTGTCAGAGGGGAGCGCCGAAGGCGTGTCGTCGGCAAGCGAAGACGGGCTCGGCGTGGGCGAAGCCTGCGGTAACAGCGGATAACGCGCAGCACTGCCGATTTGCATGGGCTTTTCTCAGCGCCCGAATAAAACGAGCCCGCGAAGGGCGAACCGCCGACAGAGTCAGGCGGTCAAGGAATCAGGCACGAATGTCGATCAAGGTGCCGAGCACCTCGTCGCTGGTTTCAATCACTTTCGCGCCGGCCTGGGCTTCGGTTTTACCGACGCTCAGTTGCACCAAGTTGTCAGCCGTGTCGGCTGCATCGGAGTTGCGCGTGACGGAATTGCTCGCGATTTCGGACGCCGCCTGATCAATCCGGCGCTGGCCAGATTGCACGGTGCTTAACCCGGAGCTGAAAGCACTACCCGAGATTTCCATCGCAGACCTCGACAAAGAGAAAATTCTGACGCCAATTTAAGCAGATCGCGCTTAATAAACGTACAACCAAAAGGCTATGGGAGCGCCGCTGTTTATAGCGCCAAATGCGCCAGGTGCAGATGAACTGCCACGCTTTCGGCGGCGGCGTCAGCCAAACGCGGCACGCGACCCAGGCACGGCGCGGCCAGCAGCTCGGTCAAAGTGGCCAGGTTTTCATCGAGCCGTGAGGTTTCCGGGTCAACAATATTCGCCACCCAGCCGGCCAATTTCAGGCCGTCCCGCTCAATCGCCTCGGCGCTCAACACGGCGTGATTGATGCAGCCCAAGCGCACGCCCACTACCAGAATCACCGGCAAGCCCAGCGCTATCGGTAGGTCGGATAAAAAGCCGCCATCGCCCAGCGGCACGCGCCAGCCGCCAGCACCTTCCACCACGGTGAAATCCGCGCCTTGGTCGAGCACATGACGCACCGGCGCCAGCAACGCTGCCGCCGTCAGCTCGACACCCGCTTCACGCGCCGCCAAGTGCGGGGCGATGGCCGGCGCGAAGGCCAGCGGGTTGACCTCGTTGTAGTTGAGCGGCAACGAGCACTGGCCGAGCAGCGCAAGCGCATCGCTATTGCGCAGTCCGTCGGCGGTGTTCTCGCTACCGGACGCCACCGGCTTGCACGCCGCCGTGCTCAAGCCCTGGCGGCGAGCGGCGCACAGCAGCCCGGCGGCGATCGTGGTTTTGCCGACCTCGGTGTCGGTGCCAGCGATAAAAAATGCAGCGCTCATCTCAACCTTCCTTTTCCAACACGGCGTACACAACCTGATAAGTCGCCGGCAAGCCCTGCGCTTGGCGGAACTGCTCGTAGGCTTCGATCAGCGCCAGAATTCGCGCCCGCCCGGTCAACCCGCCGGGCCGGCCAGGGTTGAGGTTGTGGGCGCCGAGGGCTTTGAGTTCATGGGTCAGGCTGCGCACGTCGGCGTAATGCAATACGTGGGGCAGCACATTCAGGCTGCGCACGCGCAAGCCGCTGTCGGCACACAACTGTTGGTAGTCGCTGAACTGGCGAAACCGGTTGACGTGCACATGACCGTCCACCGCCTGCCAGCTGTCGCGCAATTCCTGCAGCGTGCCAACGCACAGGCTGCTGAAGGCCAGCACACCGCCTGGGCGCAGTACGCGTTTGGCTTCACTCAGCACCACCGCGAAGTCGCCGCACCATTGCACCGCCAGACTGGAAAACAGCAGGTCGCGGCTGGCGTCGCGCAGCGGCAAGCGCTCGGCATCGCCGGCAATAAAATGCTGCGCGCCGCCCAGTGGCCGCGCGTGTTGCAGCATGCCCTCGGCGATATCCAGCGCCATGCCGGTCCCGGCACCAAACCGCTCGCCCAGTGCACGGGTGAAATAGCCGGTGCCGCAGCCAATATCCACCCAATCAGCCGGGGCCATTGCTGCCGGCAACTGTTCCAGCAGGTGATTGCCGACGGCGCGTTGCAGCTCGGCAACGCTGTCGTAGCTGGCGGCTGCGCGGGAGAACGAGGCGGCAACCTGGCGTTTGTCGGGCAAGGCGCTCGCTGACCGATCAACCATCATGGCGCCGCCAAAAACGGCATATTTCCTCGGCCACCGGACCGGCCTGCTCCATTTGGAACGCGTGGCAGCCGCCCATAAAACGGATCTCCGGATGACTAGCGCTGGCGGCCGCTTCTGGCACCAACGCGTCGCTGTCGCCAAACATGTGCAACTGCGGGCCCTTGAACGTCGTCATTGCCTCGCGAATATCCAGTGCCGCGAGTACGTGCAAGCCGTTGATCAAGCTGTTAACGGCGGGGGAAGGAGCAGATCTGACGATCAATTTCGCATAGTGGTCCGCTTCGTCTCCGCCTTTGGTGCAGAGCAGCGCAAAGCGCCGCAGCGTGCCGGCAGGATTCTTCTCGCAGCGCTGCATGAAATCGGCAAAGTCTTCGGGCGGCATACCGTGGGGCCAGTCTTCGCTGGCGACGAAACGGCTGTTACTCGCCATGGTAATCAGTCCCGCACAGCGATGTTGGCGACGGGCTGCCAGCTCGGTGGCGAGCATGCCACCCAGTGACCAGCCACCCAACCAGCAACCGTCCGGCAACCGTGCATCGAGTTCGTCCAGCCAGTGCCCCGGCACGCTCGAATCAATTTCCGGCAACGGCTCGAGCTGAACCTGCAGGTCATTTTCCTCGCACTCCAGGGCGATTTGCAGGATGCCCAATGGCTCGATTCCCAAGCCCCACCCCGGCAACAGCACCAATGAGTTACTCATTAGGGTTCCCCAACAACGGCCAGCACTCGGCCAGCCCATTCAACAATTGCTGCACCTGCGCTTCGCTGTGGGCGGCCGACAAGGTCACCCGCAGCCGCGCGCTGCCAGCGGGCACGGTCGGCGGGCGAATGGCGGTGACCATCAAACCGCGTTCACGCAGCAGCTCAGACAGACGCACCGCACGCCCGGCATCGCCAATCACGATCGGCTGAATCGGCGTAAAGCTGTCCATTAACTCCAGGCCCAAGGCTTGCGCGCCACGGCGGAACTGGCTGATCAGGTTGTTCAAATGCTCGCGGCGCCAATGCTCGCTGCGCAGCAATTTCAGGCTTTGCAGGGTGGCGCAGGCCAGCGCGGGCGGCTGGCTGGTGGTGTAGATGTACGGACGGGCGAATTGCACCAGGGTTTCGATCAGCTCTTCGCTGCCGGCAACGAAAGCGCCCGCCGTGCCGAAGGCCTTGCCCAGGGTGCCAACCAGCACGGGCACGTCTTCCAGGCTCAGGCCGAAATGCTCGACGATGCCGCCGCCATTGGCGCCCAGCGGACCGAAGCCGTGGGCGTCATCGACCATCAGCCAGGCGCCAGCGGTTTTGCAGGTGGCGGCCAAGGCCGGCAGGTCGGCGATGTCGCCGTCCATGCTGAACACGCCGTCGGTGACCACCAAGGTATTGCCGACGGGCTCTTTTTTCTCCGCGCGGGCGATGCGCACGCACAGGCTGTCGGCGTCGTTGTGCAAATAGCGGGAAAAGCGCGCACCGCTAAGCAGGCCGGCGTCGAGCAAAGACGCGTGGTTTAAACGATCTTCCAGCACGGTATCGCCCTGCCCGACTAACGCGGTGACGGCGCCGAGGTTAGCCATATACCCGGTGGAAAACAGCAGCGCGCGCGGCCGCCCGGTGAGGTCGGCGAGCGCTTCTTCAAGCTCGTGGTGCGGCGTGCTGTGGCCGATCACCAAATGCGACGCACCGCCGCCCACACCCCAGCGCTCGGCGCCGGCTTTCCAGGCAGCGATGACGTCGGGGTGGTTGGCCAGGCCCAGGTAGTCGTTATTGCAGAAGGCCAACAAACGCTTGCCGTCGACGACCACGTCCGGCCCCTGCGGGGTTTCCAGCAGTGGACGGTGGCGATAGAGGTTGTCGGCGCGGCGGGCAGCCAGGCGGGCGGAGAGGTCGAAACTCATAGGACGTTTGCCTTACGCGATCCTGTAGGAGCGAACTGGCTCGCGAAGCTTTCCAAGATCACACGCTTCGCGAGCCAGCTCGCGCCTAGGGAGCACGGCGGGATTCAGATGATCAGGCTGAGGCAGCGTCGTAGAACAGCTCGCTGCTCTTCTGCTCGATCAGCGCCTGCTCGATGGCGGCCTGATGCACTTCGTCCGCGTGCTCTTCGCGCTCTTCAGGTTTGATGCCCAAGCGGCTGAACAGCAGCATGTCTTTGTCAGCTTGCGGGTTGGCGGTGGTCAGCAGTTTCTCACCGTAGAAAATCGAGTTGGCGCCGGCGAAGAAGGCCAGTGCCTGCATCTGCTCGTTCATCGCCTCACGGCCAGCGGATAAGCGCACATGGGATTTGGGCATAAGAATGCGCGCCACCGCCAGCATGCGAATGAAATCGAACGGGTCGACATCGTCGGCGTTGGCCAGCGGCGTGCCCTGCACTTTCACCAGCATGTTGATCGGCACCGACTCCGGGTGCTCCGGCAGGTTGGCCAGTTGAATCAACAGACCGGCGCGGTCGTCCAGCGACTCGCCCATGCCGAGAATCCCGCCGGAGCAGATTTTCATGCCGGCATCACGCACGTAGGCCAGGGTTTCCAGTCGTTCGCTGTAGGTGCGGGTGGTGATGATGCTGCCGTAGAACTCGGGCGAGGTGTCGAGGTTGTGGTTGTAGTAATCCAGGCCCGCTTCGGCCAAGGCGCTGGTCTGCTCTTTGTCGAGCTTGCCCAAGGTCATGCAGGTTTCCAGGCCCAAGGCTTTCACGCCTTTAACCATTTGCAGCACGTAGGGCATGTCTTTGGCTGACGGGTGTTTCCACGCAGCGCCCATGCAGAAACGGGTCGAACCGATGGCCTTGGCTTCTGCCGCCGCCTCCAGAACCTTCTGAACTTCCATCAGCTTTTGCTTATCCAGGCCGGTGTTGTAGTGGCCGGATTGCGGGCAGTACTTACAGTCTTCAGGGCAGGCGCCGGTTTTGATCGACAGCAAGGTCGACACCTGCACGCGGTTAGCGTCGAAGTGCGCGCGGTGGACGGTCTGGGCTTGGAACAGCAGGTCGTTGAAGGGCTGTTGAAAAAGTGCCTTAACCTCAGCGAGGGACCAGTCGTGACGCAGGGTAGGAGAAGTGGTGGCGCTCATCAGCAGTCCTTCTTGTAGTCATGCGCAAGCGGGTGAATCAGACAATGCCCACAAGCGCGGTATAGATGTTCGGCATAGTTAAGGAAGCAAAATGCGCTGTCAACCTGCCAACTGGAAAGTGGTTTACAAGTGGTTAAATAATGACCAGATCTGTTTTCTCTGCGACGGGCCGCTTGGCGGTCAGCGCTCGCTGTGTAATGCGTGCGAAGCGGACCTTGCGTGGCTCGACAGCTGCTGCATCCGGTGCGCTTTGCCCCTGCCCATGCTCTCGCCACATCAGGGTTTAATCTGCGGCGATTGCCAGAAAAAGCCGCCCCAGTTCGATCAGGTGGTCTCACCCTGGCGCTACAGCTTTCCCATCGACACGCTGGTTACGCAGTTCAAGCACCACGGCAAGTGGCCTGTGGGACGCCTGCTGGGTCAGCTTTTGTCACACCACCTGCGAAATGCCTTCGCCGCCGGCTTACCGCGCCCGGATTTGTTGCTGCCGGTGCCGCTGGGCAAACAGCGGTTGCGACAGCGCGGTTTCAACCAGGCCGGCATGCTCGCCCACTGGCTTGAGCCGCGCCTAAACGTGCCGGTGAACGCGCGCTTGCTCCGCCGCATACGTGAGACGGACGCCCAGCAGGCGCTCGACGCCATCGCTCGGCAACGCAACTTACGCAACGCGTTCGTGCTCGACGATGCCGCGCAAGTCGCCGGCAAACACCTGGCCCTGATAGATGACGTACTGACCACCGGCGCCACCGCCAACAGCCTGGCTCGGTTGCTGAAGAAAGCCGGGGCGCGGCGTGTGGATGTGTACTGCCTGGCACGCACGCCGAAACCCGGCGAAACAGCCTGAGACCAACGCTCGGCGCGCCGCTGGGCGTACACTGGCACCCCACGCCGCCAGGAACGTCCCATGAGCCACCCGTTTGCTGACCTCACCCCCGACCTGGTTCTGGATGCCGTAGAAAGCATCGGGTTTCTCAGCGATGCGCGCGTCATGGCGCTCAACAGTTACGAAAACCGCGTGTACCAAGTGGGCATCGACGAAGGCCAGCCACTGATTGCCAAGTTCTACCGCCCGGCGCGCTGGACGGACGCGGCGATTCTCGAAGAACACGCCTTCACCGCTGAGTTGGCTGATTGCGAGGTGCCCGTGGTCGCGCCACTGGTGCACAACGAGCAAACACTGTTCGAGCACAAAGGTTTTCGCTTCACCTTGTTCCCGCGCCGTGGCGGCCGGGCGCCTGAACCGGGCAATCTCGATCAGCTGTATCGCCTAGGCCAACTGCTCGGCCGCCTTCATGCCGTCGGCGCCAGCAAGCCTTTCGCACACCGCGACGAGCTGAGCGTGCAGAACTTTGGCCACCAGTCGCTGGCCACCTTGCTGGACGGCGGTTTTATTCCCAAGAGCTTGCTGCCGGCTTACGAGTCGGTCGCGCGCGACGCGCTCAAGCGGGTGGAAGACCTTTACGCCGCCACGCCCTATACCGCTATCCGCATGCACGGCGACTGCCATCCCGGCAACATGATGTGCCGCGACGAGGTGTTTCATATCGTCGACCTCGACGACTGCCGCATGGGTCCGGCGGTGCAGGATTTGTGGATGATGCTGGCCGGCGACCGCCACGAGCGCCTCGGCCAGTTGGCCGAATTGGTGGACGGCTATCAGGAATTCCATGACTTCAACCCGCGCCAACTGCCACTGATTGAAGCCCTGCGCACCCTGCGTTTGATGCACTACAGCGCCTGGCTCGCACGGCGCTGGGATGACCCGGCGTTTCCCATGAGCTTTCCCTGGTTTGGCACCGAGCGTTATTGGGGCGAGCAGATTCTGGTGTTGCGCGAGCAGCTCTCGGCGCTACAGGAAGAGCCGCTGCGGCTGTTCTGATTAGCGCGGCTCACGAACCAGCCGCAGGCCGACGTAAGTGGGCGGCGTGCCCACCGAGCACGCCCCGCTGATCGGGTCGCGAATAAAGTCCGACAGCGCACTCGGGTGGCGCCCCGCCGCGATATGAATGCCGCAAAAATCCTGCCCACCCGCGCCAGCGGAAAAACACGTGTTGGTCCATTCCCACACGTTCGTGGCAATGCTCACCAAACCGCTGGGGCTTGAGGCCTGCTCACTGAAACGCTGCACCTTCAACGATGGCGCGCTGCGCTGGGCGTCCCGCTCGTACTCCTCGAGCCAGCGGCGTGCCGGGTTGCGCGGGTCGTCTTTGATAGGCGGGTCATCGACATACAAGTGCCCCGCCGCCTGCAGCCACTCGCCGTATCGCGGCAGCCGGTAAGTCTCGCCCGTCACCGCCGATAGCCAGCTTGCGTAAGCGGTCGCATCCACCCAACTGATACCAACCACCGGCTGATCGGCACGTTTGCGCCCAGGTTTATCCAGCGCCGCGCAGCGTTTAGCCCGCACGCAGGCGGCGTATTCAGCACGGCTCACTTGACGACGCATGATGCTGAACGCCGCCACTTTCTCAACTACCGGAGCAGAGGCGGCCGGCAGCTGATAGCGCGCTACGCCAGCCGGCACCTGTACCCAACTGTCTTCGCGCTCCGGCGCCGGCCCGCCGACGCCCAAGGCCATTAGCAGGCCCAACACCACTGTTTCCGAGTGATCCATAGCGCCTCCTGTTACTGAGCCTTGGTGATCGGGCCGGGCGCTTTCACCTGCTCCATCAGGTCGCTATTCCACTCGCCCTCCACCTTCACATGGCCGGCAGCACCCAGTTCCATGGCTTCGATCAGGTTGTGGTTCACGTAGGCATAAATGCCGGGTTGCTTGAAGGTGTAAAGCGCAGCTCCGGCCGAGCCGCCGCGAATAAACCAGGTCTCCTGGTCTTTCTGCGGCGGGTTGGCGAACTTGCCGTTTTCCCACACCCAATCGCCGTGGCCGCCAATCAGGTGCGGGCGCGTGTCGCGGTTGGCTTGGGAATGAATAAACAGCACGGTTTCGCCGACCTTCGCGGTCATGGCGTTTTCGCCAGTCAGGGCGCCGACGCGGCCGTTGAACACCACATGGCTGGGCGTCAGGGTGCGCATCACCGCGCGGGTGTCGGCGTAACTGGCGATGGCGTTGGGGTATTCCTTGTACTTGCCGTCCGGTCCTTTCGGGATATACAGGTCGAACTCGCCAATGGTGTACGCGCGGTCGTAGTGTAAGGCCTGGCCCGCCGGGTCTTTGAGCCCCTCACGCGGAAGCACCATCAGCGTGCCGCTCATGCCCGACACCACATGCCACGGCACCATGCCCTCGGGCGCGCAGTGATAAACAAAGGTGCCGCTGCGGTCGGCTTTGAAGCGCAGCACGGTTTCCTGGCCTGGCGAAACGAAGGTCAACTTGGCGCCACCCAGGGCTCCGGTGGCGGCGTGAAAATCGATATTGTGCGCCAGGCTGTTGGTCGCCGGATTTACCAGCGTCAGTTCAACGTAATCGCCCTCGTGCACCACCATGGTTGGGCCAGGCATCGAGCCGTTGAAGGTCATCGCCTGTAACGTGGTGCCCTGGTTGTCGACGACCATTTTTTTCTCTTCGATGGTCATTCGAAACTGCACCACCTTCGGCGCCCCGGTGTCGACTTGTTGGTGGGCGTGAACCTGCGGCGGCGCCACCAGGTCAACCTTCACGCGTTGCAACTTGTCGGCGCCGCCTGCCATTGCCGTGCCCGCCAAGCCAAGCGCGACGGCCATTACCAGCGGTTTGATGTGGTTCATTCCAAGCTCCATCAGCGATTGAGTTTGCCGGCCATTGCAGGCCAACAACCCGTCGCTGTTGTTGTCTTGGAGCAATGCCCAACCACTGCTTCGCAGAATCGAGCGATTTCGCACAGCCGCAGTTGCCAGGTCGGACAGATGCCAGCGGGCTGACTAGAATGAGCCCCTGCGTTTTTTCACCAAGGACTTCCATGACCAGCGCCAACCCGCGCCGCGGGTATCTACTCGGCATTTGCGCCTACACCATCTGGGGCCTGTTCCCGCTCTACTTCAAAGCCATCGCGCAGGTGCCTGCGCTGGAAATCATCGTGCACCGCGTGCTCTGGTCGGCGCTGTTTGGCGTGCTGTTGCTGCTGGTGTGGAAGCATCCGGGCTGGTTCGGCGAGCTGCGTAAAAACCCGCGTCGATTCGGGGTGCTGGTTCTTAGCGGCGCGCTGATCGCAGCCAATTGGCTGACCTATGTGTGGGCGGTGAACAACGGCCACATGCTCGACGCCAGCCTCGGCTACTACATCAACCCGCTGATCAACGTGCTGCTTGGCATGGTGCTGCTGGGCGAGCGCTTGCGGCGTCTGCAATGGCTGGCAGTGGCGCTGGCAAGTATCGGCGTGGCGCAGCAGCTCTGGCTGGCCGGGCATGTGCCGTGGATTTCGCTGATGCTGGCGCTGTCGTTCGCGTTTTACGGGCTGATCCGCAAACAGGCGCCTGTTGCCGCGCTGCCGGGGCTGGTGGTGGAGACGTGGCTGTTGGTGCCGTTCGCCATTGGCTGGCTGTTGCTCAGCCCGGACGCGCTGAGCCGGCAACCGGACTTCTGGGCCAGTACCCAGTGGCTATGGCTGGCGGCGGCCGGCCCGGTAACGCTGGTGCCGCTGCTGTGCTTCAACGCAGCGGCGCGGCACTTGCCCTATGCGGCGCTGGGCTTTCTGCAGTACGTGGCGCCGACGCTGGTATTGCTGCAAGCCACCCTGTTGTTCGGTGAGCACCTGAGCCCAAGCACGCTGACCGCCTTCGCGTTTATCTGGGCGGCGCTGGCTATCTACAGCGTCGACGCCTGGCGCAGTTTGCAGCGCAGCAAACTGCCCGTCGCCTGACGGGCATCGCGCAGCCGAGGTTATTCCTCGCTGCGCAGCACCAACTCAACCATCAAGTCATCGGCCAGTGTTTCCAGCCGCGCCTGCAGCACGTCGAGGGACAAGCTCAGCGGAACCGCCAGCACCGCCTCGGCATGAAACAGCGGTTCGTTGCTCATGGGCGCGGGCACTACATCGGTTTCCAGGCTCTCGACGTTCACTTCCAGCTCGCTAAGCACGCGGGTGATATCGCGCACGATGCCGGGTCGGTCGTTGCCCACCAGATCAAGCAGAATCGGCTTCCAGGTGCACGCGGGCTCAATGCCGCTTTCGGCCAGCAGCACGCGAATGCCCTGGTCATTCAGTGCCTGCAACGCGGTGACAAGGTCGTGGTGCCCTTCGGCGGGAACGCCCACTTTCAGAATGCCGGCGAATTGCCCGGCCATGCGCGACATGCGGCTCTCCAGCCAGTTGCCGCCGTGGGTTGAAATGCAGCTGGCGATCTTTTCCACCAAACCGGGCTGGTCTTCGGCAATTACGGTCAACACCAAATGCTTCACGGTTAACTCCTTGCTGTGATTAACGCGGCGTCCGCCACATCGTAGGAGCCAGCTTGCTGGCGAAACGGGCGAACGCAATTCGAATCGGTGATTGCAGGGTTCGCCAGCAAGCTGGCTCCTACAAAAAGCGGTGTCAGGTCAGGCTTAGCCAGTAGGTCAGGTACACCTCGTCTTTCACATAACCCAGGCTTTCGTACAACGCCTGGCCAGCCACATTGGTTTTCGCGGTTTCCAACTGCAAGCCGCAGGCGCCGGTTGCTTCGGCGTGGGCGCGGGCAGCGTTCATCAGTAACTCGCCTACGCCTTGGCGGCGAGCGCTCGGGCTCACATACAAGTCGCTGAGCAACAACGCAGGCGCCAGGGCCAAAGAGGAATGAAAGGGATAAAGCTGCACGAAGCCCTGGGCCGCACCGGCCTCGTCACGCGCCAGTAATACGGTGGAATCACCCTTGTGCAGACGAGCGGCGAGAAAGCCTCGAATCTCATCCAGCGGACGCGGCACCTGATAGAACTCAAGATAACCGGCAAACAACGAGGCGAGGTCGTCAAGGTCGCGGGTTTGGACGGCGTTAACGGGCATACATGGCGCTCCTAAAGGGCTTGCGCGAGTATAGGCAAAAGCCTACGAGCGCTGTCGAGCAAGGCGAAAAAGGTAGTAACACTACAAAATCGTGTACGAAACGAAGATTTTTGTGGAACAAAAGCGCTGTTTTTTGAGAACATCCGCGCCCCCGTTGTGACTGCCGAGGCCATAGCTGGTCGCAGTTCGACGCATGCCCGCTGATTTTCACCCAATCATGATGTAGTATGCCGCGCCTCGGACTACAAGACGGCCAACGCCGGGTCCGTACAGGGCTATCCGCAGTGAGCTATTGAGTACAGCTAAGAGCTGAGCAGAGAGGCAAGTAATGACTGAGCGCGTTCAAGTCGGTGGCCTGCAGGTCGCCAAAGTCCTGTTCGACTTCGTAAACAACGAAGCTATTCCCGGTACCGGGATTTCTGCCGAGCAGTTCTGGAAAGGTGCAGAGAGTGTCATCAATGACCTCGCACCGAAGAACCACGCACTACTCGCCAAACGTGATGAGTTGCAGGCCAAGATCGACGCCTGGCACCAGGCACGTGCTGGTCAGGCGCATGACGCCGTGGCTTACAAAGCCTTCCTGCAAGACATTGGTTACCTGCTGCCAGAAGTTGCAGATTTCCAAGCCACCACCCAAAACGTCGACGAAGAAATCGCCCACATGGCCGGCCCGCAGCTGGTAGTGCCGGTGATGAACGCGCGTTTCGCCCTCAACGCTTCCAACGCCCGCTGGGGTTCGCTCTACGATGCGCTGTATGGCACCGACGCGATCAGCGAAGAAGGCGGCGCCGAGAAAGGCAAGGGCTACAACAAGGTTCGCGGTGACAAGGTAATCGCCTTCGCCCGCGCTTTCCTGGACGACGCCGCGCCGCTGGCTGCCGGCTCGCACGTTGATTCCACCGCCTACAAAATCGTCGACGGCAAACTGGTGGTCGGCCTCAAGGGCGGCAGCAACACCGGCCTGCGCGACGATGCGCAACTGATCGGTTTCCAAGGCCCGGCCAATGCGCCCGTTGCCGTGCTGCTCAAGCACAACGGCCTGCACTTTGAAATTCAGATCGACGCGTCCAGCCCCATCGGCCAGACCGACGCGGCCGGCGTGAAAGACGTGCTGATGGAAGCGGCGCTGACCACCATCATGGACTGCGAAGACTCCGTTGCCGCCGTGGATGCTGACGACAAAACCGTTATCTACCGCAACTGGCTCGGCCTGATGAAGGGCGACCTGGCCGAAGAAGTGGCCAAGGGCGGCACCACCTTCACCCGCACCATGAACCCCGACCGCGTCTACACCAAGACCGACGGCAGCGAGCTGACCCTGCACGGTCGCAGCCTGCTGTTCGTGCGTAACGTTGGCCACCTGATGACCAACCCGGCCATTCTCGATGCCCAAGGCAACGAAATTCCGGAAGGCATCCAGGACGCCCTGTTCACCAGCCTGATCGCGGTGCACAACCTCAACGGCAACACCAGCCGCAAGAACACCCGTACCGGCTCGGTGTACATCGTAAAACCGAAAATGCACGGCCCTGAAGAAGTCGCCTTTACCAGCGAAATCTTCAGCCGCGTCGAAGACGTTCTGGGCTTGCCACGCAACACCCTGAAAGTCGGCATCATGGACGAAGAGCGCCGCACCACCGTCAACCTCAAGGCGTGCATCAAAGCCGCCAGCGAGCGCGTGGTGTTCATCAACACCGGCTTCCTCGACCGCACCGGTGACGAAATCCACACCTCCATGGAAGCCGGCCCGGTTGTGCGCAAGGCCGCCATGAAAGCCGAGAAGTGGATTGCCGCCTACGAGAACTGGAACGTCGATATCGGCCTGGCCACCGGCCTGCAAGGTCGCGCCCAGATCGGTAAAGGCATGTGGGCCATGCCCGACCTGATGGCCGGCATGCTTGAGCAGAAAATCGCTCACCCGCTGGCCGGCGCCAACACCGCCTGGGTGCCGTCGCCGACCGCCGCCGCCTTGCACGCACTGCACTACCACAAGGTTGACGTGTTCGCCCGTCAGGCCGAACTGGCCAAGCGTGAGCGTGCCTCGATTGACGACATCCTGACCATCCCGCTGGCGGCTAACACCAACTGGTCTGCAGACGAAATCCAGAACGAACTGGACAACAACTCGCAGGGCATTCTGGGTTACGTAGTGCGCTGGATCGACCAAGGCGTCGGCTGCTCGAAAGTGCCGGACATCAACGACGTTGGCCTGATGGAAGACCGCGCCACCCTGCGTATTTCCAGCCAACTGCTCGCCAACTGGCTGCGTCATGGCATCGCTAGCGAAGAGCAGATTGTGGCCAGCCTCAAGCGCATGGCACCGGTAGTCGACCGTCAGAACGCCAACGACCCGCTGTACCGTCCGCTGGCTCCGAACTTCGATGACAACATCGCCTTCCAGGCTGCCCTGGAGTTGGTGATCGAAGGCGCCAAGCAACCGAACGGCTACACCGAGCCGGTTCTGCACCGTCGTCGTCGTGAATTCAAAGCCAAAAACGGCCTGTAATTCACACGACAGCGGCACAAAAAAACGCCCTTAGGGGCGTTTTTTTATGGGTGTTCCTCGGCGATAGCTGCCTGATGGCACCTGGCCCTGCACTGATCCCGGAAAAGCCCTACAGACAACCGGACCAGCGGGCATACGGAAAACTTAAGCCGCCCTGTTAAATGCCGATAAAACTGTACCGCGACCTATACAATGGTCAGCTCGTGACCAATAAAAGATAATTAGTTTCATTTGGAAACTTTTCCTCTGCCGCAGTCTGGAAACATGTCCATGTTCAAAAATATGTCGCTGACGTTGAAGCTTTCCCTGCCGCCCGCCGTGGCGCTTATCGGCCTGCTGCTCTTCGTGGTCTACACCGGCATTCAATTGAGCAATAACGACACCCGGCTCGTCGCGCTGGAAAAACAGAGCTACCCGACATTGGAGAACGCCGACGCGGTGATCTTCCAGTTTTCCCGTATCCCCGGCCTGCTCAACAGCGCCGTTGCCGCCGGAGAAATGGAAACGCTCAACGACGCTCGCAAAGTGATCGACGAGATCAACGTCAAGCAGCAAGCCCTGCAGACGTTGGTGAACGATCAGCCGCAACGACGCGATGAGTTGCGCGCCTGGACCACCGCGGTAAAAAGCTATGCCGACAACGCCTTCTCGGCGACTGAACAACTGCTCAAGGGCACAGCCTTTGAAGACCTGCGCGCCAACCTCGACCGCATGGCCAACGACCTGCAACTGGCGCAGAAAGCCGGCGAGCAGTTTCGCGCCCACGCCTATGACGATTTCCAGACCAGCTTGGCGCAGACGCGCACCGACAATGCCACCACCACTCGCGTCGGTTACGGCCTGAGCATCGCGCTCATTTTGCTGGTCAGCATCGGCTCGGTAATGGTCATTCGCAGCGTCATGAGCAACATCCATGGCGTGATTGACTCGTTGAAAGCCATTGCCAGCGGCGACGGCGATCTCACCCGCCGCGTGACGGTGGAAACGAACGACGAAATCGGCGTGATGATCAAACTGTTCAACGGTTTCCTCGACAAGCTGCAAGGCACCATCCGCCAGATCGTCAATGCCGCCAGTCCACTGGGCGATATGTCCAAGGAGCTGTACCGGCTAACCCAGGGCGCCGAAGAAAACGCCCGCTCGCAGCAGGGTCACACCGACTCCATCAGCCGCGACATTGCCACCATGACCGGCAGCATTCAGGAAGTGGCGCAGCGTTCGCAACAGGCCTCCCACGAGGCGGGCGCGGCGTCGAAACAAGCCGAAAGCGCGCGCCAGAACATCGGCAGCCTGTCCTCCAGCATCAGCGACCTGGGCAGTAGCGTCATGGGCTCGGTTCAGGCCATGGAGCAATTGGAAGAAGAAACCCAGCAGGTGGGCTCGGTGCTCACGGTCATTCGCAGCATTGCCGAGCAAACCAACCTATTGGCCCTGAACGCCGCTATTGAAGCCGCGCGGGCGGGCGAGCAGGGTCGCGGCTTTGCCGTAGTGGCGGACGAAGTGCGCAACCTGGCGCAGAAGACCGCAGCCAGCACGGCTGAAATCCAGAACATCATTCAGCGCCTGCAAAACAGTGCCAATGGCGTGCTGAACGTAATGACGCAGAACGGCCAGAAAGCCCAGGCCAGTATCGAACGGTCGGTGGCCGCCACCGAAACCCTGGACGCTATCGCCCAGGCTGTTCGCCAGATTGACGAGTTGAATGCCGGCATCGCCCAGTTCACCCAGGAGCAGATCGGCCTTTCCAACTCCATTCAAAAAGACACAGAAGTGTTGCAGAGGGATACGCAAGCAACCACACACGGGGCCGATGCGACCGCACGCCTTGGCGAGCAGTTGGTCAGCACCGGGGACCATTTGCGCGCCGCTACGGCCCAATTCCGCGTTTAACACGAGAGCACCAGAATGACCCAACTTCGAGTATTCACCCTCGCAGCCTGCCTTGCGAGCACACCGGCGTTCGCCCTGGACCAAGGCGAATATCGCTTTAACGGTTTTGGCACCGCCGGCATTACCCACCTGGGTGGTGAAGACGATGGCCGCAGCTACGGCGTGAACGGCCAGACCAACGATTCCTGGCGCGGCGACCAACTGTCCAAGCTCGGCGGCCAGTTCCAATACGGCCTCACCGACACCGTCGGCGTCACCGTGCAGGCAACGCTCAAGCCCGAGCAAGACAACTGGAAAGCCAACCTGGAATGGGCCTATTTGTCGTGGCAAGCCACCGACGGCCTGATGCTGCGTGCCGGTCGTCTGCGCAGCCCGGTGTACATGTACTCGGAAACCCTCGATGTCGGCTTCACCTACCCCTGGCTGCGTCTGCCAGACGAGGTGTACAGCCAGGTTCAGGTCAGCAACTACGAAGGTGCGGATGCCGTTTACACCCTGCCGCTTTCCTTTGGTTCGGTAAGCTTCCAAGTTGCCGGTGGCCAGGCGGTCAACCGCAACATTTTCGCCGCCGATGACCTCTACGACATCGACTACAAGAAAATTTTCGCCGCCAACGTCAGCCTCGCCACGAACGACTTCGGCACCGTGCGCATCGGCTACACCGAAGCCGATATCGACGCCGACATCACCGGCCGCGTTACCACGCCGTTCCGCACGCGTATCACCATCCCGCTTAACCAGCTGGACCAGCAGAAAGGCAAATTCACCTCTGTGGGCTACCAGTACGACGACGGCACCTGGATTACCGCCAACGAGTGGACCAGCCGCATCATCGAAGCCGATGACGCCGGCAGCACCGACGCGTTCTACCTGATGGGCGGCCGCCGTTTCGGCGACTTCCTGGCCCACGTCACTTACGCCCAGTTGGACGAAGACGAGGGTCGCCAGACTTCCTGGACCTACGGCCTGAACTACAACGTGACCCCGACCGTGATCGTCAAAAGCGAGTACAAGCGCGTGGACACAACCGGCGGCTACGGCGGCGTGTTCGTCGAAAACGCCCAAGAGAGCTACAACCACGCGGTCTATTCAGCGACCAACGGCCTGGCGGGCACGCCTTCGCGCAACTTCGACGGCGACATCATCAGCGTCGGCGTTGACTTCGTATTCTAAGGAGAGCCCCCATGAAGTTTGCAATTCGCGCTCTCTATGCCAGCACCCTGATGGCCGCTGCCACCCTGGCTCACGCCGAAGTGGCGGTGATCGTCAATGCTGGCGCCAGTGCCAACCCGAGCCAATCAGACGTGGCCAACATTTTTCTGGGTAAAGACAAGTCGCTCAAAGGCGTCGACCAGAAGGAATGGAACCCCACCAAAGACAAGTTCTACAGCAGCGTCGCGAGCAAAAACGAGTCGCAGCTGAAGTCGTACTGGTCTGGCTTGGTGTTCACTGGCAAAGGCCAACCGCTGCCAAGCGTTGCCGATGACGCTGCCGTCGTCGCCAAAGTGGGCGCCGAAGCGGACGCCATCGGCTATGTCGACAAGGCTGCCGTGACCGACAAGGTGAAAGTGCTGTTCACCCTGCCGTAAGCACCGCGTCACCGCATAAAAAAACCGCCCGATTGGGCGGTTTTTTTATGGGGCAAATTCGCGGAAAGCCGCTGCGCTTCATAGCCTCATTGCACCAGCGGCGCCATTTCGCTGGGCGCCGACGCTGAATACTTAAGCCGCTCGATCACCTCGCGCGGCAGCACATCGTTACTGATACCCGGCTGCAACATGCCGGAAAAACAGTGATGCGGCAGCCCCATCAGTTTCCTGAACGTGCGAAACATCGAATTGCTGTTCACCGTTTTACCGAACACGGCGACACCGAACGGCGGGTAATCCAGATCCAGCGCATTGATAACCGCCAACGCGCGCCCTGCTGCCTGCCAGCGTGCATACGCCTCCTGCGCAGCGCCTTGAAACAACACCTTCTGACGTTGTCCGGGTAAATACAGATTGCTCTTCTTGAATGCCGGCGAGCTGTTGTCGACGCCGATGGCCGCCACCCAATCGGGCTCCACGAAACTCCAGGCCCGCAGCGAATGCTGTTTGGTGGTGCCGACCGGTAGCGGCCTTCCCGAGGCTCTATCAGTGGCCAAGCCATGCAACTCGGCAATTTTTTCCCCGGCGGCGTTTTTCAACACCCAAAAATTATGGCTCGCCACACCCGCGTTCAGAATGTTGAAAGAGCGCGCTTCGATGCTGAATGGGTTAGTGATCATCAATGGTCCAACGGGCTGTTTGAGGAAAATGTCTGAGCAGAAAGGTGCGCCTATACCGATCGCTACGCCAAGCGGTTGCGGTTCCATTTCGCGCAGCTCTGTTCCGCTAAGCCGCGTCGAAAACGCAAAATGCGAGTGGGAAAACCTCGGAGAATCGGGGTTTTTTCATCGAGCCGTTCAGCCGTCCGCCAACTAGACTTATGTCCCATGGCCCCCCCGTCGGATTTTCCCGACGATGGCCTTTCGATGAATTCAAGGCCACGGTCCGGACGCAGCGTTATGAGCAAGGCCAGTGAATTCGCCCAGGCGGGCAAGGTGGCGGTGCAGCAGAACATCCTCGGGTTGATGGAGTTTTTGCAGAAGTTTCCGCCGTTCAATCAGATGGAAAACGCCCACTTGGGCTATGTGCTGGAGAACTGCCAGCTGCGGTTTTATGGCGCCGGTGAAAGCATTCTCAAGCCCAGCGGCGGGCCGGTTCAGCACTTTTATATCGTCAAGCAAGGACTGGTAGTCGGTGAGCGACCGCACACGGCGCGGCGCGGTACGGAAACCACGTTTGAGATCACCACCGGCGAGTGCTTTCCGCTGGCGGCGCTGCTGGGTGAACGGGCAACCCGCACGGAGCACTTAGCGGGCGAAGACACCTTCTGTTTGCTGCTGGGCAAAGACGCGTTTATCAAGGTGTTTGCCTTGTCTGCGCCGTTTCGTGACTTTGCCTTGCGCGGCGTCAGCAGCCTGCTCGATCAGGTGAATCAGCAAGTGCAGCGCCAGGCTGTCGCCACGCTGGGTGCGCAGTATTCGCTGGATACGCCGCTGAGCGAATTGGCGATGCGCCAACCGGTAACGTGCAGCGCCGACACGCCCATCAGCGCGGCCGTGCGGCTGATGCATGAGCTGCAAGTGGGCAGCATTGTGATCGTCGATAACGCGCACCACCCGACCGGCATTTTCACCCTGCGCGATTTGCGCTCGGTGGTCGCCGCCGGGGCGGAAAACCTGGGCGGGCCGATTGCCGATGTGATGATTCCGTCTCCCTTCCATTTGCCGCCCATGGCTAGCGCCTTTGACGCCGCCATCGCCATGACCGAGCGCCATATCGCCCATGTCTGCCTGGTGGAAAACGGCGAGCTGCGCGGCGTGGTGTCCGAGCGCGATCTGTTTTCCCTGCAACGGGTCGACCTGGTGCACTTGGCGCGCACCATCAGCCACGCCAACCGGCTGGAGACGCTGGTGGCGCTGCGCAGTGACATTCACCAGTTGGTCGAACGCATGCTCGCCCACGGCGCATCGTCTACGCAGATCACGCAAATCATCACGCTGCTCAACGACCACATGGTGTGCCGCGTCATCGAGCTGAGCATCGAACAACTGGGCGACCCCGGCGTGCCGTTTACCTGGCTGTGTTTCGGCAGCGAAGGGCGCCGCGAGCAGACGCTGCATACCGATCAGGACAACGGCATGTTGTTCGAGGCCAGCGATGCGGCCGACGCAGCGATCAAGCGCGGCAAGCTGCTGCCGCTGGCCGAGCGCATTAACCATAGCCTGGATAAATGCGGCTTCAGCCTGTGCAAGGGCGGCGTCATGGCCAGCAATCCGCAGCTGTGTTTGTCGCACTTGGAATGGTCGCGGCGCTTTAGCAGTTTTATTCGCGATGCCAGCCCGGAACATTTGTTGGCCTCGAGCATTTACTTCGACCTGCGCGCGGTGTGGGGGCCGGTGGAAGGCTGCGAAGTGCTGCGCCAGCAGATTTTGATCGAAGTCGCGGACAACCAGATTTTCCAGCGCATGATGGCCGCCAACGCCTTGCGCAATCGCCCGCCGGTGGGGCGCTTCCGCGACTTCGTGGTGGCCCGGAGCGGTAGCGAGAAACACACGCTGGATTTAAAAGTGCAGGGGCTGACGCCGTTCGTGGATGGCGCGCGGCTCCTGGCCTTGGCCCACGGCATCAGCGCCGGCAACACGGTACAGCGCCTGCGCGAGTTGATTGCCAAGGAAGTGATCGACGCGCTCGACGGCGCCGCGTACCAAGAGGCGTATCACTTTATTCAGCAAACCCGCATGCAGCAGCACCAGCAGCAGGCGCGCCAGCAACAGCGTTATTCCAATCGCCTCGACCCGGACAGCCTCAACCACCTCGATCGGCGCATTTTGCGCGAGTCGTTCCGCCAGGCGCAGCGCCTGCAAAGCAGCCTGGCGCTGCGGTATCAGTTGTGAGCATGCGCCAATGATGCCGTTCGACTGGCTGCGCCGCCGCCCCGCCGAGCCCATCGCCCAATCGTTATTGGACGCCTGCGCGCAACTGCCCGCGCCGGGACAATGGCGCGACGTGCCGCTGCGCGAGCAACGCTTTGTGGTGCTCGATCTGGAAACCAGCGGCCTCAATTTGCAGCGCGATCAGGTGCTGTCGATTGGCGCCGTGGTAATAGAGGACGGTGCCATCAGCCTCGGCCAGCAGTTCGAATGCACCCTGCAACGCCATGCGCAGCCGGTAAGCCCCAGCGTACTGATCCATGGCATCGCGCCCAGCGCACTGGCCGCTGGCGTGGTGCCCGCGGACGGCTTGCTGGCATTTATGCAGTTTGTCGGCGACAGCCCGTTGTTGGCCTTTCACGCGCCATTCGACCAACACATGCTGAGCAAAGCGTTGACACAGGAATTGGGCTACAACCTGGAGCACCGTTTCCTAGACGTGGCCGACCTGGCGCCGATGCTCTGCCCCGACATCACCTTGCGCCAAGCCGGCTTGGACGACTGGACTGCGCACTTCGGCCTGCAGGTGCAGCAGCGCCACCACGCCAGCGCCGACGCATTGGTGACAGCAGAACTGGCGCTGATTCTGTTCAGTCGTGCGCGCCAGCAAGGCTTGCACAGCCCGGCCGCGCTGGCCGACGCGCTCGCTCGCTGGCAACGGCGCCAGCATCGACCGTCTCTGTAATCACGCCACAACGCAGCCCACATAAATAACCGACCGCGAACAATTGCGAGGCACAGGCACTCTCTGCAATCATATGCGAATAATTCTCGATTTCGCGTTTGTTCTGCTTTTGGGCGGTGAGTGCTGTGTCGGTTGGGGAATCCACAAACCACGAATTGGCGGGCGTGCTGTATCGCGATCATCGCGATTGGCTGCTCGGCTGGCTGCGTAAAAGCCTGAGCTGCCCGCACCGGGCCGAAGACCTCAGCCAGGACACGTTCGTGCGCATTCTCGGAAAACCCGAAGCCCTGCAGATGCGCGAACCTCGCGCCCTGCTGACCACCATCGCCAAAGGCCTGCTGATCGACTATTTCCGCCGCAGCGCCCTGGAACGCACTTACCTTGATGAACTGGCCGCCCTGCCGGAAAGCGTTCATCCCGACATTGAAGAACAAGCGCTGGTGCTCGAATCGCTGCGCGCCATCGACCGCCTGCTCGGCACGCTTTCGAGCAATGCGCGCGCGGCCTTTCTCTACAACCGCATAGACAACCTCGGCCACGCCGAGATCGCCGAGCGCCTCGGGGTGTCGGTGCCGCGCGTGCGTCAATACCTCGCGCAGGGTTTGCGCCAGTGCTACATCGCGCTGTACGGCGAGCCGACATGAACCGCAGCAGCGTATCGGCCAAGGTGCTCGATGAAGCCATCAGCTGGCAGCTGTGCCTCGGTTCCGGCGAAGCCAACGAGCTTGAACGCGCTGAGTTTCATCTGTGGCATGCCGCCAACGCCGAGCACGCCCGCGCCTGGGCGCAACTCAGTGGCGTGGATCAGCACTTCGTTAACGTCAGCAGCCAGCCGGCTCGCCGCGCCCTGGTGCGCGCCGCCAGTTCGGGCAAAAGTCGTCTGCGCAGCGGCGGCATTCTCGGGGTTCTGCTCGGTGCGGTTCTCGGCCTGAGCCTGGCGCACCAGCAGCGCCCGCTGGGTGACTGGCTGGCCGACGAGCGCACCGCGCCAGGCGAGCAGCGCCAAGTGGAATTGCCCGACCACAGCACCGTGCGCCTCAACAGCCGCAGCGCGCTGGACATCGACTTCAACCCGCAACAGCGCCGCCTCTTTCTGCGCAGCGGTGAAATTCTGGTGGAAACCGCCCACGGCGACACCCGGCCTTTTATCGTCGCCACCCGCAACGGCGAACTGCGCGCCTTGGGCACGCGCTTTCTGGTGCGCCAGGAGCCAACCGGCACGCGCCTGATCGTGTTGCAATCGGCGGTAGCCGCGCGCCCTGCGCAAGCGGCAGCTGAAACAGATGTCATCCAGCAAGGCCAGCAAGTGCTGATGGCCACCGACACGCTGGGCCAGGTAAACGCAGCGCCCGCCGTCGCCGACGCCTGGACCCACGGCATGTTGGTGGTGGAAAACATGCGCCTGGCCGACCTGCTCGAACAGCTCGGCGACTACCGCGAAGGCTTTCTCAGCGCCGACCCGCAAGTGGCCGACCTGCGCATTAGCGGAAGTTTCCCCCTGCGCAACACGGACCTGGCCCTGGCCGCGTTGCCGCCCAGCCTGCCGGTGCAAATCGAGCGGCGCACCGACTGGTGGGTGCGCGTGGTGCCAGCGCCCATCGTGGAAAAACCCTGAAAAACCGGCTGCTGAAAATATTTTCAGGCAGCCCTATCACTTTTTGATTTTGCTTCGGCATAGGGGCATTGAGATTAATTCCTGCTTGGGAGCCGCTCGCAATGTCGAAGTCCGCCGTCACCTTGTTCCGCCCCACGTTACTGGCCGCTGCCCTGGCATTCGCCAGCCTGCCAGCCCTCGCCGCCGACACCGCCGCCGTGCGCAGCTACCAACTGCCGGCCGCGCCATTGGCCAGCACCCTGAACCAGATCGCCAGCCAAGCCGGCGTAGTGCTGAGCATCGACCCGAGCCTGACTGCCGGCAAAACCGCCCAGCCGGTGCAGGGGCAGTACGACGCGCAGACGGCGTTGCGTCAGGCCTTGCGCGGTAGCGGGCTGACGTTGGTGGCTAACAGTGCGGGCACGTTTAGTCTGGCGCCGGCTGCGACCGATGAAATGACCCTGCCTGCCACCGACATCAATGCCTCGGGCATTCTCGATGGCAGCGCCGACTCCGGCTACCGCACCGAATCGATCAAAAACGTCGGCGCGCTCGGCGGCATGAGCCTGCAAGACACGCCGTACTCCATCAGCGTCGTCTCCAAAGAAATGCTGCAAAACACCCAAACCACCTCCACCGACGACGTATTCAAGCGCAACCCGTTTACGCAGCTGTACTCGCCGAAAAACGCCGGCTACGCCAGCGCCGTGGCCATTCGTGGGTTCAGCAGCGCGGGGAACTTGAGCATTGCCAACGACGGGTTGCGGTTTAGCACCGGCTACGACGCTGGCAACTACGTTGAGGAAATGGAGCAGATCGAGATTCTCACCGGTCTGAGCGGCTTCCTTTACGGCCCCGGCAATCCGGGCGGCCTGGTCAACTACGTGCTCAAACGCCCCACTGCCGAGCGCTACAACAGCGTGACCCTGGGCAATGCCGGTGGTGAAAATTACTACCTGCATGGGGATTTCGGCGGTCCAATCGATGACGCGGGCGTGTTTGGCTATCGCTTAAATGTGCTGACGCAAGACGGCGAGACCGCCATCGACATGCAGAAGCGTCGGCGTGAAATGATCACCCTGGCGCTGGATTGGAACGTCAGCGATGACTTGCTGGTGCAGTTCGATGCGTCGCACAAGAAGACAGAGACACGAGGTTTGACGAGCTACTGGTATGTCGATGACGGCGCCGACCGTCCCGACGCCAAAGACTTGAGTAACGACAAGCTGTACAGCCAAAAATGGTCCTTCTCAGACTCCGAGCATGATCGCGTCGGCTCGCGTTTCAACTGGCGCCTGAACGACATCTTTACCCTGCGTGGCGCGCTCGGGTACTCCGAATACACCGAAGAGTACGTTTACACCGGCCCAACGATGTACGCGTCGGGCGTGTACTCGCAGCCGCTCTACGCCTTCGCGCCAACCGACAAACAGGAGACCTCGGGCCACCTGTTCCTGGATTCGACCTTCAACACCGCCAACATTGGGCACAAAGTCACGCTGGGTTACCAAGGGAATGTGCTGCGCACCCGCGAGTACGAAGACGCCATCCCGTTCCCCGGTCCTCAATACCTTTCGCCCGTGGGTAATTTGCCGCTCAGCCAGACGCCGCAAGTGGACAAGCCCAACTACTCCATCGGCCATGGTGACCAGCGTCTGTCCTCCACCAGCGAATCGCAGAACGTGCTAATCGGCGACGTGATTACCTTCAACGAGCAGTGGTCGAGCATCGTGGGTGTCACTCACAGCCAGATCAAATCGTCGTCGAATGACTTCGTCTACGCCCAAGCCTTTGGTTACGCGGAAACCGTGACTAAATACGATGAAAGCAAGACGTCGCCGAACTACTCGCTCATCTACAAACCCGTGCCATGGCTGACCACATACGCCACCTACATCGAAGGTCTGGAACCGGGCGGCAGCGCATCGACCCGCCCCGGTTTCCCGATCACTGCGCTGCCGCCTGAAGTCAGCGAGCAATACGAACTCGGCGCCAAAGCCACCTGGGGCGACACGCTGTTCACCGCCGCGCTGTTTAAAATCGACAAACCCAACTACATCAGCAACTTCGTCTACACGCCCAATGGTCGTCAGGTAAACAAAGGGCTGGAGTTGGGCGTCACCGGAAAAGTGGTCCCGGGACTGACGGTCGTGGGTGGCATTACGTTGCTCGACCCAGAGGTGAAGAAAACCAATCTGCCTGCCAACGATGGCAATAAACCAACCAACGTGGCGTCGCAACTGGCCAAGTTGTACGTCGAGCAAGACGTGTGGGCGTTGCCAGGTTTCGCGCTCACCGGCGGCGCTTACTACACCGGCAAGCAATACACCGACGAAGCCAACAACTACAGCCTGCCCTCCTTCACCACCTTCGACCTCGGCGCCCGCTACGCCATGCCGGTGGCCGACAACAAGCTGACCTTGCGCGCCAACGTCAGCAACCTGGCCAACAAGGAATACTGGCTGAACAGCTACTACCTGGGCGACCCGCGCACCCTGACGTTCTCGGCTCAGTTGGAGTTCTAAGCCGCTCGCTCAGCCTGCGTACCATTCGCTACCGCTATCGAGGCTAAAGCCTCTCCTACAGGTTTCTTATTTCCTGTGGGAGTGGCTTTAGCCTCGATGCGTTTGCGGCCAGAATCGCCAACCCTTGGACCTCTGCTTGGCGCCTCCAGGCTCGACGCTGTAGGGTTAGCGCCTCGCCATTTACTTGAGAATCGCGCCATGTCCGCTGCCACCATGAAGCTGTTCCACAACCCCGCCTCGCCGTTCGTGCGCAAGGTGCTGGTGGTTCTCCACGAGACCGGCCAGCAGGAGCGTGTCGAGCTTGAAACCGTGTTGCTGACACCGACCAACCCCAACGCCGCCGTTATCGCCCATAACCCGGCGGGCAAGATTCCGGCGCTGCGCCTGGACGATGGTTCGCTGCTGCACGACAGCCGCGTGATCGTCGATTTCCTCGACCACCAGCACGTCGGCGAACCGCTGATTCCTCGCGACGGCGCCAGCCGTTGGCGGCGGCTGACGTTGGCCTCGCTGGCCGATGCGGTGATGGATGCTGCCGTACTGATCCGCTACGAACTGGCCACCCGCCCGCAAGACAAACACTGGGCTGAATGGCTCGACGCTCAGCAGGCAAAAATCGTCCGCGCCTTGGGCGAGTTCGAGGAAGCGGCAGGCGCCGAGTTACCGAGTCGCTTCGACGTGGCCGCCATCGGCATCGCCTGTGCCCTCAGTTACCTCGACTTCCGCCAAGCCGAATTCGACTGGCGCCAGCAATTCCCAAGCCTGGCCACGTGGTACGCCGACGTCAGCCAGCGCCCCTCGATGTTGGCGACTCAGCCGCCGGTTTGATAAGCCCGCTCTCTCGTAGGTTGGGTCGGTCCGCGTTCGGTGCGCCGAAGGCGAAGCCCAACCTACGAAAAGCATTGCAATCTGACGCGCCAACTGGTGCCCAACCTGCGCATCTTCTCGCAACCCCACATGCCCGCTCATTTGCTCATGCTCATGCGGAACAGCCCGGCGCCGACCAGCAGGGCGACTTGCCCCAGCGCCGCGCACATTTGCAAAAACGAGCGCACCGAGGCGTTTTCAATGGCGTCGGGGGCGCCGGTCAGGCTGACCCAGAAGCCTTCCGGCAACACCGCCAGCGCGAGGTGCGCCAGGGGCTTGCCGGTCAAAACGATGAAGTTGATGAGGTCAAAACGCTGGGCAAACATCAGGCCCACCAGAATCAGCAGGGCGACGAACATACCCAAGGCCAGACACGCGCCGAGTTGCAGGACGATGCGCATGGCGTTATTCCCCCAACAGGCCAGGTTCAAGGGTCAGGGTCGGCTCGGCGGCGGGGGTTTTACCCACGCCATACCAGTCGAGTTTGCGGGTCAGCAGCATCACGCAAGCCAGCAGGCCGAACACCAGCAGTGAGCCCATCAACAGCGCGTAATCCTCGGCGCTGAGCAGCACGTACAGCACGCCGTAGAGCACGCCCAACCCCGCCGTAAACCCTGCGCCGCGCACCCAGCTGTGCAGCACATGGCACACGTAGAACCCCACCAGCGCCACACACGCGGCCGCCGATACGGCATACGCCACGGCGAAGTTCAGGTGTTCGGAAAGCGACAGCAGCAGCAGGTAAAACATCGCCAGGGCCAGGCCCACCAGACCGTATTGCACCGGGTGTACTGCCAGCCGCTTGAGCACTTCCATCAGGAAGAAGCCGGCAAACGTGAGGGCGATAAACAGCATGGCGTATTTGATCGCGCGGTCGGTTTTCAGGTACTGGTCGACCGGGTCGACAAAGCTCACGCCAAAGGTGCGCGCATCAAAGCTGCTGCAATTGGTGGTGGACACACAATCGCGCAGCACCTGTTCCATGTTGGTGGCGAAGAAGCTGGTCTGCCAGGTGGCGTTGAAACCCTGCGCGGTGATCTCGCGTTCCACCGGCAGAAACTCGCCCATAAAGCTCGGGTGCGGCCAGTCCGAATGCAGCTGCACCTGGCTGTCGCGACCGACCGGCACCACGCTGAAACTGGAAGTGCCTTGCAGCTTCAGGTTGAAGCCGAAGCTGAGTTTCATGTCGCGGGTGGTGTCGACTTTGCCCAGCGGCGCATGCACGCCGTTGGCCAGCATGTCGTCGCCAAAACCCGGTTCGAAGTCGAGCTTCTGGCCGTTGAGGTCGAGCTTCAATGCGTTGCTGATGCCACGGATATCGCTGATGCCCACCGCCAGGAACGGCTCGTCGAACTGGTAATCGGCGAGGTCTTCGGTGATGCCGTAGTTGGCCGGCACTTCGAAATGGCCGCTGATCTGGTTGTCACTTTTGAACAGCCGCGCCTGGTAAATGCCACGGGCACGCAGCTCGGTGCCGACATCGCCATTGAGGCTGAAGGTTTCCGGCAGCACGTACAGGCGGCTCGAAATAGTGCGTTCTTCCTGATAGCGCACGCCGGTTTTTTCGGCGGTTTTCCATTCGCGAATTTTCTGCCGATACGGCACCACCAGAATCGGCCCGGTGATTTGCTGGCTGTAGCTGGAACTGCGGGCGATGTTATCGAGCACGCCATTGCGCGCCGACTGCCGCTCGCCGATCAGGCCATCGATCATTAACAGGGGAATTAACAACAACAGAATCAAAAGGCCGATGGCCCCGAGTTTGATGCCCAGGCTGCGGTTCATCGCGGTGCTCTCCATGTGGTTGGGATGGAGAGAGTGTGGGGAGGCGCGGTGGAGCGGTTATGGGGGGAATGTGGAGAGTGTGTGGAGAAGCGAGAAGCGGCCCTCTCCCGCCCTTCGGGCACCCTCTCCCGCGCGCGGGCGAGGGAATTGGGCGACTACCGCGATCAAGCTCCCCTCTCCCGAAAACAAACTCAACTGCTCTGCTCCCCTCGCCCGCCTGCGGGAGAGGGGCCGGGGGAGAGGGCCAGCCGCGCCGCTACTCCCCCGCCATTCCCCACTATTCCCCGCGAATGTACTGCTCCAAATGATTAATCAAACTCTCCTGCTCGGAGATGATGTCTTTCACCAAGTCACCAATGGACAACAAGCCGATCAGCTTGCCTTCATCCATCACCGGCAGGTGACGCAGGTGGCCGTCGGTCATCAGTTGCATGCAGTGGCGATTGCCTTCTTTCGGGCTCACGGTGATGACCTTGGAGGTCATGATTTCGCTGACCGTGGCCGGGGAGGCGCGTTCGAGCATGGCGATTTTACGTACGTAGTCGCGCTCACTGACGATGCCGACCAATTGCTCGCCTTGCATCACCACCAACGCCCCGATGCCCTTCTCGCCCATGAGCTTCACGGCGTCGAGCACCGAGGTGTCAGGCGTGACACTGAAAATGGTGTTCCGCGTTTTTGACTTGAGGATTTCCGCAACCGTTTTCATACCCTGACTCCTGTGGCGTTCTTGTTGTCGCAGTGGCTTTCACATTTAGTGCCACCTGCAAGGCCGCCGGGCCTTGCGCGCTTGTTTGGACACTATTGAACAGGCTTTGCAGAGCCGTTACGGCGCTGAAAACGCCTTCTGCTAGTGCACCAGCGGCAGGCTCAAGCGAACCTCCACGCCTTCGTCGACGTTGCCAATTGTTATAGCACCACCATGCAGGCTGGCCACTTCCTGCACAAAGTTGAGGCCCAGGCCGGTGCTCTTGCGCCCGCTCGTTGGGCGCGGCAAGGAATAGAAGCGCTCGGTCAAACGGGCCAGGGCGTAGTCGGGAATCGGCGCGCATTGGTTGAAAACGATCAGGGTCAGGGTGTCGTCGTGCGGCTCGGCGGCGAAGCGCAGCTGGCCGCCGGCTGGGGTGAAGTCCAGGGCGTTGTCGAGCAGATTGGCCAGCGCCTGCTGCAACAGGAAACGCTCGCCGCGCACCTGCACGTCATCTGGCACCTGGTTTTCCACCTGCAAGCGGGCGCTGACGATGCGCGCCGCCTGCGCCTGTAATTGCTCCTCCACCAGCGCACGCAGCGGCAGCGGCATGCGCTCGTCCAGGCCCTGACGTTGCTCGACCAGTGCCAGGTTGAGCAGCCGCTCGATCAACTGCTGCAAGCGCGCGCTTTCGGTTTGAATGTTGGTGACGAAACGCTCGCGCTGCTGCGCCGGCATGTCACTTTCCAGCAATTCGGCGGCGCCGCGAATCGCCGCCAGCGGGCTTTTCAATTCGTGGGTCAGGGTGTGCACGTAGCGCTCGACGTAGGCCTTGCCCTCCAGCTCGCTGCGCATGTGTTCCAGCGCCTCGGCAAGCTGCTTCAGCTCGCCGCCTTGCAAGGCCGGCAACGGGCTGCGCTCGCCGGCCGACACCGCTTGGGCGTAGTCGGTAAGCCGACGCAGCGACGCGCTCAGCCACCACGACAGCAGCCCGCCCACCAGCAAGCCCAGCAGAATCAGCCCGGCGCCAAACCAGGCCAGGCGCTTCTGCGACCGCTCGATATACGGCTGCAAGGTGCGGCTCGGTTTGCTCACCGAGACCACGCCAATAATCTTGCCGTCGTCCTTGATCGGCGCGGCCACGTACATCACCGACGTTTCCGGGTCGCCCTCGACCTCGCGGGTAGAGCGTGCGCCGTACTCGCCGCGCAGGGTCAGAAACACGTCGTTCCAGCGCGAATAATCCTGGCCCACGGCCACGTCTGCGGAGTCGATCAGCACCTTGCCGGTGGCGTCGGTGACGTAAATGCGGTGGCTAACTTCGCGTTTGGTCAGGCCCCAAATCTGCGCATGGGGTTGGCGCTGCCCGTAGGCCTGAAATTGCGCTTGCCAGTGCTGCTGATCGAGGCGGCCGTTGCGCAGGTCATCGCGCAATAACTCGGCGAGCAGGTTGGCCGTGTCCACCAAGGTTTCTTCGGTGGTCTGGCGCACGCCGGGGCGAATTTCGTCCATCACCGTGCTCAGCACAAACCAGCCAGACAAGCCGACGAACACGAAGTAGACGAGGAATATCCGGATACCGAGCGGCATCAGTCCACCTTGATGCTGTAGCCCAGGCCGCGATGGGTCTGGATCGGTTCGGCATCTGCCGTTACCTGGCGCAACTTGGCGCGCAGGCTTTTGATGTGGCTGTCGATATTGCGCTCGTAGCCGGCTTCGGCCGGTACGCCAGCGGCGTCCAGCAACTGCTCGCGGCTGAACACCCGCAGCGGCTGGGCAACCAGCGTGTGCAGCAGGCGAAACTCGTGGCGGGTCAGGCCCAGCAAGTGGCCGTGGTAGTGAATCTGAAAGCGCTCGGCATCGACCGAAAACGCGCAGGCGCTGACGGGCGCGGCCGGCTCGCGCGGTTGCACGCGCTTGAGAATGGCCTTGACCCGCGCCGCCACTTCACGGGGGCTGAAGGGCTTGATGACGTAGTCATCGGCACCAATTTCCAAGCCCACCACGCGGTCGATTTCAGCGTTGCGCGCGGTGAGGAAAATCACCGGCACCTCGGAAAAACGGCGCAGCTGTTTGCAGGCTTCGAAGCCCGTCATGTCGGGCAGGCCGACGTCGAGAATCAGCAGGTCGGCGGGGGTGCTTTGTTGGTAAGCCAACGCCTCGCCAGCCAGGGTCAGCCAGTGGGTGCTGTAGCCCTCACTTTGCAAGGCGTAGATCAGGGTGTCGGCGATCGAGGCTTCGTCCTCGACCAACAAGATGGTTGGCATGTGCGTCCTGCAGCAGGGAAGGCAAGGCGCTCAATTTAGCATTGAGGGATAGGCGTAACGACGAAAATTCTGGATTCCGAATCGTCGGACCGCCGCCTGCGCGGGAATGACGAATTTTCTAAGATCACCGTCATTCCCGCGCAGGCGGGAATCCAGAATCTCGGATAAAGCCCCTTACCTCAGCATTTCGGCTGCCCCGCCGTAAACCGCTTCGCCGGGTTCACGGCGGCGTCGAACTCACGCAGGGCCTTGGCGCCGATCAGCAGCGGGTAGTTGAAGCTGCTGCGGTCGGTGAGATTGACCTCGATGATGCGGCTGGTGCCGTCCAGGCACATGCGCATGGCCACTACCGGGCGCTTCACCACTTCGGCGCTTTCTTCGCCTTCGTCTTCGTCGGCGCGGCTTTTGATTTTGCTGATGCGCGCCAGTTTGTGTTCGTACACCTTGTCGCTGGCGTCTTTGGTGGCCAGGCGGAAACGCACCCAGTCGTCACCGTCTTTTTTGAAGGTTTCGATGTCCTTGGCCGACAGCGAGGCGGTCAGCGCGCCAGTGTCCATTTTGGCTTTGAAGGTCTGGTCGATTTCCGGCAGCTTGATGTATTCGTAGCGGCCATACACGGTTGGCTCGGCGGCCATAACCGGCAGCGCCATCAGCGCTAACAGGGCGAGAACAGGTTTCACAGATCAGGTCACTCCAGGCAGTTAAAGGGCCGCTGCATCAGGGCAGACAACGGCCCTTCATACACCGGTTCAGGTGAAGAAACTGTAGCGGACGCGGCAAAAAGTACGACGGTCTAAACTTCCAATCGGCGTATTGGACGGCGCGCCAGGCCTGATTATCATGGCCCGCTCGCGCTAAGTTAGGAGCCTTCATGCGCCGTTTGCTCACCGGTATGACCGTCGCCTTGCTGCTTTTGCTCAACACGTTGGTGTTGATCGGCCCGTTAACCGTACTTGCCCTGCTCAAACTCATCCTGCCTGGAAAACTGCGCGCCGCCTGCTCGGCCGGGGTGGTGTGGATTGCCGAAACCTGGTCCGACATCGACAAATTCATCTTCGCCCTGTGCCTGCCCACGGTCTGGGACATTCGCGGCGACACCGAGCTGCGCATGGATCGCTCGTACCTGATGATCAGCAACCACCAGTCCTGGGTCGACATTCCTGCACTGATGCAGGCCTTCAACCGCAAGGCGCCGTTCTTCAAGTTTTTCCTGAAAAAGGAACTGGTCTGGGTGCCCTTGTTGGGCCTGGCGTGGTGGGCGTTGGACTACCCGTTTATGAAGCGCTACTCCAAGGCCTACCTGGCCAAACACCCGGAGATGGCCGGCAAGGATTTGCTCATCACCCAGCAAGCCTGCGAAAAATTCCGCGACTTGCCGGTGAGCGTGGTGAATTACCTGGAGGGCACGCGCTGCACCCCGGCCAAGCAGGCCGAGCAGCAATCACCGTATCGGCACTTGCTCAAACCCAAAGCCGGCGGCGTCGCCTTC
The DNA here is from genome assembly GCF_979254655.1 of Pseudomonas sp. AC229. Classification (NCBI taxonomy): domain Bacteria; kingdom Pseudomonadati; phylum Pseudomonadota; class Gammaproteobacteria; order Pseudomonadales; family Pseudomonadaceae; genus Pseudomonas; species Pseudomonas sp. AC229. The sequence continues at coordinate 211,479 of NZ_CEEDHK010000004.1, forward strand.
GTGCTGGCGAGCCTGGGTGAGCAACTGGACGCCATTCTCGACATCACCGTGTTCTACCCCGGCGCGCGCATTCCAGGCTTCTGGGACTTGCTGTGCGGGCGTGTGCCCAAGGTGGTGGTCGACATCCAGACCCTGCCCATGGACCCGGCGCTGTGGCAAGGCGACTACCAGAACGACCCAAAATTTCGCGTGTACATGCAGACCTGGATTTCAGAACGCTGGGCCGAAAAAGACGCTCGGCTCAGCGCCATGAAAGCAGAACAGGCCGCCGCGTAATCAGCTGGCCGGTTTCCACAGGTTGCCGAGATTACCCAACAGCGAATTGCCCACACCCTGCTGGCCGAGGTACTGCAACAACAGCGGCGCGAATTGGCCGATCATGCCGCTGTCCATGCCCAAGGCACCGAACGCGGCGCTGAGGTCTTGCGGGTTATTCACATTAGCCACTGCTGCGGCGGCCTCCGGGCTTACCGGCTTGCTGGCGGATTTACCCAACAAGCTGCTCAATGAACCCAACTGCGCCAGGCCGTTCGCGCCCTCGAACTTTTGCAGGCCCGGCACGGTTTGCGTCAGCTCACCGTACTGATTGCCCGGCAACTGATGCTTGGCCAAACCCAACATCGCCCCGGTGCCACCCACCGCCTGTTCCGGCGAGACCTTCAACTGCTTGAGCGCCGCCAGCAGTTGCAGGTTCTCTGGATTACTCAACAACGACGCCGAGGCATCACCGCCCTTGCCACCCTGACTGGCCGAATACAGCGCCGCCGCATCATTCAAATTGAACGCAAACGCCTGGCAACTCAGCACAGACAACGCAGCCAGCAACACCAAACGACGGGGAGCAGACATCGGCAAAACCTCAGCGGGGAATAGAAAGCGATTGGACTGGAGGGAACCAGTGATGTTCCCGGGGGGCCGGATTATGCAGCAAAAGCATCGCGGCTAAGGCGAGGGCTGGAGCGGACCGCCAGATCAAAAGATCGAGGCTGAAGCCTCTCCTACAGACCCGCTCACCACCCTGTGGGAGCGGCTTTAGCCGCGAGATGTTGATCTTGCTATCCAGCTTTTGATCTACCGCTTGTGATCTGGCTTGTGACCTACCGCTTGTGATCCACCCGCCCCGTTCATCGCAGGCCGAGTGGAGTCGTCGCGTAGGGGGTTGAGCGGCCGGGAGCCGCGAAAGGAACGTCGGGCCATGGATGGCCCGTTGTGACGGCCCCCGGAGTGGCGGCGGAGTGAGGGGACCTGGAGCGCAGCGGAAGGCCAAGGTAGGGGCAGACCTTTTGGTTTCTTTTGTGTCGACTGACAAAAGAAACTCGCGCGTAAGGCGCGAAACAAAACGTTCAGCACCCGCGGTAATGAATGCTGCTGCAAAAATTGAGGCTCGAGACAAAATTCTGGATTCCGAATCGTCGGACCGCCGCCTGCGCGGGAATGACGGAGGTTTGGGCCACCACCGCGTTCGACTGGAAATACTGGATCCCCGCGTGCGCGAGGATGACAGAGGTTTGGATTCGGATCGCAGAACGTTGGGCTTCGCCTGCGGCTCAACCCAACCTACGGGGGACCTCGCGCGTATGGCGCGAAACAAAACGTTCAGCGGATGCGGTAATGAATACCTCCACCCATGCCACATGCGTAAGGCTCAAAACTCTGGATCCCGAATCGTCGGACCGCCGCCTTCGCGAGGATGACGGAGGTGTGGGCAGATTCACTCGATCTGTAAGCGCCCAAAAAACAAAAAAGGCAGCCCTTAGGCTGCCTCATCCTTCACGCCGCACTAAACGACTTATGCGGATCAATCACAAACTTCTTCGGCACCCCGGCATCGAACTCGCCATACCCACGCGGCGCGTCATCCAGGCTGATCACCTGCACCCCAACCACCTCAGCAATATTGATGCGGTCCCACATAATCGCCTGCATCAACTGCCGGTTGTACTTCATCGTCGGCGTCTGCCCAGTATGGAAACTGTGGGACTTCGCCCAGCCCAAACCAAAACGAATACTCAGGCTGCCCATCTTCGCCGCCTGGTCGATAGCACCTGGATCTTCGGTGACGTACAAACCAGGAATACCAATCTTGCCGGCGACCCGCACCACGCCCATCAGCGAGTTGAGCACGGTGGCCGGGGCTTCATGCTGTGCACCGGCATGACCATGACCGCGCGCTTCAAAGCCCACGGCATCGACGGCGCAGTCCACTTCCGGCTCGCCCAGCAACGCGGCGATCTGTTCGTGCAGCGGCGTGTCGGTCGACAGGTCGGCAATTTCGAAACCCTGAGCCTTGGCGTGAGCCAGGCGCACCGGGTTGACGTCGCCGATGATCACCACCGCCGCACCCAGCAAGCGCGCCGAGGCAGCCGCCGCCAGGCCGACAGGGCCGGCGCCGGCTACGTACACGGTGCTGCCCGGGCCAACGCCAGCAGTGACTGCGCCGTGGTAACCGGTGGGCAAAATGTCGGAGAGGCAGGTCAGGTCGCGGATTTTTTCCATGGCCTTGTCGCGGTCCGGCAGCTTCAGCAGGTTGAAGTCGGCATACGGCACCAGCACGTATTCGGCCTGACCACCGACCCAGTCGCCCATGTCGACATAACCGTAAGCACCGCCAGGGCGCGCCGGGTTTACGGTCAGGCAAACACCGGTGTGCTGTTCTTTGCACGAGCGGCAACGGCCGCACGCCACGTTGAACGGCACCGACACCAAGTCACCGATTTTCAGGTGCTCGACGTCGCTGCCCTTCTCGATCACTTCGCCGGTAATTTCATGGCCCAGCACCAGGCCGACCTGCGCGGTAGTACGGCCACGGACCATGTGCTGGTCGGAGCCGCAAATGTTGGTGGACACCACTTTGAGAATGACCCCGTGCTCGATCTTGCGACCACGCGGGTCCTGCATTTTCGGGTAGTCGATTTTCTGCACTTCGACCTTGCCCGCGCCGAGATAAACGACGCCACGATTACCAGACATAGTTGATTCTCCGTTTGTTGTTGTGGTTACAAAGGCGCAGCCAAAACGCACTGCGCGGCCCTGCACTGGAGGTTGTTGGGTGAAGCGAAAGAGGCCGCTATAGGCAGCGCGGAATGCCCTCTTCGGATGGGGTTACAAAACCACCGTCCGGCTCGCGTTCAAAAACACGCGCCGTTCGATGTGGAAACCCACGGCTTTGGCCAGGGTCAGGCATTCGATGTCGCGGCCTTTGGCGATCAGGTCTTCGGGGTAGTGGCTGTGGTCTACCGGCTCGACGCCTTGCGCGATGATCGGGCCTTCGTCGAGGTCGTTGTTGATGTAGTGCGCGGTGGCGCCGACCAGTTTCACGCCCTTTTCGTAGGCCTGGTGATACGGCTTGGCGCCTTTGAAACCGGGCAGCAGCGAGTGGTGAATGTTGATGGCCCAGCCGTCCAGTTTGCGGCACAGCTCGGGCGACAGCACTTGCATATAGCGGGCAAGAATCACCAGCTCGGCGCCGGTGTCGGCGATCACTTGCATGACCTTGCGCTCTTGCGCCGGCTTGTCGGCCGGGTCGAGGGGGAAGTGGTGGTAAGGAATGCCGTGCCAGCGGGCGAGTGGTTCGAGGTCGGGGTGGTTGGACACCACGGCCACCACGTCCATTGGCAACTGGCCGATGCGTTGGCGGTAGAGCAGGTCGTTCAGGCAGTGGTCTGCCTTGGACACCATGATCACTACCTTGCTGCGGTAGTTGGGTGGCGTCAGCTCGAAGTCCATGCCGAAACTACCCACGCGCGCGGCCAGGCCGTCGCGGAAATCCAGCTCGGCGAACACGTCCGGCTGGCGGAATTCAACGCGAATGAAAAACCGCGACGACAGACGATCATCAAAGCTGTGGTGCTCGGTGACGTAGCAGCCCTGCTCGAACAGATAACGCGTCACCGCATCCACCGTGCCGAGAATGCTCGGGCAGGAAGCGGTGAGGATCCAGGTATCGGGGGTGCGGCTCATGCTGTTCTCCGGGAGATACCGACAATCGCGTAGGAGCGGGGT
>NZ_CEEDHK010000004.1:215490-263489 GCF_979254655.1 Pseudomonas sp. AC229
GGCTTCAGCCGCGATGCTCTTGAAAAGCATCGCGGCTGAAGCCGCTCCCACAGGGGCTACGATGCTTTTACCGCTAAGCCAAACTCCTGGCTGGCGTCTTGCAACCACAGCCAGAAGTAGTCGCTGAAGCTGCGACGTACCAGCAGCTCCCAGGTGTTTTCGGCGGTGTGGCGGATCACCAGTTGCGACTTGGCGAAGGTGGTGCCCACGGCCTTGCCCACCGGGAAGTTGTTGGGGTGCACGTCGTAGCTGGTGGACTTTTTCAGCAGCTCGCGCACGTGGGTGCCGGTCAGTTCCAGCACGGTCTGCCCGCCGCTGACGTTGACGATTTGTATGTGTTGACCATCCAGCGCTTCACGCAGTTTTTTCTCGGCATCGAACTCGGTGCCACTTGGCACGATGAGCAGCCATTCATCCGGGCCCATCCATTGCAGCGAGGTTTCGCCAGCGGTGATCACCGCCAGGGCCCCGGGCAATTCCAGGCCGGTGGCTTTGTGCACGGCGCCAGCAAACGCGGCGTCGTGGCCGTCGCCGCGAAGGGTCAGGTGGCCGAGCAGTTTGCGTTCGCGCAGTTGAATACCGGCGCTGGCTTTGCCTTTGCCGGCGGCGTCGGCCAGGCCGGCGTGGTGCAGCGGCGACTCGGCTTTGCCGGCTTCAGGGCGCTGCTGGTACACGTTGATAGCTGTCATACAGACCTCGCGAATAAAACGTCCGGCATGGCGGTAAGGGTGTGATTCAGGGAGTCAAACATTCTGTTGCTCCCCTTTCGGATCGAAGAACACCGAGCTGCAAATTTCCGCTTCCACGAAACGGCCATCGGCCAACGGCGCCCACACCTTCTCGCCCATGCGTTTCAGGCCGCCTTTAACCATTGCCAGGGCAAAGCTGTAGCCCAGGCTGGCGCTGTAGTAGCTGGAGGTGACGTGGCCAACCATGGCCATGGGAATCTGCTGTTTGGTGTCGAACACCAGTTGCGCGCCTTCGGGCAGCACGAACTTGGGGTCTACCGGTTTCAGGCCAACCAGCTGTTTGCGGTTCTCGCGCACGCAGTCTTCGCGGTTCATGCCGCGCCAGCCGATCCAGGAGAACGGTTTGGTACGGCCCACGCACCAGCCCATGTTGAGGTCGTCCGGGGTGACCGAGCCGTCGGTGTCCTGGCCGACGATGATGAAGCCCTTCTCGGCCCGCAGTACGTGCATGGTTTCGGTGCCGTACGGGGTCAGGTTGTACTGCTTGCCGGCGGCGACGATTTTTTCCAGCACGCCCATGGCGTAGTCGGCCTGCACGTTGATTTCGTACGACAGTTCACCGGTAAACGAGATACGGAACACCCGCGCCGGCACGCCGCCGACCAGGCCTTCTTTCCACGTCATGAACGGGAAGCCGTCGCGGTCCAGGTCGATGTCTGTCACTTCGCTGAGCAGCTTGCGGCTGTTGGGGCCGGACAAGGTCATGGTGGCCCAGTGGTCGGTCACGGAGGTGAAGTACACCTTGAGGTCCGGCCACTCGGTCTGGTGGTAAATCTCCAGCCACTGCATCACGCGGGCAGCGCCGCCGGTGGTGGTGGTCATCAGGAAATGGTTGTCGGCCAGGCACGCGGTCACGCCGTCGTCGAAGACCATGCCGTCTTCTTTGCACATCAGACCGTAGCGGGCTTTGCCCACGTCGAGCTTGGTCCAGGCGTTGGTATACACGCGGTTGAGAAACTCACGGGCATCCGGGCCTTGAATGTCGATTTTGCCGAGGGTGGAGGCGTCCAGCAGGCCGACGCTGTCGCGCACGGCTTTGCATTCGCGGGCCACGGCGGCGTGCAGGTCTTCACCGTTTTTCGGGAAATACCACGGGCGTTTCCATTGGCCGACGTCTTCAAACTCGGCGCCCTGCGCCAGGTGCCAGGCGTGCAGTGCGGTGTAGCGAACCGGGTCGAACAGCGCGCCGCAGTTGCGCCCGGCTACCGAGCCGAAGGTCACCGGCGTGTAGTTGGGGCGGAACATGGTGGTGCCCATCTGCGGGATGCTGATGCCCAGCGAACGCGCGGCAATCGCCAGCCCGTTGATGTTGCCGAGCTTGCCCTGATCGGTACCGAAACCCAGAGCGGTGTAGCGTTTAACGTGCTCGACCGACTCGAAGCCTTCACGGGTGGCCAGTTCGATACCGGCGCTGGTGACGTCGTTTTGCAGGTCGACGAATTGTTTCGGGCCACGGGCGGTGGGTTTTTCGTGGGGCACTTGGAACAAGGCGATGCTCGCCTCTTCGCTGCGTGCAGCCACGTTTGGCACTTCACCGGTGACAGGTGCAAAACCGATTTCGCCAGCCGCTTTTACGCCCGCCTCGAAACCATCGGCCAGCACGTCGCCCAGCTGGAACACGCCGTTAACGGCACCGGCACACACGCGCTTCTGGAAACCTTCGCCGGGCACGAATGCCAGCAGGTCTTCACGCCAGGTCGGCTTGCCGCCCAGGTGCGAGGCCAGGTGAACGACCGGGCTGTAGCCGCCGGAGGTGGCCACGGTGTCGCAGTCCAGCCACTCGCCGGGGCTGGTGACTTTATGGGCAACCGGGTCGATGGCGGCGATACGCGCCGCACTCACGCGCTTGCTGCCACGGGTTTCGATCACGGCGCTGCCAGTGAGCACGCGCACGCCTTTGGCGCGGGCTTCTTCCACCCAGGCGCCGCGTGGGTTGGGGCGGGCATCAGCGATGGCGACCACTTTCAGGCCGGCTTCGAGCCAGTCCAGCGCAACGCGGTAGGCGAAGTCGTTGGTGGTCGACAGCACCAGCTGCTTGCCCGGCGCTACGCCGTAACGGCGGACATACGTCGAGATGGCGCCGGCGAGCATGTTGCCCGGCACGTCGTTATTGCCATACACCAGCGGCCGCTCGTGGGCGCCGGTGGCCAGGACCACACGTTTAGCACGCACGCGGTGCATGCGTTGACGCGTCTCGCCCAGCGGGGCGGTTTCGCCCAAGTGGTCGAAACGGCGCTCGTGAATGGTGAGGAAGTTATGGTCGTGGTAGCCGTTCACCGTGGCGCGCGGCAGCAGCAGCACTTCAGGCATGGCTTTCAATTCGGCCACGGCTTTGGCCACCCAGTCGGCAGCCGGACGACCGTCGAGGCTTTCGCGGCTGTCGAGCAACTGGCCGCCGAACTCTTCTTGCTCATCGGCCAGAATCACCCGCGCACCAGCACGGCCAGCCGCCAGCGCAGCGGCCAGACCAGCAGCGCCACCGCCGACCACCAGCACGTCGCAGTGCTGGTTCATGTGGTCGTAGCGGTCGGGATCGTTTTCCTTCGGCGCGCGGCCCAGGCCTGCGGCTTTGCGGATGTACTTTTCGTACGTCATCCACATCGACTGCGGGTACATAAAGGTTTTGTAGTAAAAGCCGGGCGCCATCATGTCGCCGCCAACCTTGCCGAGAATGCCCATCACATCGTTGTTCACGCTCGGCCAGCCGTTGGTGCTGGTGGCGACCAGGCCGCTGTACAGCGCTTGTTGCGTGGCACGCACGTTGGGGATTTGCGTGGCTTCGCGGGAGCCGATTTGCAGCACGGCGTTGGGCTCTTCAGCACCAGCGGCGACGATGCCGCGAGGGCGCGAATACTTGAAGCTGCGGCCGATGATGTCGACGCCATTGGCCAGCAACGCGGCGGCCAGGGTGTCGCCAGCAAAACCTTGGTAGGTGCTGCCGTTAAAGGTGAAGGTCAGCGGCTGGTTACGGTTGATCCGGCCACCGTTACTCAGGCGGTTGATCTGGCTCATGCCTGTTCTCCTGCGGCGCTGGCTTTCGGTTTGGCGGTCACCGAGGGCTTCTCGCCAATCTTGTAGGTTTCGAAAATTTCGTAGCTGATGGTGTCGCGCGTCGCGTTGAAGTACTGGCGGCAACCGGCGGCGTGAATCCACAGCTCGTGGTGAATGCCACGGGGGTTGTCGCGGAAGAACAGGTAATCGCCCCACTCCTGGTCAGTGCAGGCGTTGGGGTCGAGCGGGCGCGGAATATGCGCCTGGCCGGCCGCGTGAAATTCCTCTTCAGCGCGTAGCTCGCCACAGTGAGGGCAGAAAATTTGCAGCATGGCCGTACCTCCAGAATTCGTGTTTTTCGCTCCCCTCTGCCCGCCTGCGGGAGAGGGGCCGGGGGAGAGGGTTTTTGCGTCGCCGCTTAAAGCCCCTCTCCCGCCCTTTGGGCACCCTCTCCCGCATGCGGGAGAGGGAAACGCCCCCTTGATTAGTGGGCCACTGCCGCTGCGCCGTGCTCGTCGATCAAGGCGCCGTTGTGGAAGCGGTCCATCGAGAACGGTTTGGCCAGCGGGTGCATCTCGCCAGTGGCCAGGCTGGCGGCAAATACGTGGCCCGAACCGGGTGTGGCTTTAAAGCCGCCGGTGCCCCAACCGCAGTTGAAGAACAGGTTGGGCACCGGGGTTTTGCTGATGATTGGGCAGGCGTCCGGCGACGTATCGACGATGCCGCCCCATTGGCGGTTCATGCGCACGCGGCTGAGCACCGGGAACATCTCGACGATGGCTTGCAGGGTGTGTTCGATGGTCGGGTACGAGCCGCGTTGGCCATAGCCGACGTAGCCGTCAATGCCGGCACCGATCACCAGGTCGCCTTTGTCGGACTGGCTGATGTAGCCGTGCACGGCGTTGGACATGATCACGCTGTCGATAATCGGCTTGATCGGCTCCGACACCAGCGCTTGCAGCGGGTGAGATTCCAGCGGCAGACGAAAGCCGGCGAGTTTGGCCATGTGTCCGGAGTTACCCGCCGTGACCACGCCCACACGCTTGCCGCCGATAAAGCCTTTACTGGTTTCAACGCCGACGACCACGCCGTTTTCCTTACGGAAGCCGATCACTTCGGTTTGCTGAATCAGGTCCACGCCCAAGGCGTCGGCGGCACGGGCGTAGCCCCAGGCCACGGCGTCGTGACGGGCCACCCCGGCGCGCCGTTGCACGGTGGCGCCCATGACGGGGTAGCGGGTGTTTTTCGAGCAATCGAGGTACGGAATTTCGGCGGCGGTCTGCTTGGCATCCAGCAATTCACCGTCGATACCGTTGAGGCGGTTGGCGCTCACGCGGCGCTCGGAATCGCGCATGTCTTGCAGCGTGTGGCACAGGTTGTAGACGCCACGGGGGGAAAACATCACGTTGTAGTTGATGTCTTGCGACAGCCCTTCCCACAGCTTCATGGCGTGTTCGTACAGGTGCGCCGACTCATCCCACAGGTAGTTGGAGCGAACGATGGTGGTGTTGCGCGCGGTGTTGCCGCCGCCCAACCAACCCTTTTCGACCACCGCGACATTGGTGATGCCATGCACTTTGGCCAGGTAGTAAGCCGTGGCCAGACCGTGGCCGCCACCGCCGACGATAATCACGTCGTACACCGGTTTCGGTGTCGGGTTGCGCCACATGCGCTGCCAGTTTTCGTTGTGGCTGAGCGAGTGCTTGAACAGGCCGAAGCCGGAATAACGTTGCATCAGAGGTGCTCCTCGCTGCGTCCCTCGCCGACCGCTGGCGAGGGCTGGTAATTCAGTCGGGTGAAATCACTTGTAGACCGGGAAATCCGCACACAGGGCAGCGGCTTGCTTGGCCACCTGCGCCTCGACATCGGCATCGCCGAGGTGGTCGAGGATGTCGCAAATCCAGCCGGCCAATTCCACGCTCTGCGCCACTTTGAAGCCGCGTGTGGTGATGGCGGGTGTGCCGATGCGCAAGCCCGAGGTCACGAACGGCGACTGTGGGTCATTCGGCACGGCGTTCTTGTTCACGGTGATGCCGGCACGGCCGAGGGCGGCGTCGGCGTCTTTGCCGGTGAGGCCCTGGCGAATCAGGCTGACGAGGAACAAGTGGTTGTCGGTGCCGCCGGACACCACGTCATAACCGCGCTCGATAAAGACTTTAGCCATGGCCTGCGCGTTATCGATCACTTGCTGCTGATACGCCTTGAAGCCAGGCTCCAGCGCTTCCTTGAAGCACACCGCTTTGGCGGCAATCACGTGCATCAGCGGGCCGCCCTGGCCACCGGGGAAGACGGCAGCCTGGAATTTCTTTTCCAGGTCCGGGTTGGCCTTGGCCAGAATCAGACCGCCACGCGGGCCGCGCAGGGTTTTGTGGGTGGTGGTGGTGACCACATCGGCATAGGGCAGCGGGTTGGGGTACAAACCAGCGGCTACCAGACCGGCAACGTGGGCCATGTCGACAAAAAAGTAAGCGCCCACTTTGTCGGCGATTTCGCGGAAGCGCGGGAAGTCGAGGGTTTTCGAATAGGCCGAGAAGCCGGCAATGATCATCTTCGGCTTGTGCTCGACGGCCAGGCGCTCGACTTCGTCGTAATCAATCAGGCCGGTGTCGGTGTTGATACCGTACTGCACCGCGTTATAGAGCTTGCCGGAGAAACTCACCTTGGCGCCGTGGGTCAGGTGGCCGCCGTGGGCCAGGCTCATGCCCAACACGGTGTCGCCGGCTTGCAGCAGCGCGAGGTACACAGCGGCGTTGGCCTGGCTGCCGGAGTGCGGTTGCACGTTGGCGTAGTCGGCGCCGAACAGTTCTTTGGCGCGGTCGATAGCCAGTTGCTCGACCTTGTCCACATGTTCGCAGCCGCCGTAGTAACGCTTGCCCGGATAACCTTCGGCGTACTTGTTGGTCAGGCCGCTGCCCTGAGCTTGCATCACGCGCTTGCTGGTGTAGTTCTCCGACGCGATCAGCTCGATGTGATGCTCCTGGCGCGCTTCTTCGGCATCCATGGCTGCCAGCAGTGCATCGTCATAGCCTTTGATCTGGTCGTTTTTGCTGAACATCTCGGGTCTCCAGCGACAGCGGCTGCCGCATCATTGTTATGGGCGCCCACTCCGGCAGGCGGAGCGGTTGTGCGTGTAGCGATTCTGCGAAATCGCCAGCACAGCCATATGCCTGTTTGCGACGTCAAAATGCTCAAACTGACCAAGCCGGCAAACGACCCATCGCGGCTAAAGCCGCTCCCACAATGAAATACGTTCCACTGTAGGAGAGGCTTCAACCTCGATGCTCTTTGAACGACACAAAGACCGACCCGCGCTAAAGTGTTGCCCATCGCCGTCCCAGGAAATCCTCCATGACCGACACCACCCAACAGTTCGCCAGCGACAACTATTCCGGCATTTGCCCCGAAGCCTGGGCCGCCATGGCGCAGGCCAACCACGGCCACGACCGTGCCTATGGCGATGACCAATGGACGGCCCGCGCCTCGGACCACTTTCGCCGGCTGTTCGAAACCGACTGCGAGGTGTACTTCGCCTTCAACGGCACCGCCGCCAACTCGCTGGCGTTGTCGCAGTTGTGCCAGAGCTACCACAGCGTGATCTGCTCGGAGACCGCCCACGTTGAAACCGACGAATGCGGGGCGCCGGAGTTTTTCTCCAACGGCTCGAAACTGCTCACCGCGCGCACCGAAAACGGCAAGCTGACGCCCGCGACCATTCGCGAAATCGCCCTCAAGCGCCAAGACATTCACTACCCCAAACCGCGCGTGGTCACCCTCACCCAAGCCACTGAAATTGGCAGCGTGTACCGCCCCGAAGAACTCAAAGCCATCAGCGCCACCTGCCGCGAGCTGGGGCTGAACCTGCACATGGACGGCGCCCGTTTCGCCAACGCCTGCGCCTTTCTCGACTGCTCGCCTGCCGAGCTGACCTGGAAAGCCGGCATCGACGTGCTGTGCTTTGGCGGCACCAAAAACGGCATGGCCGTGGGCGAGGCGATTCTGTTCTTCAACAAACAACTGGCCGAAGACTTCGACTACCGCTGCAAACAAGCCGGCCAACTGGCCTCGAAAATGCGCTTCCTCTCCGCGCCGTGGGTCGGCCTGCTGGAAAACGACGCCTGGATGAAATACGCCCGCCACGCCAACAGCTGCGCGCGCCTGCTGGCCGAGCTGGTCAGCGACATTCCGGGCGTAAGCCTGATGTTCCCGGTGGAAGCCAACGGCGTGTTCCTACAACTCTCGGAACCGGCCATCGAAGCCCTGCGCGCGCGGGACTGGCGCTTCTACACCTTCATCGGCGCTGGCGGCGCGCGGTTTATGTGCTCGTGGGACACCGAAGAAGAACGCGTGCGCGAGCTGGCAGCGGATATTCGGTTGGTGATGCAGGCTTAACCCCTCAACCTCAACACCGTCATCCCCGCGCAGGCGGGGATCCAGAATCCCGAGCCGAACACGTTCATGGACACCCGATCCATACAGTCCCTCCCCCGCCTGTTCCTCGAACTATTCCTCGAACTCGGCTGGATCGCCCTAATCATCGTCATCCCCGTGTTCGCCCCACTCGCCCTGAGCGTGCTCGGCTGGCTGATCTACCTGCCCATCGCCTGGCTAACCAACCGCATCCGCGGCGGCGTGCCCTACCGCCTCCAGCAATTCAACTTCTTCTGGACCCTTGGCCTGGCCATCGGCATCGGCCGCGCCATCCCCACGTTTTGGATAGCCTTTTGCGCCGGCGTGCTGGTGATCTTCGGCGGCCTTCTGCTCATCAGCCACCTGGAAAAACGCCTCGCCCTGAACCTGGAAAAACAGGTCGAGCGCGCGAGCGACACCCACCCCATGCCGCTGCCCACCCCCTACAGCGCCCGCGGCGCTAGCGCCTGGGGTGGTGGCGAACCACGCCTGACGCCCGAAGGCGAAGCCGTGCGGTTACTGGGCGAAAGCGAAATCGCCATGGGCGGGCCGGTGGTGTGCGACTACCTGCTGCCCGACGGCAGCGTGATCTTCAACGCCAGCCCCTCGGCGCAATTCTCCAGCGACGGCCGCTACTTCGTGTCGCCAGCACCGAGCCGCAACGAATGGAGCTTGCTGATCTACGACCGCCAACAGCGCGTGCTGCACCACTGCGCCATCAGCCACTTCTGGGAACTGGACCACGTCAGCAGCACCGAGGTGATCGGCCGGGTCAGCCCGCTGACCTCCGACGCGCCCTACCGCGCCAACATCGACGAGCTGATAGCCGGCGCCAACCGAGTGGACACCTTCGTCGGCATTCAGGACCTGTGGCTGCCCGACAGCTACTGGCAGTACCTGCAAGCCGACCACCAGAACCGCACACTGCCCTCGCCCCCTCAGGCGCCGACGCTTGAACTGCGCACCCGCTTGCCCGAGCGCCTGATGGACCTCGGCGACCCGCTGGAACCGCTGCGCAATCCCCTAGGCGAACTGATACTCGACGGCCAGGCCACCGGCCTGATGCTGATGCAACCCGACCCCAGCCTGGTGTTCAGCAAAGACGCCCAGACCTTCGTCTGCGCCGCCAGCCGCGACGACGTCAGCGGCTTCTGGCTGTGGCAACGCAGCAGCGGCTGGCGCCTGATGAGCAACACCTGGCAGCCCAAAGCGCGCGAACCGCTGTCCAGCTCGCCAAACTTTATCGGCCTGGAAACGGAACATCTGCGCCTGCGCATGAACTGGGCGCAACCGTGCCTGGAATACCGCGACCACGGCCCCGTGACCTCGTACACCCACGGCCAAATCGAGCTGGTAACCGGCCAAACCCGTCGCGGCAAACCGACACTGGGCTACGCCGAGATGCCGGAAGTGGACCTGCTGCTGCCCCTCAACGACGCCCCGCTGCTCCTGCAAAGCGTCCCGCTGAAAAATGGCGAGCGCCTGACCTGGCAAGCGCTACGCACCAGCCGCGAAGGCGACCTGCGCGCCTACCAGTGCAGCATCGGTGACTGGCAATTGCCGGGCGAATGGGCGCTGGACCACCGGGTGTCCGATTGCGGCAATTTTATCGCCCTGATCGCCTTCGCCGAAGCGCCTGCCGTGCTCCACCGCGTCGCCATCGCCGAGCCGCGCAGCGATACGCTGCACTGGCTGCAAGACAATGTGCTCGACGTGCATTTCCAAGGCTTTATCGACGGCCAACTGCACCTGCTGCGTTTGCTCGGGCGTAATCGGTACGTGCCAATTACCGGGCCGGGGCAGGGAAACCCCGAGCGCGAAAGCCGGTTCACCGAGGCGGCGCCGGCGGCGGGCAAGGCGTATGAATTTGCCCAGCGGGACGGTAAGTGGCGATTGTTTTACCGGCAGCAGGTTGCGGTGGTTGAGGCAGGGGTTTGGCGGTTGCAGGAATTGCCCGAGGTGAAGGTTCAAGAATGAACAAACCGTATTTCTGCCGTGGCATTTTCGTTTGCAGGAATCGCGGCTAAAGCCGCTCCCACAGACGACGCACAGCCGCGATGCCTTTGATCTCCCGCTCTTGATCTTGATCTGGCTTGTGATCTACCCGCCCCGTTCATCGCAGGCCGAATGGAGGCGACGTGGAGGGGGTTGAGCGGCCGGGAGCCGCGAGAGGCGTGTCGGGCCATGGATGGCCCTTATCGCGGGGACGCCTAGTCCGTGCCCCCGGAGCGGCGGTGGAATGAGGGAAGTCGGAGCGCAGCGTAGACCCAAGGTAGGGGCTAGCGTTTTTGGTTACTTTTGGGTGGTCCGGCATACCGGCAATGACAAAAGTGACTCGCGCGTAAGGCGCGAAACAAAAACGTTCAGCACACGCGGTAATGAATACCTACGCCGATCTATCGTGTACGGCTTGAAATTCTGGATCCCCGCGTTCGCGAGGATGACGGAGGTTTTGATAACGGGCGCGGTAGAAAAGCTCGCGCGTAAGGCGCGAAACAGATCTCCGCGCAGACGCGCTAATGAAGGTTTTTCGCCGATCGAAAGCAGCCCGGCTAAGCCGGGCTTCGCTTAATAATCAATCACCACATCCCCCTTCGGCACACTGCAGCACGACAGAATGTACCCCTCCGCCACATCCTCATCCGTAATCCCCCCGTTGTGCTCCATCTCCACATCACCGGAAGTCTTCATCACCTTGCACGTCCCACAAATCCCCATCCCGCAAGCCTTGGGAATGTGCAGCCCCAGCTTGGCCGCCGCCGCATGCACGGTCTCACCAGGCGCCACGCGAATGCTTTTACCGGTGGCGGTGAATTCCACCTGATTGAGATCAGCCGCGTCCGGCGCCGGCGCTTCGGCGGCCTGTTCGGCGTTGACGATGGCTTCGGCTTTGTCTTCGGCCGGCGTCGCGCCGAACGATTCTTCGTGGTAGCGCGCCATGTCGAAACCGTTGGCTTCGAGCAGGCGTTTCACGGCGCTCATGTAAGGCGTCGGGCCGCAGCAGAAGATTTCACGATCACGAAAGTCCGGGGCGATCAGTTCCAGCATCGGTTGGTTGAGGTAGCCGCGATAGCCAGCCCACGGCTCACCTTCGCCGTGCTTTTCACAAATGATGTGCAAACCGAAATTACGCACACGCGAGGCCATGTGGTCCAGCTCGCGGCGGTAGATGACGTCGCGCGGCGAGCGGGCGCTGTGGACGAAGACCATGTCGACATTGGCGTTAGTGTCGAAGAACCAGCGCGCCATCGACATCACCGGGGTAATGCCCACGCCGCCGCTGAGGTAGAGCACTTTGTCGGTGGGGTAATCCATGGCGTTGAACAGGCCAACCGGGCCGTGCACCGGCAGCTCGTCGCCTTCTTTCAGGTTGTCGTGCAGCCAGTTCGACACCTTGCCGCCCGGCACGCGCTTGATGGTCAGCGAGAAGCTGTACGGCACCGATGGCGAGCTGGAGATGGTGTACGAACGCATGATCGGCTGGCCGTCGATTTCAAGTTCCAGGGTGACGAACTGCCCCGGCTTGAAGAAGAACATGATCGGCTGGTCGGCCATAAAGCAGAAGGTGCGCACGTCCCAGGTTTCCTGGATCACTTTGACGCAACGCACCAGGTGACGGCCGTTGGCCCAGGTCTGGGTGTTGACCGGATTAAGGAAAGTGTTGGACATGTTCGCTCCCGCTGACGCTTAGGGTTGCCTGGGTCTTGTGCCCGGGACTATGGCGCCGATTGTGGGCATGCGCCTAGTGGGTCACTTACCTATCTGCGACATCGACATGCTCACCGCGACCAGCCCCCAACCATCGGGGCTGGCGCGTCGGAAACGGATTCGGCCGTGTCGTCCATGGATAAGGCCATCAACGCGCCCGACTCCACACTCCACCTCAATCTAGAGCGCCTTACATAAGCGCCTTGCGTGAACACCAACCGCCAATTTCCGCTGCGCGCACACCGCGATCAGCCATGAGGACAGAGCCATGGATACCACCACCCTGAGTTTGGGCGACCCGCTGGAGCCGGCACGCAAGGCCACCGCCGAAATGCTGCAAAACCGCGAGCGCACCTATTCGCTGCCGCAGCCGTTTTACAGCGATGAGCGCCTGTTCGATATCGACATGCAGGAGATTTTCCACAAGGAATGGTTGATCGCCGGCATGACCTGCGAGATCCCGGCGAAGGGCAATTACCTAACCTTCCAATTGGGCAAAAACCCGATCGTGGTGATTCGCGGCGCCGACGGCGTGGTCAATGCGTTTCACAACGTATGCCGCCACCGGGGCTCGCGCCTGTGTACCGGCGAGAAAGGCAAGGTCGCCAAGCTGGTGTGCCCGTACCACCAGTGGACCTACGAACTCGACGGCCGCCTGCTGTACGCGGGCACCGAAATGGGCGACGACTTCGACATGAAGAAATTCGGCCTCAAGCCGGTGCATGTGAAAGTCGCGGGCGGCTACATCTTCGTGTCGCTGGCCGAGAACCCGCCGGCCATTGATGAATTCCTTTCCACCCTGGCTCATTACATGGAGCCCTACGACATGGAGAACACCAAGGTGGCGGTGCAAACCACCTTGATGGAAAAAGCCAACTGGAAGCTGGTGATCGAAAACAACCGCGAGTGCTACCACTGCAACGGCTCGCACCCTGAGCTGCTGAAAACCTTGCTGGAATGGGACGACGTCACCGACCCGCGCGCCGACCAGGCCTTCAAAGACCACGTCGCCGCTTCCGCTGCCGCCTGGGACGCCGAGAAAATTCCATACGCCCACGCCAGCTTCGGCCTGCGTAACCGCATCGTGCGCATGCCGCTGCTCAAGGGCACCGTATCGATGACCCTGGACGGCAAACAAGGCTGCAACAAATTGATGGGCCGCATCAAAAATCCCGACCTGGGCTCCATGCGCATCCTGCATTTGCCGCACTCGTGGAACCACTGCATGGGCGACCACATCATCGTGTTTACCGTGTGGCCGATCAGCGCCCAGGAAACCATGGTCACCACCAAATGGATCGTGCACAAAGACGCCGTTGAAGGCGTGGACTATGACCCGGTGCGCATGCGCCAAGTGTGGGACGCCACCAACGACCAGGACCGTCGCCTGGCCGAAGAAAACCAACGCGGCATCAACTCCACCGCTTATCAGCCGGGGCCGTATTCGAAGACCTATGAGTTTGGCGTGGTGAATTTTATCGACTGGTACAGCGAGCGCTTGCTGAGCAATTTGGGGGCTGCGCCGGCGCCGTATTTGTATGGGATCAAGACCCAGTAATACCCCTGGCGACGGTGTCTCTCGGGTTCGAAATAGCGTGTTACCGGTAAACTCTGGATCCCCGCCTACGCGGGGATGACGGACGTCTCGACAAATACCACCGTCATTCCCGCGCAGGCGGCGGTCCGACGATTCGGAATCCAGAATTCCAAGTGAATGGTGTGATAGAGCACGACACGGATGACGAAGGGACGTGCTCAGCCTCACACCCTGAACTGCGCCACCATCCCATTCAACCCCACCGCCAACCGCGACAACTCCTGGCTGGCCGCCGCCGTTTGGTTCGCCCCCGCCGATGACTGCAACGACAAATCGCGGATGTTGGTCAGGTTGCGGTCCACTTCTCGCGCCACCTGCGCCTGTTCTTCCGAGGCGCTGGCGATTACCAGGTTGCGTTCGTTGATGGCGGAAATGGCGACGGCGATTTCGTCCAGCGCCGTGCCCGCTTCGCGCGCGACTTCAAGCGTACTGCGCGCTCGCTGGTTGCTGTTCTGCATGGCATTCACGGCCTGATCGGCGCCGTTGCGAATGCCGCCAACCATTTGTTCGATTTCCTGGGTGGACTGTTGCGTGCGGTGCGCCAAGGCGCGCACTTCATCGGCCACCACGGCAAAGCCACGTCCGGCTTCACCGGCGCGTGCAGCTTCGATGGCGGCGTTCAGCGCCAGCAGGTTGGTTTGCTCGGCAATGGAGCGAATCACGTCGAGCACCTGGCTGATGTCGCGCACTTTTTCGGCCAGCTGCAGCACCTGATCGGCCGAGGTGGTGACGTCATCGGCCAGGCTGGAAATCGAGTTCACCGTTTGCAGCACCTGCTCACGACCGCGCTGGGTGGTGCGGTCGGATTCGCGCGAGGCTTCGGAGGTGATTACGGCGTTGCGCGCCACTTCTTCCACGGCCGTGGTCATCTCGTTGACGGCGGTGGCGGCCTGTTCAATTTCGTCGTTTTGCTGATGCAGGCCGCGCGTGGAGTCCTCGGTCACGGCGCTCAGCTCTTCGGACGCCGACGCCAATTGATTGGAGGAATCGGCAATGCTCTGAATGGTGCTGCGCAGGTTCTGCTGCATGGTGCGCAAGGCGGTGAGCAGGCGGGCGGGTTCGTCCGTGCCGTCGATTTCTATGCGTTCGGTCAGGTCACCGGAGGCCACCACTTCGGCCACATCCACAGCGCGCAGCAATGGCCGCACAATGCTGCGGGTGATCACCAGCGCCAGCACCGCCGTTGCAATGGCAGCCAAAATCATGGTGATGATCATGCTGTTGCGCGCGGTGGTGAACACATGGTCCGAGCGCTGCCGAGCGGCATTGGCGCCGGCCGTGTTGATGGCCGTCAACTGCACGATTTCCCGGGCCATGGTGTCGGTGAACTCCACCATGCGCCCAGAAGCCACTGCGGTGGCTTCGTCGAATTTCTGCTGTTGGACGAATTGGGTGATTTTTTCCTGCTCTTGCAGGTAGCTGGTCAAGGCTGCGGCAAATCGCTCGTAGCTGGCGCGTTCATCCGGGCTCGAAATCAACGCCTCGTAACGCCGCTGGTTGTCGCCCAGCGAAGCCTTGAGTTCCTGGGCGCGCTTGCTGTTGGCGGCTTGATCGTCGGCTTCACGGTTGACGATCAAGCGCAAGGTGACGGCGCGCAGTCGCAACGAATTTTGCGCCAGGGCGTCCAGCGCCAGGATACTGGGCAGCCAGTTATCGTTCACTTCCAATGAGTCGTTGCGCATGTCCGAGATCTTGGACAAGGCAATGGCGCCGAGAACCAGCACCATCAATGCAATAAGGCTGAACGCCAGGGTAGTACGTGGGCCGATGTCGATCTTTCGCAGCATGACGAATGTCCTTTCAGTCGAACCGAGCGCTGGCATTCGCTCAGGCAGGTTTTCCAGACGGCCCGCAGCACTACGCGCGAGTCGTATTGAAAACATAGCTCGAAACGGACAAACCATCGGCCTTTCGGTCGACGCTTGCTGCGCGGCTAGCGAATGACTCCTTCCTCCAGCAACAGCTTGAAGATCGCTTCCGCGCCCTCTTCGGCGCTGACGTCCTTCACTATCTGCCCGCCGCCGCCCGCCGCTTTCGCCGTCGCCGCTTTCATGCGTTCGGCACCGGTTTTGGCTTTGATTACTTTCAGCCGTTTGGGCCGCGGGCGTGCCGGTTGAAAGGTGGCGCTGGCGAGCAAGTCATCATCGAGCACTTCAACCTCATCGGCGCTCAACGTGCCGCGACGGGCTGGGCCAAAGGCGCTTTGCCGGGCGACCGGGGCGGCGTTGTCGACGCTGGCGAGAAACGGCAGGCGCACTTGCAGGCGCCGGCGTTGGCCGCGAGGCAGCGCTTGCAGCACCTGCGCTACACCGTTTTCAACCTTCTCCACTTCGGCCAGGCCGACCACCAGCGGCCAGCCCAATTGCTCGGCCAGCAGGTACGGCAACATGCCCGAACCTTCGCCGGTTTCAGCCTGGCTGCCGGTGAGTACCAGTTGCGCTTTGCTGTCTTTGAGGAAGTCGAGCAACACCGGCAACGCGTCGGCGCCGTCCGGCTGTTGCAGCACGCTGAGTTCGTTCAGGCCCATGCCCAAGTAGGCGCGCAAGGCGTCTTGCTGGGCGTCGCCGGCGTGCAGCACGCGCAGCTGTTCGCCGGCCAGGCGCAAGCCCAGTTCGACAGCGCGTGCATCTTGCTCGGCGCGACGGGCGCGGCCCGAGGTGGGGTGGGCGCCGATGGACACCAGGCACAACACTGAGAGTGGCTTAGGCTGCATCGCGATTGCCTCCGGCACGGTGCGCGGCCATGCGTTCGATTAGGGCGGTGAGAATGGCCGCCGAGTCGCCGATGACGGACAGGTCGGCGCGTTTGATCATGTCGCAGCCAGCGTCCAGGTTGACGGCCACCACTTTGTCGCAGGCGCCGATGCCTTGCAGGTGTTGGATGGCGCCGGAAATACCGACAGCCAGGTACACCCGCGCCGTCACCCAGGTGCCGGTCGCGCCGACTTGGCGGTTGCGTGCCATATGGCCGTCGTCGACCGCCACGCGTGAAGCGCCTTCGGTGGCGCCGAGGGCGACGGCGGTGCGGTGGAACAGGTCCCAGTCTTTAACGCCGTTGCCGCCGGACAGAATGAATTCCGCCTCGGCCATCGGCGTGGCGGCGGGGTCGACTGCCACGGCGCCGAGGTCTTCGATACGCGGCAGGCAACGGGCGACGTCGTGTTCAAGCACGATGGGCAGCGCTTCATGACGGGTTTCGCTGACCGGCTCGGCGCATTCGCTGGCGGCCAGAATCAGCCGGGCGAGTGGACGTTGCAGGTCTTGCTGGCCGGCACCGGCGCGGCCAATGCATTGCTCCTCGGTGACTTGCCACACGCGGGTAGCCGGACGTTCGCCCAACTGCGCCGCCAGGCGACGCCCCAGCTCGCCGCCGCCGGTGCGGCTGTCGGGCAGCAGCCAATGACGCGGTTGGAATTGCCGTTCAATGGCGGTCAAGGCTTGCACCTGTTGCTCGGGCGCGTAGCCGCTGTATAGCGCGCCGTCGAGGTGCAGCAGACGGTCGACGCCAGCGGTGTCGAAACTGTTTTCTTTGTGCTCGCCAAACACCACGGCCAACACCGCGCCCGCGCTGCCGGCGAGCTTGTGGGCCAGGCCGAGCAGGTCACGGTCGTGGGCGGTCAGGCGGCCGCCAACCATGTCGGGCACCACCACGATGTAAAAGCTGGGCGCCGGCACGCTGTGCAGCGGCAGTTGGACCACGGCGCTCTGGCTGGAGCGCTTGGTGGTGCCGCCCTGCTGCACGCCGCTGCGGTCGATGCGCTTGATGCCGTTGGGGCCGATAAAGCCGACCGCGTGGGGGTTTTTACGGATGACGCCGTTGGGGCCGATCCAGCTGGTTTCGCTGCGCTGCAAGGTGGCGTGCAACGGGTGCAGGCGGTTGCGGGCAATGCGCTCGGCGTGGGGGTTGCGGCGGATGAGGTCAGACATGGTCGGTTCTCCGGCGAGCGGGCAAGAGCGAAAGGCCCCTCTCCCCCAGCCCCTCTCCCGCAAGCGGGCGAGGGGAGTTAATTCGCGCGCGATTCGTCCCCTCGCCCCCCTGGGGGAGAGGGTTAGGGAGAGGGGGTGACAGCAAACGAAGGTCCATCATTCCACTCCCTCCGCCACGCGCTTAACCGTCACAACCGGCGTCTCCAGCAGCACCTCTGCCACCAGCTCGGCGATGTCTTTGATCTGCGGCCGAGGCTCGATCACACCTTCCAGCATCGCGGTGCATTGCGGGCAACCCACGGCTACCAACTCGGCGCCGGTTTCTTTGATGTCGACCATGCGCATGTCCGGAATTCGCTGCTTGCCCGGAATGTCGGTGATCGGCGCGCCGCCACCGCCGCCACAACAGCGTGAGCGAAAACCCGAGCGTTGCATTTCTTTCACTTCAATACCGAGGGCGCGCAGCACGTCGCGCGGCGCTTCATATTCGCCGTTGTAGCGGCCGAGGTAGCACGGGTCGTGATAGGTCACCGAACCGCCTTTGTGCTGGCCAAGGTTGAGTTTTTTCGCGGCGATCAGCTCGGCGATAAACGTGCTGTGGTGCAGCACTTGGTAGTGACCGCCGAGGGCGCCGTATTCGTTTTTCAGCACGTGAAAGCTGTGCGGGTCGCAGCTGACGATGCGTTTGAAGCTGTACTTTTCCAGCGTGGCAATGTTGCGTTTGGCCAGGCTCTGGAAGGTCGCTTCATCACCCAGACGCCGGGCCACGTCGCCGCTGTCGCGTTCTTCCAGGCCGAGCACGGCGAAGTCGACGTTGGCGGCCTTCAGCACTTTCACGAACGCGCGCAGGGTGCGTTGGTTGCGCATGTCGAAGGCGCCGTCGCCGACCCAGAACAGCACGTCGGTGGTGTGTTTTTCGCTGAGCAGGTTGAGGTTCAAATCCGCCGCCCAGTTCAGCCGGCCGCCGGGGTTGAAGCCGCCAGGGTTGTCGGTGGCGATCAGGTTGTCGAGCACTTCGGCGCCCTTGTTTGGCGTGGCGCCTTTTTCCAGGGTGAGGTGGCGGCGCATGTCGACGATGGCATCGACGTGCTCGATCATCATCGGGCACTCCTCCACGCAGGCACGGCAGGTGGTGCACGACCACAGCGTTTCGGCATCGACCAGGCCGTTAACGATGGGTTGATGCGGGCCGCCGGCGTGTTCGCCCACAGGTTTGCCCGGGTAGGGGCTGCCCGCAAACTTGGCATCGGTGCCGCCGGCCAGGCCGACGACCATGTCTTGAATCAGCTTTTTCGGGTTCAGCGGTTGCCCCGCCGCAAAGGCCGGGCACGCCGCTTCGCATTTGCCGCATTGCACGCAGGCGTCGAAACCAAGCAGTTGGTTCCAGGTGAAGTCGGTGGGTTTTTCCACGCCCAGCGGCGCGTTGGGATTGGACAGGTCGAGGGCTTTCAAGCCGGTGGAACGGCCACCGCCAAAACGCTCGGCGCGGCGGTGCCAGGCTAAGTGCAGGGCACCGGCGAAGGCGTGTTTCATCGGCCCGCCCCAGGTCATGCCGAAGAACAATTCCGACACGCCCCAGGCCACGCCAATCGCCAGCACTCCGGCGAGCACCCAGCCGCCAAAGTCGGCGGGCAGAATGCCGGCCACCGGCAAGGTGGCGATAAAGAAGCTGACGGAAAACATCAGCAGGCTTTTCGGCAGGCGCATCCACGGGCCTTTCGACAGGCGCGAGGGCGGGTCCAGCCGACGCTTGGCCACGAACAGCGCACCGACAAACATCAGCACGCAGGCGCCGAGCAAGGCAAAGCCGAGGATGCGGTTATGCAGGCCGAAACCATGCACCAGCAGCGCCAGCACGACAGCCAAGACAAAACCGCCAGCGGTGGCGACGTGGGTGTTGGCGATGTATTTGTCGCGGGCCACCACATGGTGCAAGTCGACCATGTAACGCTTGGGCATGGCCAGCAAACCGCCAAGCCAATCGACCTCGGCGGCGCGGCCACGGCGCCACATGAAAAAGCGCTTGGCCGCGCCGATCACCGCCAACAGCAGGGCGGCGAACAGGAGGATGGGCAGAAGGGTGTTTAACATCATTGGTCTCCTTCGCGGGACCGGGAAACAACACAAATCGGTCCCCTCGCCCCTGCGGGGAGAGGGCTAGGGAGAGGGGGCGGCAGGCGACGCGAATCACCGAATCAACAGCCCCTCTCCCCCGGCCCCTCTCCCGCAGGCGGGCGAGGGGAGACCATCGCTTAGAAGTCCTTACACAACCGCAACGCGTCATAAATCGCCGCGTGGGTGTTGCGCTGGGCTACGCAGTCGCCGATGCGGAACAGCAAGTAGCCGTCGCCCGCCTCGCTCAGGCACGGCTGCGGTTTGATGGCGAACAGCGCTTCGACGTCGATCTGGCCTTTGTTGCGCGAGCCTTCTTTCAGGGCGTAGTACAAAGTTTCGTCCGGCCGCACGCCGTTTTCCACCACCACCTGATCGACCACACGCTCTTCCTTGGCGCCGGTGTATTCGTTCTCCAGCACGGCCACCAGTTTGTCGCCTTCGCGGTAGACCTTTTCCAGCATCATGTCGCCGGTCATGACCACGTCTTTGGGGTACATGCTGCGGTAGTAGGTGGGGAACGAGGTGCCGCCCATGGCCACGCCGGGTTTGGTGTCGTCGGTGACGATCTCAACCTGCGAGCCCTTGTCGGCCATGAAGTCGGCGACGGACATGCCGGTAAATTCGCAAATGGTGTCGTACACCAGTACGTTTTTGGCCGGCGCCACTTTGCCGTCGAGCACGTCCCAGCTGCTGACCACCAGGCCTTCGGCCGAGCCCCAATGCTCGTTTTGTTCCAGGTACGGATGGCCGCCGTTGGCGAGCACGATCACGTCCGGGCGCAGGTCTTGAATGGTCGCGACGTCGGCGCCGGTGCCCAGGCGCAGGTCGATTTTCAGCCGCGCCAGTTCCAGCTGATACCAGCGGGTAATGCCGGCAATCTGGTCGCGCTGCGGTGCTTTCGAGGCGGTGGTGATCTGCCCGCCCAGTGCGTCTTTCTTCTCGAACAGGGTCACGTCGTGGCCACGTTCGGCAGCCACACGCGCCGCCTCCATACCGGCTGGGCCACCGCCGACCACCACAACCTTGCGTTTTACGCCGGTGGTTTTTTCGATGATGTGCGGCACGCCCATGTATTCGCGGGACGTGGCGGCGTTCTGGATGCACAGCACGTCCAGGCCTTGGTATTGGCGGTCGATGCAGTAGTTGGCGCCGACGCACTGTTTGATCTGGTCGACCTGGCCCATTTTGATTTTGGCGATAAAGTGCGGGTCGGCGATGTGCGCGCGGGTCATGCCGACCATGTCGACGTAACCGCCGTCGAGAATGCGCGTGGCCTGGTTCGGGTCTTTGATGTTCTGCGCGTGCAGCACCGGCACCTTGACCACTTCCTTGATGCCCGCCGCCAGGTGCAGGAAAGGCTCCGGCGGGTAGCTCATGTTGGGGATCACGTTGGCCAGGGTGTTGTGGGTGTCGCAGCCCGAGCCGACTACGCCGATGAAGTCGATCATGCCGGTGTCGTCGTAGTACTTGGCGATCTGCTTCATGTCCTCATGGCTGAGGCCGTCGGGGTGGAATTCGTCGCCGCAGATGCGCATGCCGACGCAGAAATCCGGGCCCACTTCCTGGCGAATGGCCTTGAGCACTTCGAGACCGAATTTCATCCGCCCTTCGAAGTCGCCGCCCCATTCATCGGTGCGCTTGTTAACGCGCGGGCTCCAGAATTGGTCGACCATGTGTTGGTGCACGGCGGACAGCTCGATACCGTCCAGGCCGCCTTCCTTCGCCCGGCGCGCGGCCTGGGCGTAGTTGCCGATCACACGCCAGATTTCTTCCACTTCAATGGTTTTGCAGGTGGCGCGGTGTACCGGTTCGCGGATGCCCGACGGCGACATCAGGGTTGGCCAGTTGAAGCCGTCCCACCGCGAGCGGCGGCCCATGTGGGTAATTTGAATCATGATTTTGGCGCCATGCTTGTGCATGGCGTCGGCCAGATTCTGGAAGTGCGGAATGATGCGGTCGGTAGACAGGTTTACCGAACTCCACCATTCCTGCGGGCTGTCGATCGCCACCACCGAAGAGCCACCACAAATCGCCAGGCCGATACCGCCCTTGGCCTTCTCTTCGTAGTACTTGATATAGCGCTCGGTAGTCATGCCGCCGTCGGTGGCATACACCTCGGCGTGCGCAGTGCTGAGCACGCGGTTGCGGATGGTCAGTTTGCCGATCTGGATCGGCTGGAACATAGATTCAAAAGCCATTACGGCACCCTCTGAAAACTACTGCGCTCGGTTATGCCGCGTTGGAGGGCAAAGCGAAAATGCTCATTTACTGAATGTAAACTCCGCTTTTCGCTTTGCCCTCCGCCTTGCCTACCCTTCGCTCGCTACGTTTTCACGTTGAGTTGGAAAGAGATGATCAGAGCGGCTTTACGACAAACAACCCATCGTCATGCCCTTCTTCCGAGCCGCCATACACCTGCTCGGCGACGGTGCGGATGCTGCTGCCGCTGGCGGCGAGAATCTGGTCCATGGCGCCGGCAAACCAGCCGGTGAACATGTAGTCCACCTTGCGCCCGACCTTGCCGTACACGTAGACGAAAGCAGAGTGTTCGAGCTTGACGCTGGCGGTGCCTTTTTCCAGGTCGATGTCCTGGATCTTGAACAGGCCCCAGCCGCGTTGGCTCAGGCGATTCATGTAGTGCTCAAACACCGCCACGCCTTCAATGCCGTGGCATTCAGCTTCTTTCTCGCACCAGTGCCAGGCCGATTTGTAGCCGGCTTTATAGAGAATGTCGGCGTAGGCGTCGGCGCCCAGCACTTCCTCGATGCCCATGTGGTTGTTGACGAAAAAGTGCCGTGGCACGTACAGCATCGGCAGCGCATCGCTGGTCCAGACACCGGTTTCGCTGTCGACTTCGATGGGCAGTTGCGGGGCGATTTTGGCCATGGTGTTACTCCGGAAAATTCATAAAGTGGCTGCCCTCTCCCCAGCCCTCTCCCGCAAGCGGGAGAGGGGGCTGATCGCGCAATGTCGTCAGATCGGGTTGGTCTTCCCTCTCCCGCTTGCGGGAGAGGGGCCGGGGGAGAGGGCCGAACGAAACGGCGTTATTCGTGCCAGACGTTAGCTAAAACGCGGACCCAGTTCTCACCCATGATCTTGCGCACCACGCGTTCGCTATGGCCGCGCTTGAGCAAGGTTTCGGTGAGGTTGGGGAATTCGCCCACGGTGCGGATGCCCAGCGGGTTGATGATCTTGCCGAAGCTGGTCAGGCGGCGGGCGTAGCCCTTGTCGTGGGTCAGGTATTCGAAGAAGTCTTGGCCGTGGCCCTGGGTGAAGTCGGTGCCAATGCCGATCGCGTCTTCGCCGACGATGTTCATCACGTATTCGATGGCTTCGGCGTAGTCGTCGATGGTGGAGTCGATGCCCTTGGCCAGGAACGGCGCGAACATGGTCACGCCGACAAAGCCGCCGTGGTCGGCGATGAATTTCAGTTCTTCATCGGATTTGTTGCGCGGGTGTTCTTTAAGCCCCGACGGCAGGCAGTGCGAGTAGCACACCGGCTTTTTCGATTCGAGGATGACTTCTTCGGACGTCTTGGAGCCGACGTGGGAGAGGTCGCACATGATGCCGACGCGGTTCATTTCCGCGACGATCTCGCGACCGAAACCCGAAAGCCCGCCGTCACGCTCGTAGCAGCCGGTGCCCACCAGGTTCTGGGTGTTGTAGCACATCTGCACAATGCCAACGCCGAGCTGCTTGAACACCTCGACGTAGCCGATCTGGTCTTCAAACGCATGGGCATTCTGGAAACCGAAGAGGATGCCGGTCTTGCCTTGTTCCTTGGCTTTACGGATGTCGGCGGTGGTGCGCACGGGCATCACCAGGTCCGCGTTCTCGCGCATCAGCTTCTGGCTGGCGGCGATGCTGTTGACGGTTGCCTGGAAACCTTCCCATACCGAGACGGTGCAGTTGGCCATGGTCAGGCCGCCTTTGCGCATGTCTTCGAACAGCTCACGGTTCCATTTGGCGATGATCAGACCGTCGATAACGATGCTGTCGGCGTGCAACTCGGCTGGGCTCATCAGGCTGTCCCCTCTCTAGTAACCTGCGCCGAATCGTTTGCCGGCGCTTTGGGGGTCAGCATATTCCTTGGGCATTGGCCGCTATCGCGCAAAAACGACAGGGGAATTGTCGAAAGCGTCAAAGTTGGGCGGGGGAGCCAAACGGACTGTAGGAGCGAGCTGGCTCGCGAAGGGTGGTGAACAGGTGGGATTAGGTCGGCGCGAATACCGCTTCGCGAGCAAGCTCGCTCCTACGGGGTCGGCGGGGATGGCGGGGAAACGCAGAAGCGGGAAAGCGGTGCTTAGCGCAGCACCGGGTCGAACTTGATACGGCGGCCAAACACCAGGGCCAGTACAAACATACCCACCAGCAAGCCGGTTGCCAGTTTCAATACTCCGACCAGCATCGCATTGCTCAACGGCGCGTAAAGCACCACAGCGCAGCAAACCAAGGCCAGTACCAGCAAGACCATCGCGGCTTTAGACATGGCAGTCATCCTCAAGCTCATACACACATAACTAACCCGACTTTCATGACAACCAGGCGCGTGGCCGGCCGGTCATTTGTCGGCTTTCAGGGAATCAGAATACAAAGCGCTGGTTAGCGGCTTGCGGGGTGTGGCCGGTTTCCACGTCGTCGCTGACGGTCAGCCACTGGGCGCCGCGCAGTACGTCGCCTTGTGGAGCGGTCTGGGCCATTTGCGGCTCAGGCTGCATGAACGGGCTTTCGGCCCATTGCGGCTCGGTCAGCGGTTTGTTCAGCAGTTGGGAATGGTTGACCTTGGCAGTCGCCTGAACGGCAACGGTGTCAGGGGCGGAGGTCGTGGCGGAAGCATATGCACCAGTGACAACCACAGCAGCGGCACTCAGCAGGTTCAGTACGGTATTCATGGCGGCGACTCCATCGCAGATCAAGTTTTCTTGAATCTGAAAGTGCAGCCGTCGTGCCAACTAAAAGTGAATTTTTTTCCCTTTAAAATCAATCACTTACAAATCAATTCCGTAATGGCCGGTTGCACATTGCACGACGGCCGTTTTTGCCGGGTTGCAAATTGCACGACCGCTTATCACCGTTTCGCAGGGGCTTAAGCGAAACGGCGTTTTTTCACGCGGCGGGGTCTGGCTCGGTGCGCGATTCCAGCGGCAGGTAAACGCGAAACAGCGAACCCTGGCCCAAGTGGCTTTCCACTTCGATGGTGCCTTGGTGCGAGGCAATGATCTGCTCGGTGATAAACAGGCCCAAGCCCAGCCCCTGGCTCACGCCGTTGGACGACACACGCTCGAATTGCTGGAAGATGCGCGCCAGGTCCGGGGCAGAAATGCCGATGCCGTGGTCTTCCACTTCCAGGCACGCGCCCTCAGGGGTGGCCAAAACGCGCAAATCCACGGGCTTCTGGTTGCCATAACGCAGCGCGTTGGTAAGCAGGTTGACCACCACCTGCTCGATACGGAATTCATCCCACAGGCCAACCACCGGTTCCGCGGCGCTCAGGGTGACTTCGCAGCCCGCTGCGGCGATTTGCGCTCCGTAGTTTTCCAGCACGCGGCCAACCAGAGCGGCAAGGTCGAAATGAGCCGGGCGGATGGACAGCTTGCCGGTGCGAATGCGCGACACGTCGAGCATGTCCTCGATCAAGCGCACCAAGCTGTTGATCTGACGTTCGTCGCGCTCGCTCATGGTCTTGAGCTTGTCGGGGGTGAACGCGCTCAGGTCGCCCTTGCTCAGGCGCAGCTTGCGCAGCTGGGTTTCCAGCACCAGACCGTTAAGCGGCGTTCGCAGCTCATGGGAGACGATGGACATAAAGTCGTCGCGCATGCGCACCGCACGCTCAAGGTCGTCCTGGGTGGCACGCAGTTCACAGAGCAGCACTTCCTGCTCCTTGCGGCTTTTTTCCAGGGCGATCACTTGTTCGTTGATGGCTTGGCGTTGGCGGAACAGTTCGACGAACACGGTGACCTTGCTTTTCACCGCCTGGATATCCAGCGGCTTTTGCAGAAAATCGACGGCACCGCTTTCGTAGCCGGTGAAGGCGTAGTTCATCTCGCGCCCGGCGGCGCTGACGAAGACGATGGGGATGTGTTTGGTCTTTTCCGTGCCACGCATCAGCTCGGCCAGCTCGAAGCCGTTCATGTCCGGCATCTGCACATCGAGAATGGCCAGGGCGAAGTCGTGTTGAAGCAGCAGCCCCAACGCCTCCTCGCCCGAGGTGGCTTGAAAAACCTGACGGCCTTCACCGCGGATCAACGCGTCGAGGGCCAGCAGGTTCTCCGGCAGGTCATCGACGATCAGCAGTTTGGTTTCGATGGTTGTCAGCATGGGCTTCTATTCAACTCTGCGAGCAGCGCCTGTATGCCGGGAACCGGCAGGACGAAATCGGCTGGATGCAACGCCAGCGCCGCTAGGGGCATGGTGGCAACCTGAGCGTCTGCGGGGTCTTGGACCACGGTCAGACCGCCACAGTGTTTTATGGTTGCCATTCCTTTTGCGCCGTCCTCGTTGGCGCCTGTCAGTAATACGCCCATCAATGCCGGGCCGTAGGCATCGGCGGCCGATTCGAACAGCACGTCGATGGAGGGCCGGGAGAAATGCTGCGGTTCTTCGCGGCTGAGGGAAAAGCTGCGGTCGTTTTCGATCAGCAAGTGATACCCGGCCCCGGCGAAATACAGCGTGCCGCCGTGCAGCGGTTCTTTGTCTTCCGCTTCTTTTACGCGAATGCCCAGGCGCGCCTGGAACACGTCGGCCAACTGGCTGCGACGGTCGTCGGGCAAATGCAGCACGGTGATGATGGGCAGGCGGTAGTCGGCGCCCAGGCCGCTGAAGATGGCCAGCAGCGCCTGCACACCGCCCGCCGACGCGCCGACCACCACCGCTTCCAACGCGTGGGCGCGGGTCAGCAGCAAGTCGTCGAGGGCGGCGGTGTTCATGATTTGCGGAAAATCCGTTCGGGTTTCACCAAGGGTTCAAAGCGTTTGGCGTAGCTGGAGAAGTCTAGGCTCTCCTTGCTGCCCAGGCCGAGGAAACCACGGTGACAGAGCGAGTCGTGGAACAGGCCGAACGCGCGGTCTTGCAGGGTTTTGTTGAAGTAGATGAGCACGTTGCGGCAGGAAATGAACTGGGTTTCCGAGAACACGCTGTCGGTGGCCAGGCTGTGGTCGGCGAAGGTCACGTTCTCGCACAGCGACCTGTCGAACAAAGCGCCTTCGTAGGCCGCCGTGTAGTAGTCGGAAAACGAGCGTTGGCCGCCGGCTTTTTGGTAGTTCTCGGTGTAGGTGCGAATGTTGTCGAGAGAAAAGATGCCGCGCTCGGCTTTTTCCAACGAGCGTGGGTTGATGTCCGTCGCGTAGATGATCGAGCGTTCCAGCAAGCCTTCTTCTTTGAGCAGAATCGCCAGCGAATAGACTTCTTCGCCCGTGCTGCAACCGGCCACCCACACTTTCACCGATGGGTAGGTTTTCAGCAGCGGCACCACTTGCTGACGCAACGCCAGGTAGTAGGTCGGGTCGCGGAACATTTCGCTGACGGGAATCGTCAGGTACTGCAACAACTGCATGAACGCGCCGGGGTCGTGCAGGATGCGCTCCTGCAACGCCGTGATGGTGTTGCAGTTGAATTGCTGCAACGCATGGCGCACGCGGCGCTTGAACGAAGCGCCGCTGTAGTCACGGAAGTCGTAGTTGTACTTGAGGTAGATGGCCTCGATCAGCAGGCGCAGCTCGATCTCAAGATCACGGTCGGGTGACATCAAATGCGTTCCAGTTTGGGCAGCCATACGCGAATTAACGAAAACAACCGATCCAGGTCGATGGGCTTGGCCAGGTAGTCATTGGCGCCCGCTTGCAGGCAGCGGTCCTGGTCATCTTTCATCGCCTTGGCGGTCACGGCAATCACCGGCAACTTGCGCCAGCGCGGATTTTTGCGAATTTCGGCGGTGGCTTCGTAGCCGTCCATTTCCGGCATCATCACGTCCATCAGCACCAGGTCGATGTCTTCGACCTCTTCCAGCTTAGTCAGTGCTTCACGCCCGTTGCGCGCCACTTCGACGATGGCGCCTTTGTGTTCCAGGGCGCTAGTGAGGGCGAAGATGTTGCGCACGTCGTCGTCGACCACCAACACGCGCCGACCTTCAAATACCTTGTCGCGGTTGCGCGCGGTTTTCAGCATGTTCTGCCGCTCGCTGGACAGCTTCGACTCGACCTTGTGCAGGAACAGCGTCACTTCATCCAGCAAGCGTTCCGGCGAGCGCGCGCCTTTGATGATGATTGAGCGCGAATACTTCATCAGCTCGATTTCTTCGTCGCGCGTCAGATTGCGGCCGGTGTAGACGATCACGGGCGGGAACGAGCAGATGTCTTCTTCAGACATGCGTTTGAGCAGCTCGTTGCCGCGCATGTCGGGCAGCTTGAGGTCGATGATCATGCAGTCGAACACCGTAGTGCGCAGCAACTCAAGCGCCTCGCGGCCGAACTCGACGGCGGTGATTTCGATGTCTTCATCGCCGATCAGGCGCGAAATACTGTCGCGCTGCAGGGCATCGTCTTCCACCAGCAGTACGCGTTTCACTTGCTGGGCGAGCTTGGCTTCGAGCTTGGCGAATACGTCTTTGAGGTGCTCTCGGGTGGTCGGTTTTACCGCATAACCGATGGCGCCCAATTGCAGCGCGGCCTCCATGCGGTCTTCAACGGAAATCACGTGCACCGGAATGTGCCGGGTGCGCGGGTTGTCTTTCAGGCGCTGCAGGGCGGCCAGGCCGGAAATGTCGGGCAGACGCATATCCAGCAGCACGGCGTCTGGCAGGAACTGCGCGGCCAACTGCAGGCCTTCGTCCGCGCCGTGCGCCACCAGGCAGTCGTATTTCAGCTCGTGGGCCAGGTCGTAGAGGATGCGCGCGAAGTTCGGCTCGTCTTCGATCACCAGAATGCGCCGGCTGCCTTCTTTGAGCTGCTCGCGGTCATCGTTGAAGCGGGGAATGGCCGGTGGCTCGGTGGCCGCTGGCACAGGCACAGGCGCAGACGGCACCACCAGCGGTGCGGGCGGCGGTGGTGGAACGTCGGCGACTGACTGGATCACCAGCCCTTCTTCGTACGACTGCGGCAACACCAAGGTAAACGTGCTGCCCTTGCCTGGCGCGCTGACCACGCTGATGGCGCCGCCGAGCAAGGTCGCCAGGTCGCGGGAAATCGACAGGCCCAACCCGGTGCCACCGTAGCGGCGGTTGGTGGTGCCATCGGCCTGGCGGAAGGCTTCGAAAATATAGGTTTGCTGGTCTTCGCGAATGCCGATGCCCGAATCTTTCACGGCGAACGCTACGCGGCCGTCTGGCTGGCCGCTGATGCTCAGCGTCACCTGGCCTTTCTCGGTGAACTTCATGGCATTGGAGAGCAGGTTTTTCAAAATCTGCTCCACGCGCTGCTGGTCGGTAAACAGCGCCGTCGGCAGGTCCGGGGCCATCTCAATGTCAAAGGCCAGCTGTTTATCCAGCGCAATCGGCTGGAACAAGGTGCGCAGGCTGTCGACCAGGCGGGTCAGCGGCATTTTTTGCGGGCGCACTTCCAGCTTGCCGGCTTCGACTTTGGAGATGTCGAGGATGTCGTTGATCAACAGCAGCAGGTCATTGCCGGCGGCGTAGATCGATTCGGCAAACTTCACCTGCTCGGGCGTCAAGTTGCCGTGCGGGTTGTCGCCCAGCAGCTTGGCCAGAATCAACGAGCTGTTGAGCGGCGTGCGCAGCTCGTGGCTCATGTTGGCGAGGAATTCGGATTTGTACAGGCTGGCGCGTTGCAGCTCTTGGGCGCGTTCTTCCAGCTCGCGCTGGGCCACGCCAAGGGCGTTGTTCTTTTCGTCCAGCGAGTCGCGCTGGTCTTCCAGGCGCTGCGCCTGGTCGGCCAGTTGCTCGTTGGTTTGCTCAAGCTCGGCTTGCTGGCTTTCCAGGTGCGCCTGGGATTCTTTGAGCACCCGCGACTGCTCTTCAAGCTCTTCGTTGGCGGTGCGCAATTCTTCCTGCTGCACTTGCAACTCTTCGTTGAGCTGCTGGGTTTCGGCCAGAGCCTGCTGCAGGCGCACACGGTAGTTAGCGGCATCGATGGAGGTGCCGATGTTGCCGGCGATGGTTTCCAGAAACTCGATGTCGGTGTCGGTGATCGGGCGCAGAAACGCCAGTTCGAGCACGCCGTTGACGACGTTGTCGCTGATGATCGGCAGCACCACGATATTGAGCTGCGAGGTGGCGCCCAGGCCCGACGCCACGCTGAGGTACGCATGGGGCAGGTTGTCCAGGCGGATCATGCGGCGCTCTTGCAGCGCTTGGCCGACCATCGATTCGTTGCCGGCCACTACTTGCTCCGAGCCATCGTGGTCGACACTGAAACCGTAGGTGGCCACGCGCTTCAACGCGCCGCCCAGCTCGCGCACATAAAACGCGCCCACGGTGGTGCCGATATAACTGGCCAGCTCGCTCAACACGCCCTGCCCCAATTGCGCCAGGGTTTGCTGGCCCAGCGCCCGCTCCGCCAGCAGGCTCTGGCCGTTGCGCAGCCAGGCTTTCTGCTCGATCACTTCGGCGCTGCGCTGTTGCTGCTGCAAGGTTTTGGCGTAACTGTTGGACAAGCCGAGCAATTCGCGACGGCCCATGAACGCCAGAATGCCGCTGACCACCAGACTGAACAGCAGGTACAGCGCGATGGTCAGCACCACCGTGTTGTTGGCTTCTTTGTTGCGCTGGAAGCGCAGCTGCTGCTCGGTGGCGATAACTTCGTCGAAACCTTTGCGGATTTCGTCAGTCAGTTCTTTGCCACGGCCGCTTGAGATGATGAGTTGGTAGTTTTCACCGGCACGGCGGCTATCGATCACCGCATCGGCGAACTTGGCCCACTGCTGCTGTAACGCCTCCAGGCGACGCAGCCGGTCAACCTGAGCCGGGTTGTCTGCCACCAGTTCTTTAAGCGATTGCAGTTCGGAATTAATGCGCGGCCGGGCAACATCAAACGGCGCGAGAAAGGATTCATTGCCGGTAATCAGGAACCCGCGCATGCCGGTTTCCTGGTCAACGGTCAGGCGGAACGCCTCGTTGGTATTACCGATGACGCGGTCGGTGTGTTCCACCCACTGCAAGACGTTAAGCAGGTAATACACCAGGCCAATAAAGAAGACCGCACTGAGAACGCCCACGCCCAACGGCAACGCGACGTTGCGGCTGAGAATGCGGCGAAAGCTGTTTTCGTCAATTGCAGTGGTGTCGCTCATTTGCCGTCCCTGCGTAAAAATTCCGGATTCTGCCGTAAAGGCCAGGAAATGTGCATGCTTATTCCTACATACGCTAGAGAAATGACCGGCTGACCGTAGCCGGTTTGTCGACCCTTCGGTAGTCTTGCGCCGCACGGAGGCTCATCGACAAACGCAAGGCCAGAGACTTGGTCAGCAGCACGTTCAAGCAGTTGCACATTTATTTTTCGTTGTTTATTTGCCCCCAATTCGAGACCGTTTCATGCCCGACAGCCTTAGTGAAAACAGCCATAAAACCATCCTGCTGGTCGAGGATGACGACGTGGTGCGCATGCTCACCGTCGAGGTGCTTGAGGAACTCGGCTACCAGCTACTGGAAGCCGAGAACGGCCCCGATGCGCTGGCCTTCATTAACAGCGAACAGCCCATCGACCTGCTGATGACCGACATCGGCCTGCCCGGCATGACCGGCCAGCAACTGATGGCCGCCGCCCATGAACGCCGGCCGAACCTGCCGGTGTTGTTCGCCAGCGGTTACGCCGCACAGGATTACCAGACGGGCGTGACCACCGCCAAAGTCGCCACCATCACCAAGCCGTTCAGCCTCGACCTGCTGCGCACCACGGTTGCCGACATGCTGGCGTAACGGCTCAAGGCTCAACCACAACAATAAGAGAGTCCGCCATGAACCCACTCAGCACCCTTAATCCGACCCGCGAGCAACTGGCCGCCTTCGCTGAAAAGCTGCCGGCCGATACGCCGATTTTGATGCTCAACCTGCTGCGCTATAACCCCGAGGCGCAGTACCCCGCCGACAGCGAGCACAGCCCATGCAGCGGCCGCGAAGCGTATGCACGCTACAGCCGCACGGCACTGACCAAAGTGCGCGGCGTGGGCGGTGAAGTGCAGGTAGTGGCGAGCATTGAAGTGGCGCTGATTGCGCCGGCGGGCGAGCAGTGGGACGAACTGCTGCTGGTGCGTTACCCGTCCAAGGACGCGTTTCTGAGCATGATCGGCGACCCCGAGTACAAGGCGGCGACGGTGCACCGCACGGCGGCCCTGGCAGATTCGCGGTTGTTGGCGAGTTTGCCCAAGCGTTGAAGCCGGCGATTATTTCGGCCGATTCATCCGATTAAGCACCACCAACAGCGCCGCTGTTTGCGCATCCGGCTGCCCGTCGAAGCGATGCGGGCGGTAGTGCATCTGGAACGCGGCGATCACGTGCCGCGTGGCCACATCCAACTCACCGTTCTGCGGCGTGGCGTAGCCCAAATGGGCCAGTTGCTGTTGATACCAGCCAATTGAAGGCAGGTTTTGTTCAAAGGCGGGCAACGCCTCGGCCACCGCGTTGGCATCGGGCCACAAGCCAAAACCGGCCTCGGCCAGGCGCTGCCAGGGGAATAGCGGCCCTGGGTCGAGTTTGCGCAGCGGCGCGATGTCGCTGTGGCCGATGACGTGGCGCGGCTCAATGTGGTTGCGCGCGGTGATGTCCTTGAGCAGCGCGATCAGCGCGGTAATTTGCTGCTCGCTGAACGGATACCAGACGCGGCCTTGCGGCGTGTCGTCGTAGCCGGCGTTCACCAGCTCAATGCCGATGGAGGTGGAATTGAGCCACGTGCGCCCTTCCCACTCGCTTTCGCCGGCGTGCCAGGCGCGTTTGTCTTCGTTCACAAGCCGGTAGATGGTCGCCGGGCCCGCGCCGATCAGGTAATGGCTGCTGACCTCGCCCTGAGTCAGCAATTGCAGCGAGCGCTCAAGGCTCGCCGAGGTGTAATGCAGGATGACGTACTGAACACGCTCATCCTGATTTTGCGAGGGATGGCGCGTGTCGATGGTCAGGCCGTTGGTGCAGCCAACGAGGGCGATAAGGAAGATGGCTAAAAACAGATTTTTCATCGGATACCGCAAAAGACTCGGGAAAAGCGGCCGGGTTGATCCCGCTCGGCGCTTGGACAAGGCTGGCTAGTTGCCACTCAAGCGCGGCCCTAGGTATAACGAGCGGTAGTTTAGTGCTTTACGCGCGCCACTGCTGCGCGGATGGACAAAGCGTCAGTTTCCCGGCGAAAAAAGCGCCAGACAAGCGGCGCAATGGAACGCAAACGCCCACCTAAATGCCCACCTATAGTTGCTGCACCCCGCTCCAGCTCTCGATCACCGCTGCCTAGCACTGAAAGGAAATCATGCATGCGCCGCTCTCTTCTTTGGTTCAAACACGACCTGCGTCTGGATGACCATCCTGCCTTGCACGCGGCTGCCCGCGCCGAGCGGATGCTGCCGGTATTTGTGCTCGATCCGAAACTATTGCAACCCGGCCCATTGGGCGCCCGCCGCCTTGGCGTGCACCGCGCACGGTTTCTGCTGGAAAGCTTGCTGGCGCTGGATGGCGCCTTGCGCGCGCGCGGCTCACACCTGTTAGTTGTACAGGGCCAACCGGAACATATTCTGCCCCTGCTGGCCGAGCGCCTGGCCATTGATGAGGTGGTGACCCACGAGGAAATCGCCCCCGAGGCGCGCGAGGAACTGGCCCGGGTGCGCGCCAAACTCGGCGCTACGTCGCTGCTGGAAGTCGCGGGCCATGGCCTGCTGCAAGCCAACGAATTGCCCTGCGCCATTGAGCAACTGCCGGCGGTGTACCGCGACTTCTGCGCGTTGATGGAAGAACGCCTGGTGGTGTTTCAACCGCTGGCGGCGCCGGAGCGTTTGCCGGCGATTCCTGAAGCGGCGAATGAATTGCTGATGCCGCCGCCGACCTTGTCGCACCTGGGTTTGGGCGAGCCGGTTTACATCGCCGACAGTGCCTTCCCGTTTTCTGGCGGCGAAGTGGCTGCCCAAGCGCGGTTGCGCGATTACCTGTGGGAGAGCCAGGACGTACGGCACTACGCAGCGGCGCGGGACAGCCTGATCGGCAGCGAATTTTCCTCGAAGCTTTCGCCGTGGCTGGCCAATGGCTGCCTGTCGGTTCGCCGTGTGGTCGCCGACCTGCGCCGCCATGAAGCGCAGTACGGGCGCAACGACTCCACCCAGGAACTGTGGCGCGCCGTGCTCTGGCGTGAATTCTTCCGCTGGACCTTGGTGCGTCGCGGCGAAGCACTGTTTCAAGCCGGCGGTTTGAAGGCCACGCAACAAGCCCCGACCGCCGTGGACGAGCGTTTTCAGCAATGGACGCAAGGCCGCACCGGCATGCCACTGGTGGACGCCTGCATGCGCGAACTGGCCGCCACTGGTTTTATCAGCAAGCGCGGCCGGCAAGTGGTGGCCAGTTATTTGGTCAACGAACTGCGCCAAGACTGGCGCCACGGCGCGGCCTGGTTCGAAGAGCATTTGCTGGATTACGAAGCGGCGAGCAACTGGGGCAATTGGGCCTATCTCACCGGTATCGCCTGCGACCCGGTGCGCAGCCAGGCGCTAAACCCACTGCTGCAAGCGCGGCGCTTCGACCCGCAAGCGGCCTATGTCAGCCTTTGGCTGAGCGAGCTTCGCGCCCTGCCAGTGAACATGCGCCACACGCCGTTTGTGCTGTCGCACCTGCAACTGGATGCGCTGAATTACCCGCGTTTGGAGCATGTGCCCGAGAGTTGGCAGCCGTATTTGCCGGGCGTGGCGGCGTAAATCGTCAGCAGTCACCAACCTGTAGGAGCCAGCTTGCTGGCGAAGCCCTTCAAGATTAAAAGCTTCGCCAGCAAGCTGGCTCCTACGGGGTTGCAGGCGACGGGATTGCAGGTGGTTTACACCGCAACCGGCGCCGAAATATGCGGGTGGGCCTGGTAGTTCTGCAGTTCGAAGTCTTCAAACTTGAAGGCGAACAAGTCTTTCACGTCCGGGTTCAGCTTCATGGTCGGCAGCGGCAGCGGCTCGCGGGTGAGCTGCAGGTCGGCCTGTTCCAGGTGGTTGGCGTACAGGTGGCAGTCGCCGCCGGTCCAGATGAATTCGCCCGGTTCAAGATTGCACACCTGCGCCACCATCAACGTCAGCAGCGCGTAGCTGGCGATGTTGAAGGGCACGCCGAGGAAGATATCCGCCGAGCGCTGGTACAACTGGCAGCTGAGCTTGCCGTCGGCGACGTAGAACTGGAACAGCGCGTGGCACGGCGGCAATGCCATCTGGTCGACCAACGCCGGGTTCCAGGCCGAAACCATCAGGCGGCGCGAATCCGGGTTCTTCTTGATCATGTCGATCAGCTTGCTGATCTGGTCCACTGACTCACCGTTGGGGGCTGGCCAGTTGCGCCACTGGTAGCCGTACACCGGGCCGAGGTCGCCGTTTTCGTCCGCCCATTCGTCCCAGATGCGCACGCCGTTGTCTTTCAGGTACTTGATGTTGGTGTCGCCCTGAAGGAACCACAGCAGCTCGTGGATGATGGATTTGAGGTGACACTTTTTAGTGGTCACCAACGGAAAACCATCGGCCAGGTTGAAGCGCATCTGGTGGGCAAACAGGCTGTAAGTGCCGGTGCCAGTGCGGTCGGCCTTGAAGGTGCCGGTCTCACGCACCAGGCGCATCATGTCGAGGTATTGCTTCATTGCACGACTCCTTTGGCGACCACGGGCGCGCGGCGGTGGGCCCAAACGACCAGGGCCAGGCCGGCGACAATCATCGGCACGCACAACACCTGCCCCATGGTCAGCCAGCCCCAGGCGAGGTAGCCCAGTTGCGCGTCCGGCACGCGGACGAATTCAACGATGAAACGGAAAATGCCATAGAACAACGCGAACATCCCGGAGATGGCCATGGTTGGCCGCGGTTTGCGCGAGTAGAACCAGAGAATGGCGAACAACGCGACGCCTTCCAGGGCGAACTGGTAAAGCTGCGAGGGGTGACGCGGCAGTTGCGCCGGGTCGGTGGGGAAAATCATGGCCCACGGTACGTCGGTGGCCTTGCCCCAGAGTTCGGCGTTGATGAAGTTGCCGATACGCCCGGCGCCCAGGCCGATCGGCACCAGCGGCGCGATAAAGTCCATCAGTTCAAAGAAGCTTTTGCCGTTGCGCCGTCCAAACCAGAGCATCGCCAGCATCACGCCGATAAAACCGCCATGGAACGACATGCCGCCGCGCCACACTTCCAAAATCAGCAGCGGGTTGGCGATGTAGGCCGGCAAATCGTAGAACAGCACGTAACCCAAACGCCCGCCGACGATCACGCCCATGGACGCCCAGAACACCAGATCGGAGAGCTTTTCCTTGGTCCAGGTGGCGTCGAAACGCTCCAGCCGGCGCGACGCCAGCCACCAGGCGCCGCCGATGCCCACCAGGTACATCAAACCGTACCAGTGGATTTTCAGCGGGCCGATGGCCAGGGCCACCGGGTCGATATTCGGGTAAGCCAGCATGTGGACTCCTTAAATCAAGAAACTCAAACCCACGCTGACAAGCAGCAGGGCGAACAGGCGCTTGAGCAACACCGGTGACAGCCGATGGGCCAGGCGCACGCCGTAACGGGCGAAAAACATACTGGTCAGGGCGATGCCCAACAAAGCCGGCAAGTACACAAAGCCCAGGCTCCAACTTGGCAGCCGTGGGTCATGCCAGCCCAATAGGATAAAACTCAGCGCGCTGGCCAGCGCGATGGGAAAGCCGCACGCCGACGAAGTGGCCACCGCCTGCTGCATCGGCACGCTGCGCCAGCTCAGGAACGGCACGGTCATAGAGCCGCCGCCCACGCCAAAGATCGCCGACGCCCAGCCGATCAACGCACCCGCTGCACCGAGACCGGTTTTGCCGGGCACGCCACGCGTAGCTTTGGGCTTCAACGAGAAGGCCATTTGAATGGCCACGGCGATGGCAAACACACCGATGATTTTTTGCAGGTATTCGCCGTGAATCGACTTGGCCGTCAGGGCGCCAAGGCCGGCGCCGACGACAATGCCCAGGCCCATCCAGCGCACGATCGTCCAGTTCACCGCGCCTTTGCGGTGGTGCTCACGAACGGCGTTGATGGAGGTGAAGATGATGGTCGCCAAGGAGGTGCCAACTGCCATCTGCGTGAGGATGGCCGGGTCAAAGCCTTGCGCGGTGAAACTGAATACCAGCACGGGAACAATGATGATGCCGCCGCCCACGCCGAACAGCCCGGCCAGCACACCGGCCCCGGCACCCAGCAGCAAATAGAGCAGGAATTCCATCGGCACCCCCGAAAACAATGCGGCATGGTAACGGAAGCCACCTTGGCTCTCCAGAGATGCCGTCGGGCTGTAGATTTTTCACCGGCCCGCAATGGAAGCGTCCTACCGGCTTGGGTAAAGTGAGCTAGCCTCCCGGCACGGGAGTACCTGTACGCAGAGCCACTGCGCCAGTTGTCTGCCGATTAAGGAATGGGTGATGTGCCTGATTGTTTTCGCGTGGCGCCCTGGCCACGTCCAGCCGCTGGTGCTGGCTGCCAACCGTGATGAGTTCTATGACCGACCTGCCCTGCCGCTAGCCCCCTGGGAGGATGCTCCACAGGTACTCGCCGGACGCGACTTGGAAGCGGGCGGCAGTTGGCTGGGCATCGGCAGTGCCGGTCGCTTTGCTGCGCTGACCAATATTCGCGACCCCCGCCAGCCCCCGCTCGGCCGGTCACGGGGTGAATTGGTGGCGGAGTTTCTACGCAGCGATCTGCCACCGGCGGCGTATCTGGATGGCCTGATGGGGCGCGCGGGCATTTATTCGGGCTTCAATCTGCTGCTGGGGGACCGCGACGGCGTGTGGTTTTTCAACTCCCGCGAAGGCCAGTCGCGCTTGCTGGCGCCGGGGGTGTACGGCCTGTCCAACGACACCTTGGACACACCGTGGCCGAAGCTCGATAAAGCCAAAGCCGCGCTGAACGAGGTGCTCGACGCGCCTGAACCCGAGGCGCTGTTTTCCATTCTCACCGACTCGCAACGACCACCCGACGCGGCGCTGCCGGACACCGGTATCGGCCTGGCCACCGAGCAATTGCTGTCGAGCGTGTTTATCGCCAGCCGCACCTACGGCACACGCGCCTGCACGGTGCTGATCACGCAAGCAGACGGCAAACGCGTGCTGATCGAGCGCAGCTTTGGGCCCTACGGCGGGCATTTGGGTGAGGTGCGGTTGGAAGACTGAAAAAGCGCTCTCCCGGTTTTCGCCGGGAGAGGCTTTAAGACTGAATGACCGACGCCGGGTTAAGCACACGGCTCAGGCCAAGATTGCGCAGCGCCAGGTGCAAGGTGCTGTGGATAACCTGTGGATTGTCGATGGTCATGATCTGCGCCAGCAGCTCTTTGGCCTTACCCAGGCTGATCTGGCGCAGCAGCCATTTCACTTTGGGCAGGTTGGTGGCGTTCATCGACAAGCCGTCAAAACCCATGGCCATCAGCAACACGGCGGACGACGGGTCGCCGGCCATTTCACCGCAAATGCTCACCGGCTTGCCTTCGGCATGGGCGCCATCGACGACCAGCTTCAAGGCCTGCAACACCGCGGGATGGAGGAAATCGTAGAGATCGGCGACGCGCGGGTTGTTGCGGTCGACGGCCAGCAAATACTGGGTCAGGTCGTTGGAGCCCACGGAGAGGAAATCCACCTGCCGCGCCAACTCGCGCACTTGGTAAACGGCGGCCGGTACTTCAATCATCACGCCGACTGGCGGCAGCGGTACGTCGGTGCCTTCGTCACGCACCTCGCCCCATGCCCTGTGGATAAGGTGCAGCGCTTCTTCCAGTTCGTGGGTGCCGGAAATCATCGGCAGCAGAATGCGCAGGTTATCCAGGCCTTCGCTGGCCTTGAGCATGGCGCGGGTCTGCACCAGGAAAATTTCCGGGTGGTCGAGGGTCACGCGAATGCCGCGCCAGCCCAGAAAGGGGTTGTCTTCTTTGATCGGAAAGTACGACAGCGCCTTGTCGCCGCCGATGTCCAGGCTGCGCATGGTCACCGGCAGCGGATGGAAGGCGGCCAACTGCTCGCGGTAGATGGCCAGCTGTTCTTTTTCGCTGGGGAAGCGCTCTTTCATGATG
Source organism: Pseudomonas sp. AC229 (assembly GCF_979254655.1). Taxonomy (NCBI): domain Bacteria; kingdom Pseudomonadati; phylum Pseudomonadota; class Gammaproteobacteria; order Pseudomonadales; family Pseudomonadaceae; genus Pseudomonas; species Pseudomonas sp. AC229. Next base: position 254,155 of record NZ_CEEDHK010000004.1, read on the forward strand.
AAAGGCACTTCGGTGCGGTACAGGCCAACGCCTTCGGCGCCGCGCTCCTGCGCGCGCACCACGTCGGCCAGCAGACCGGTGTTCACCCACAGCGGCATGCGGTGGCCGTCGAGGGTTTCGCACGGCAACTCGCGCAACGCTGCCAGACCCTGGGTGAGCTGGCGTTCTTCTTCGACCACTTCAACGTATTGCTTGCGCAGCACGTCGCTGGGGTTGGTGAACACTTCACCGTGGTAGCCGTCGACGATCAGCTGAATGCCGTCGATTTTCGAATACGGCAGATCGACCGCACCCATCACCGTGGGAATACCCATGGCGCGGGCGAAAATAGCAACGTGGGAGTTACCCGAACCGAGTACCGAGACCAGGCCCACCAGCTTGCCTTCCGGCACTTCGCCGAGCATGGCCGGGGTGAGTTCTTCGCTGACCAGAATAGTGTTGTCGGGGTAAACCAAGTTCTGCTGACGCGCCTGTTGCAGGTAGCTGAGCAGGCGACGGCCGAGGTCTTTGACGTCAGAGGCGCGCTCGCGCAGGTAGGCGTCGTCCATCAAGCCGAAGCGGTTGACGTGTTCGCCCACCACTTGGCGCAACGCGCCCTGCGCCCACTGACCGGTTTTGATCACGGTGGTTACTTCGCCGCCGAGGGCCGCGTCGTCGAGCATCATCAGGTACACGTCGAACAGCGCGCGCTCTTCCGGGCGCAACTGGGTGGCGAGCTTGGCGGACAGCGCACGCATGTCGGCGCGCACACGCTCCAGGGCCTGATTGAACAGCAGCAGTTCGGCGGCGATATCGGAAACGGTTTTGTCGGGCACCACCTCAAGGTCAGCAGGCGGCAACACCACCACCGCCGTACCCACGGCAGCGCCCGGCGAGCCCGGCACGCCAGTGAATTTCGCTTCTTGAATGCCTTTGCCCTGACGGCCCAGGCCACGGATGGAACCGGTGGCCTCAGCGTGGGCGATAACGCCGGCGAGCTGGGCGCTCATGGTCACCAGGAAGGCTTCTTCGCCCTCGTCGAACTGGCGACGCTCCTTTTGCTGAATAACTAGAACGCCCATCACCCGCCGGTGGTGAATGATCGGCGCGCCGAGAAAGGAGGCGTAGCGCTCTTCACCGGTTTCCGCGAAGTAGCGGTAGCGAGGATGGTCGGCGGCGTTTTCCAGGTTCAGCGGTTCTTCGCGCGTGCCCACCAGGCCGACCAGACCTTCGCTGGGCGACATGCTGACTTTGCCGATGGAGCGCTTGTTCAAGCCCTCGGTGGCCATCAGCACGAAGCGATTGGTTTCGGGGTCCAGCAAGTACACCGAGCAGACCTGGCTGCCCATGGCGTCTTTTACCCGCTGCACAATGATCGTCAACGCCGACTTGAGGTCTTTGGCGCTGTTCACTTCCTGGACGATCTTGCGCAGCGTGTTGAGCATGGCTCGAGGTGAACTCCTAGGTCGGTCTTATTGCTTGCATCGTCAATCTCGCGCGAGAAGGCGCGGCGCCAGTTCCTTCAACGCGCGGCGGTAAACCTCACGCTTGAATGTCACAACCTGGCCCAGCGGGTACCAATAACTTACCCACTTCCAGCCATCGAATTCAGGTTTGTTGGTCAGGTCCATGCGCACCCGCTCTTCGGCGGATTTCAGGCGCAGCAGAAACCACTTCTGCTTTTGCCCGATGCACAACGGCTGACTGTGAGTACGGACCAAACGCTGCGGCAGACGATACCGCAACCAACCGCGGGTGCAGGCAAGAATCTGCACATCTTCCTGCTCCAACCCGACTTCTTCGTTCAATTCGCGGTACAGCGCTTCTTCGGGGGACTCGTTGTCATTAATGCCGCCTTGCGGAAACTGCCAGGCGTCCTGATTGATACGACGAGCCCAGAGCACTTGCCCAACATCATTGGTGAGAATGATGCCGACATTCGGGCGAAAACCATCAGAATCGATCACGGTACAACCTCGTAAACGCATGTTTTTGCATTCTTTCACAAAGGTCGTGATGCCAGCAACGCGCCTGCCAACCTTATGGGCAGGTCCCCCGAAACCCCGTATTCTTCCGACTCGAAGAAAAACTACTGCGCTCGGTTAGGCGGCGTTAAAAACGGATTCGCAATGCTCATTGGCTACAGCCAACTGCGCTTGCTCATCCGTTTTTGCCTTGCCTACCCTTCGCTCGCTACGTTTTTCTTCGGTCGGTTTTTCTATTTATATGTAAAGCGAGATTACGTATGCGCCTGGCCTTGTTCGACCTCGATAACACCCTTCTGGCTGGCGACAGCGACCACGCCTGGGGCGATTACCTGTGCGAGCGCGGCATCCTCGACGGCGCTACCTACAAAGCGCGCAACGACGAGTTTTATCAGGATTACCTGGCCGGCAAGCTGAACATCACCGACTACCTGAACTTCAGCCTGGAAATTCTCGGCCGCACCGACATGGCCCAATTGGACCAATGGCACTCCGAGTTCATGCGCGATTGCGTCGAGCCAATCATCCTGGCCCCTGCCCTGGCGCTGCTGGAAAAACACCGTGCTGCTGGCGACAAGCTGGTCATCATCACCGCCACCAACCGTTTCGTCACCGGCCCGATTGCCACGCGTCTGGGCGTCGACACGCTGCTGGCCACCGAATGCGAAATGGTCGACGGCCGCTACAGCGGCCGCACCACAGACATACCGTGCTTTAAAGAAGGGAAAGTGACGCGGCTGAATCGCTGGCTGGAAGAAACAGGTTTCAACCTGGACGACAGCTACTTCTATAGCGACTCGATGAACGATTTGCCGCTGCTGGAGAAAGTAGCCCACCCGTTCGCCGTTGACCCGGACCCCACGCTGCGCGCCGAAGCTGAGCGTCGGGGTTGGCCGGTGATTAGTTTGCGCGGCTGATCTCAACGGCATCGAGGCTAAAGCCTCTCCTACAGGGACCAGTCCCATGTGGGAGAGGCTTTAGCCTCGAGTTTTTGCTCTTTCTTACGCCGGCTTAGCACCCATCAGGCCAAGAATTGCCACCAGCAACAGCAGAATCAGCACGCCATACACCAGCGCAAAACGCTGCAACCGCTGCGGTGCGGCCACCGGGCCCAGCGCTTCCCAGGCGGCCAGGCGCCCCGACAGCAGCAGGCCGACAACAAACAGCACGATAAACAGCACCGAGCTGAGCAGCAGCCACAGCTGGCTAAGCGGCCAGCCGGCCACGTGCACCAGATAAAAACCGCTCACCGGCAGCGTGGCAGCCAGCACGGCGAACACCGGCAGACTCATTACGCGAGTGCGCCGTACTTTGCGTTGCAGCACGGCCAAGTCGCCCCGACGCTGGGCTTTGAACAGCATGAAGATATGAGCGATCACGCCCAGCGGCAGCAGCACGGCTACGGCGCTGTGGAGAATTTTGAAGAGCAGATAATGTTCCATGTCGCGTCCCTGTCAGGCGTGCCCATGCCGCCGAATGGCGGCTGCGCATCTGATCATTAATTAACCAAGAAACAGCTTATAGGCCGGATTGGCGCTTTCATCCCAGTACGGATAGCCAATTTCCTCCAGCGCGGCCGGCAGCAGATGACGCTCGTCTTCTGGCACTTGCAGCGCGGCTAACACTCGGCCATCGGCGGCGCCGTGGTTGCGGTAGTGGAACATGGTGATGTTCCAGCGCCCGCCCAGCTTGGTGAGAAAGTTGAAAAGCGCGCCCGGCCGTTCGGGGAATTCGAAACGGAACACGCTTTCGTCCGGCACCGCTGCCGCATGGCCGCCCACGGCGTGGCGAATGTGCAGCTTGGCCAGTTCGTTGTCGGTCAGGTCGAGCACCGGGAAGCCCTGGGCGCGCAGCCCTTCCACCAGCGTCGAACGCGGGTCGGTGTCCGGGTGCGTCTGCACCCCGACGAAAATGTGCGCCTCTTTATCGGTGTGGTAGCGGTAGTTGAATTCGGTGATCTGGCGCTTGCCGATGGCTTCGCAAAACGCTTTGAAGCTGCCCGGCTTTTCCGGAATGGTCACGGCGATGATCGCCTCGCGGCCCTCGCCCAGTTCGGCGCGCTCGGCTACATGGCGCAGGCGGTCGAAGTTCACGTTGGCGCCAGAGTCGATGCCCACCAGCACCTTGCCGGTCACGCCTTCGCGCTCGACGTACTTCTTGATGCCCGCCACGGCGAGGGCGCCGGACGGCTCGGTGATCGAGCGGGTGTCGTCGTAGATGTCTTTGATCGCCGCGCAGATTTCATCGGTGCTGACGGTGATGACTTCGTCCACGTACTCGCGGCAGATGTCGAAGTTCAGCTTGCCGATCTGCGCCACCGCCACGCCGTCGGCGAACAGGCCCACCTGGCTCAGCACCACCCGTTCGCCCGCCGCCAAGGCGGCTTGCAGGCAGTTGGAGTCGTCTGGCTCGACGCCGATGATCTTGATCTCCGGACGCAGGTACTTCACGTAGGCGGCCATGCCAGCAATCAGCCCGCCGCCGCCGACCGGGATAAAAATGGCGTCGATCGCGCCGGGCTGCTGGCGAAGAATTTCCATTGCCACCGTGCCCTGGCCGGCGATGACGTACTCGTCGTCGTACGGATGGATATAGACATAGCCTTTTTCCTCGACCAGCTTGAGCGAATGGGCCAGCGCCTCGGGGAATGCGTCGCCATGCAGCACCACTTTGCCGCCACGGCTGCGCACCCCGTTAACCTTCAGCTCGGGCGTGGTGCGCGGCATCACGATGGTGGCTTTAACGCCCAGGTGTTTGGCGGCCAATGCCAGGCCTTGCGCATGGTTGCCGGCCGAAGCGGTAACCACGCCGCGGGCGAGTTCTTCGGCGCTGAGCTGCGCCAGCTTGTTGTACGCGCCGCGAATTTTGAACGAGTAAACCGGCTGCAAATCTTCGCGCTTGAGCAGAATCTGATTGCCCAGGCGGTCCGACAACTGGCGCGCGGGCTGCAACGGGGTTTCCACCGCGACGTCATACACGCGCGAGGTCAGGGTTTTCTTCACGTACTGTTCAAGCATGGCGGCATCTTTGGCTTACAGGGCGGGTCGGCCAGTCTACTCCAGCGCTCTGGCCTGCGGCCACCTGCGGACTGGCGTGATGGCGCCTATGTTGGCGCCACCCGACCCGGCGCCAAGGCTATAATCCGCGCCTCCCCGTTTACCTTCAGGCGCAGAACCCGCGATGACTCAGGATCAACTCAAGCAAGCCGTGGCCCAGGCGGCCGTTGACTTCATTCTTCCGAAGCTCAATGACAAGAGCATCGTCGGCGTCGGCACCGGCTCGACGGCTAACTGTTTTATCGACGCGCTGGCCAAGCACAAAGGCGCTTTCGATGGCGCCGTCGCTAGCTCCGAAGCCACCGCCGCGCGCCTCAAAAGCCATGGCATCGCGGTGTATGAACTCAACAGCGTGAGCGACCTGGAGTTCTACATCGACGGCGCCGACGAAAGCGACGAGCACCTGAACCTGATCAAAGGCGGTGGCGCTGCGCTGACCCGCGAGAAAATCGTCGCCGCCGTGGCACAGACATTTATCTGCATTGCCGACGGCAGCAAGCTGGTGCCGGTGCTGGGCAATTTCCCCTTGCCGGTAGAGGTCATTCCCATGGCCCGCAGCCATGTCGCCCGCGAATTGGTGAAACTGGGCGGCGACCCGGTGTACCGCGAAGGCGTGATTACCGACAACGGCAACATCATTCTGGATGTGATGAACATGCAGATCACCAACCCGGCGGAGCTGGAAACCCAGATAAACGCCATCGTCGGCGTGGTCACCAACGGCTTGTTCGCCGCGCGCGGTGCCGATCTGTTGCTGCTGGGCACCGCCGAAGGCGTCAAGACGCTGAAGCGCGCCTAAGCAAGCGCCGCGAAGCCTTAACCGTTGCGTGCAGCCAAAAACGCCATAAAGGCTTCGCGGCTGCTGTAGCGCGGTTGATAGCCGAACTCTTCTTTCAAACGGCGGTTACTCAGCACCGGCCGGTAGCGCAGAAAGTCGAGTTGCTCCGGGCCGTACTGGCTCAACCCCAACGGTTTAAGAATGCGCAAGGCGTTGCGGATCAGGCCGGCCGGCAACGGCCGATACGGCTTGCCCAGCAGCGCGGCAATCTCGCGCAGGCTCAGGGCGCCGTCGCCGGCCAGGTTAAAAATGCCCTGCGCATGGGTTTCCAGACCTTTGCGAATGATGCTGACCACGTCCTGATCCCAGATAAAAACAAAGCGGCTGTCACTGCCTTTAATACCGAGCACGGCGCGCTTGCTGAACATGTCGGTGATCTGGTTGTTCACCCGCTTACCCAAAATCGTGCCCGGCCGCAGCACCAGCTGGTGCAGCTGCGGATGATGGCGGCGGGCATTGGCCAGGAACACCTCCACTTCCTGTTTGTGCTTGGCGTAAGCGAAATGCGGGTGGCCGCGCAGCGGATCGTTTTCGTCGATCCACTCGGCGTTTTCGGGAAAATAGCCATACGCCGCGCCGGAGCTGGTGACGATCAGCTGCTTCACGCTGCTGGCCACTGCCGCTTCAACAATCGAGCGGGTGCCGCCGACATCAATCGCGTGCAACTGCGCGTCGCTCATGCCGCGCGGCGGCGTGACCACCGACGCCAGATGAACAATCGCCTCGGGCTTCCACGCCGCCACGCATTCGCGCACCTGGTTCGGCTGGCTGATATCGAGCAACACCGGCTCGACATTCATTTTCAAACCCTGCGTGGTTTGTGAGCGGATGTCGGCGGCGATCAACGTCCATTTGGGATGCTGCGCCGCCAGGTCGTTAAGCAGTTGCTGGCCGATAAAACCTGCCGCGCCGGTAATCAGGACGCGCATGTCAGCGTCTCCTTGTCAGCGCCGGCCACCGCCAGCGGGCGATTGCGCCAGAACAGCACCAGCAGCAACCCGCTGACCAGATGCCAGGTGCCCCACAGCGCTGCGACGAGGGCCATGTTGGCCTCGCCGCCAAACTGGGAAAAGATCAGCCCCAAGGCAAGCCCGGAGTTGTGCATGGAAATCTCGATAACCATGGCCCGCAAATTGGCCCCGCGCTGGCGCGCCAACTTCGCCATCAACCAACCGAGCACGATGGCGCTGGCGTTGTGTACCACCACCAACACCAGCACCAAGCCGAGCGAGGCGGTGAACATTTTCCAGTTGCTCGCCAGCGCGCCAACCACGAAAAACGCGAACGCCAGCAGAGCGAAGCGCTTGAACCACGGCATGATCCGTTCGGCCACGTGGGGCCACAGGTTGCCCACCAACATGCCCAGCGCCAGCGGCAGACCGAGCAGCCACAGCAGGTTGAGGATGATGCTCAGGTGATCGACATGCAGGCTGCTCAGGCGCTCGGCCAGGTAGGCGGACGCTTCGGGATTGCAGGCGCTGGTCAGCGCGAAGTTGAGCGGCAACAGCACCAGCGCCAGCAGGCTGGACAGCGCCGTCATGCTCATCGACAGCGCCGTATTGCCGCGCGCCAGGTGGGTCATCACATTCGAGAGATTGCCGCCGGGGCAGCAGGCCACTAACAGCAGGCCCAGCTCCAGCCCAGGGTGCAAGTCGACCAGCAAGGTCACCAGCAGCGTGAGCCAGGGCAGCAGCAGGCACTGACCCAACATGCCGGCGAGCACCGGTTGCGGGTGCCGCACGATGGCGCGAAATTGCGCCACGCGAAGTTCCAGCGACACGCCGAAAATCAGCGCCGCCAGCACCAGGCCGAGGATGAGTTGAGAACTCGCGTCGTAATTCATAAACGGGCCTTTTATTTTTGTTTTAGCCCGCCGCACTGTACGGGCGCAAACGGGCGGGCAACAGTGGCAACGGCGGCCAGCGGCGGTGGCCAATTGCGCCAGCAGCGCCGATGAACAAACAAGCGCAACGTAATTGGCGCGCCACACTCCTACTTAAAGCGCCACCATGGACCCCCGCTGTGTCCGCCCGTATTCTGCGCTCCTGCTTTTCAACCTGCCGGCCTGCCTCCGTGATAGACACCTGGAAAACCCGCGCACTCGCCGTTATTGCCCTGCTGCAACGCTACCCTGGCGTGGTGGCGGCATTCGGTTTTATCTCGGGTGTGTTGAGCTTCGTGCTCGTCGACCGGCAAGCGCGGCTGGCCACGCCCATTGCTGTAATGCTGCTAATCAGCTGGCTATGGCTGACCTTGGAAAGCGTCGTGACCCGCGTGTTCGCCAGGCTCTTTGGCCGCGAACTGCCGCAACCTCTGGTGCGTTACCTGACGCAGATGATCCACCAGGAAAGCCTGTTCTTCGTGCTGCCGTTTTTCATCATCACCACCACCTGGAACAGCGGGCAATTAATGTTCACCGGGTTGCTGGCCTGTGCCGGCCTGGTGAGCATCATCGACCCCATCTACAACAAATGGCTGGCCCCGCGCCGCTGGCTATACCTGGCCATGCACACGCTGACCCTGTTCGCCGCGCTGCTGACGGCGCTGCCCATCATCCTGCACCTGACCACCGCGCAGAGTTACAAACTGGCGCTGGGCATTGCGGTGGCGCTGTCTTTTCCCAGTTTGCTGGTGACCTTCCCTATTCAACGCTGGTGGCGTGGCTTGGCGCTCATCGGCCTGACCCTGGCGCTGGGCGGTGCGGGTTGGTTGCTGCGCTCATGGGTGCCGCCGGCCACGCTGTGGCTGACCGAAGTGGCCGTGACCACCGAACTGGACGACTTCAACCGCGCGCCCGGTGAAAGCCTGAGCACCATGACCGCCAACGACCTGCGCACCAAAGGCCTGTATGCCTACACGGCCATCAATGCGCCGCGTGGTTTGGCCGAGCGCATCTATCATGTATGGCGCCACAACGGCGAAGAGATGGACCGCATCGCCCTGGACATCAGCGGCGGGCGGGCGAAGGGGTATCGGTCTTGGACGCACAAACAGAACTTTCCGCAGGAAGTGGAAGGGGATTGGGAGGTGCGGGTGTTGACTGAGGATGGGCAGGTGATTGGGGTGTTGCGGTTTGAGGTGACGCCTTAGGGCGTTTGGTTTGGTTTGGTTTGGTTTGGTTTGGTTTGGTTTGGTAGTTTTTCGCGGGATGGCACTTCGGTTCAATAGCCTGGATCCCCGCGTTCGCGAGGATGACGGTGGGTTAAAGAAGCCTTGCGTTCATGCCCTTCGCAAACTACCGCGAGCCGGACGCCGCACCCTCCTTCCAAAGCCTGGATCCCCGCGTTCGCGAGGATCACGGTGGGTTAAAGAAGCCTTGCGTTCATGCCCTTCGCAAACTACCGCGAGCCGGACGCCGCACCCTCCTTCCAAAGCCTGGATCCCCGCGTTCGCGAGGATCACGGTGGGTTAAAGAAGCCTTGCGTTCATGCCCTTCGCAAACTACCGCGAGCCGGACGCCGCACCCTCCTTCCAAAG
>NZ_CEEDHK010000004.1:263589-373004 GCF_979254655.1 Pseudomonas sp. AC229
GGGTTAAAGAAGCCTTGCGTTCATGCCCTTCGCAAACTACCGCGAGCCGGACGCCGCACCCTCCTTCCAAAGACTGGATCCCCGCGTTCGCGAGGATGACGGAGGGTTAAAGAAGCCTTGCGTTCATGCCCTTCGCAAACTACCGCGAGCCGGACGCCGCACCCTCCTTCCAAAGACTGGATCCCCGCGTTCGCGAGGATGACGGAGGGTTAAAGAAGCCTTGCGTTCATGCCCTTCGCAAACTACCGCGAGCCGGACGCCGCACCCTCCTTCCAAAGACTGGATCCCCGCGTTCGCGAGGATGACGGAGGTGTTTGCCCCTTCACCGTCATCCTCGCGAAGGCGGCGGTCCGACGATTCGGGATCCAGAATCTTCCGCCGGACAAAGGGATCTAGCCGATTCCCCATCCCGCGCCGGGCGATAAACCTAAGCGCCCTTCCACACGCGAACAAACCTCATGGAACGGATTCCGACGGTCTATATACTCGCCAGCCAGAAAAACGGCACGCTTTACATCGGCGTCTCCTCAGATCCAGTCAAACGCATATGGCAGCATCGAACCGCAGCCATTCCCGGTTTCAGCAGCGCCTACAATGCTCACCGTCTGGTGTACTTCGAAGTATATGAAGACATGCTCACTGCCATAGCCCGCGAAAAGCAGCTCAAAAAATGGCGACGCGAGTGGAAAATTGAACTCATCGAATCCACCAACCCAACCTGGTCCGACCTCTGGCCCACCCTCCTCCCTTAGCTACAACCGAAACCGCTGCACCATCGCGTTCAAATCACTCGCCAACTTAGCCAGTTGATCACTGGCCACCGACGTCTCATGCGCGCCCGTGGCGTTCTGTTCGGCGATGTCGCGGATGGCGACCAGGTTGCGGTCCACTTCCCGGGCCACGCTGGCTTGTTCTTCTGCCGCGCTGGCGATCACCAGGTTCATGTCGTTGATCTGGTTGACGCGCTCGGCGATCAGTTGCAACGCGCTATCGGCCTGGCTGGCCATGATCTGGCTGCGGCTGGCGTATTCGCTGCTTTGTTCCATCGCACTCACCGACTGCTGGCTGGCGGTTTGGATGGCGCTGATCATGCGCTCAATTTCCTGGGTACTGGTTTGCGTGCGCTGGGCCAGCGCGCGCACTTCGTCTGCCACCACGGCAAAGCCGCGACCCTGATCACCGGCGCGCGCCGCCTCAATGGCAGCGTTCAAGGCCAGCAGGTTGGTTTGTTCAGCAATGGTGCGGATCACTTCCAGCACACGGCCGATGGCGATGGCCTCGTCGGCGAGCGTGGCGATGGTAGTGGAGGTGATGTTCAAGCGGTCTGTCAGTTGCTCGATGGTGTTTCGCGTACTGCTTACCTGCTCGCGCCCGGCCTGGGCGGTCTCCTGGGCTTCGCGTGAGGTGTCGGAGGTGTGGTTGGCGTTGCGCGCCACTTCGTCGACAGCGGCGGACATCTCGGTCACCGCCGTAGCAGCCATCTGAATTTCATCGTTCTGCCGGGTGATGCCGCGTGAAGAATCGTCGGTTACTGCATGCAGCTGCTCGGCCGCCGAGGCGAGCTGAGTGGCGGAGTTCTGGATGTTCAGCAGGGTTTCCCGCAGCGTGCCTTGCATGCCGCTGAGTGACCGCTGCACGTGGGTCACCTCATCGGCGCCTTCAGCCGGCACCGGCTGGCTGAGGTCGCCGGCGGCAATGCGCTCGGCCGATGCCGCCAGAACCGCCAGCGGCCGGGTGATGCTGCGGCTAAGTAGCACGGCGGCAATCACGGTGAAAATGACGCTGGCCAGCAGAATCAGGCTGAAGGTCACGGTGGCGTTGTTGGCACTGGCTTCGGCACGCGACCCCGCTTCAGCCGCGCCCCGGTTGTTGAGGGCGATCAGCGCGTCAAGCGAGGCAATCAAGGCATCGAAGGCTTGCTCGGATTGAGCTGCCACCGCTGGCGTCACACCGCCACTGGCCATGCCTGCCAGCACGGCGTCGAGGGCGTTTTCGTACGCGTCGCTTTTGGTTTCGTAGTCGCCGAACAGGCGCCGGTCTTCATCAAGAATAATCGTGCCTTCGTACTCTTTGTCGTAGCCGTGCACGCGGTCGGTGATGGTGCGGATTTCCGCGCCGAGTGACGTCAACTCGTTGGGCTGAGCGACGATTTCGTTTTCATCCAGGCGCATCAGTTGGCGGTCGGATTTGATCTTGGCCATCAAGTCCAGACCGCCCATCCAGACGTCTTTCACTTCCATCAAATCGGTACGCAGGCTCGACAACTCGGTGAGCGCGACGCCACCTGTGACCAACAAGCACAGCGTCAACACGCCAAAGCCGATGAAGTTACGCAGACCCACACTGACCGAACGTAGAGACATAACCCACTCCAAAGCGCGTTGGCGATGGGCTGAGTTTAGTCAGCGTGCCGTCGCCTGCATGGCGTCTCGTCGTGCGGCCCGTTAGCCGCCGAAAAACCAGTAGCACACCGAAATGGCCGCCACCACGCCGGCAAATTCCGCCAGCAGCGCACAGCCCACGGCGTGCCGCGCGCGCTGAATGCCGACGGCGCCGAAATACACGGCCAGCACGTAGAAGGTGGTTTCCGTACTGCCTTGAATCGTCGCCGCCACCAACGCGGGGAAGCTGTCGACGCCTTGGCTTTGCATGGTTTCAATCAGCATCGCGCGCGCCGCGCTGCCGGAGAACGGTTTCACCATCGCCGTGGGCAAGGCGTCGACAAAGCGGTTATCCCAGCCCAACTGTTCAACCAGCCAACGAATGCCGTCCAGGCCGAAATCCAACGCACCCGAGGCGCGCAACACGCCGACGGCGCAGAGCATGGCGACCAGATACGGCAGCAAGCTTTTGGCGACGTCGAAGCCTTCTTTGGCGCCTTCGACGAAGGTTTCGTACACCGGCACTTTGCGCAGCGCACCGACCAGCACGAACAGCAGAATCAAACCGAACAGCGTCAGGTTGCCCAGCAGCGACGACAAGCCGGCCAACGCCGTGGCCGACAAGCCGGCCAACAGCGCCATAAAGCCGCCAAGCAGCAAGGCGCCCGGAATCAGGTACGCGAGCACCACCGGATCCCACAGGCGCAGGCGCTGCATCACCGCCACCGAGAGCAAACCGACCAGCGTCGAGGCGCTGGTGGCCAACAGAATCGGCAGGAACACCAGGGTCGGGTCGGGCGCGCCTTGCTGGGCGCGGTACATAAAGATGGTCACGGGCAACAGGGTCAGCGACGAGGCGTTGAGGACCAGAAACAGAATCTGCGCATTGCTCGCGGTGGTGCTGCTGGGGTTGAGTTCCTGCAGGGCGCGCATGGCTTTAAGGCCAATGGGTGTGGCGGCGTTGTCCAGGCCCAGGGCGTTGGCGGCGAAGTTCATGGTGATCAGCCCCAAGGCCGGATGGCCCGGCGGCACTTCGGGCATCAGGCGGCGGAACAACGGGCCCAGCATGCGGGCCAGCCAATCGACGATGCCGGCCTTCTCGGCGATGCGCAGAAAGCCGAGCCACAGGGTCAGGGTGCCGAACAGCAACACCATCACCTCGACCGAGAGCTTGGCCATGGCGAACAGGCCTTCGACCATGGCCGCAAACACGCCGGCGTTGCCGCCCACCAACCACTGCGATAACGCCGCAATGGCGGCAACAATGAAAAAGCTCAGCCACAAGCCGTTGAGCATGGTTCGTCCTCTTGATGTGCCGCGGATGATAGCGGCGCCCTTTGCTGCATTGCCACCGACACCCGCACCAGCACGGTCATTTTTCTCAGCTAGGCTCACTTCGCCAGCAGTGCCCGCCGGTGCGCACCGGTTCACGTTTCGCTTAGGAGTTTCAAGGATGACTAAACGCTTGATCGCCAGTTTTGCCTTGAGCAGCGCTTTGCTCATGGCGGGTTGCTCCAGCTCCACCACCCAGCCTGAGCAGTACTCGGGCTTTTTGTCGGACTATTCCATTCTTAAACCGGCCACCTCGGCCAGTGGCGCGCCCGTGCTGCGCTGGATCAAGCCGGGCCTGGACCTCAACCACTACAGCTCCGTGCTGGTGGAAAAGCCGCAGTTCTACCCGGCGCCCAAGCCCAATGAGCAGGTCAGTCAGAAAGCGCTCAATGACATTGCCAACTACCTGCAACAGGCCATGCAACGCGAACTGGCAGGCCGTTTGCGCATCGTCAACCAAGCCGACGCCGACACCTTAGTGCTGCGTTCAGCCATTACCGCCGTCGACACCTCGGCCAAGGGTTTGCAGTTCTATGAAGTCATCCCGATCGCGCTGGCAGTCGCGGCCGCTACGGCGGCAGCGGGCACGCGCGATGAAGACACCACCATCTTTGTAGAAATGCAGGCGCTGGATGGCGCGACGGGCAAGCCGGTCGCCGAAGTGGTCCGCAAGGGCACCGGGCTGCGGCTGGAAAACGACACCACGCAACTGACGGTGAAAGACCTCGCCCCGGTGCTGGACGTCTGGGCCAAAGATGCACGCAACTTCAAGCCTTAAACGCAGGGCTGCGCGCTAAAACGCAGGCATAAAAAAACGCCCTCGAACGAGGGCGTTTTGGTGTGGCGCTGATGGCGTCAGACTCGACCGCGACGGCCGAAGATCAGCGAAACAACGAACATCACCAGGAACACGACAAAGAGAATTTTCGCGATGCCGGTTGCGGTGCCCGCAATACCACCAAAGCCCAACACTGCTGCGACGATGGCGATGATCAGAAAGGTAATGGCCCAACTCAACATGATGTCTCTCCTTACGTTTGGTTCGGGTTCGAAACCCTGTTTGTCAGGAACCCTTACTGGGTTGGAACCACGGCCTTCTGGCTTGGTTCAGGTTCCTTGTTTCGTCTTGCGTTAAAAAATTCGGTACAGCCTGGTTAAAACAAAACCTGCGGTGGCGGGCGGTTGGGCTTCGCTTGGCTCAGCCCAACGCACACGGAAACAGGCTTACTTCAGCGAATGCTTCAGCTCACGCATACGGTCGTGGCACGCACGCACTTTCGGCATTTCTACGGCCAGGGCGGCGCGCAGATCCGGGTCGGCATCTTCCATGGCGTCTTCGAAGGCATGCAGGATGCGGTCTTCGGTATCTTCCAGTTCGGCGACGTAAGCGGCGCCTTCATCTTTGGACATGCTGGCTTTGGTGTCGGCGTAAACCTGACGCAGCTTGCCCATCATGGTGCCGCCCTGAGCGGGGGTTTCATGGTTGGCGGCTACTTTCACGGCCAGGGCCTGAATCACCTGGATTTTGGCTTGCGACATGTCGCGAAACAGGGCCTGCAGCTGCGGGTCTTTGACCTCGGTGCGGGCGTGCTCGTAAAAGCGCTGACCGTCACGGGTGATTTCGATCAGTTCGTTCAGTTGGCTGGTGCGACTGCTCATGATGATTTCCTCTCGGTCTAGGGCCGTTCTTGGCCTGTTGCAAGGGATATCGCAAGCGCTGTGCCAGCTTTTTAAAACTTTTTATTTCGTTTAAAAACAACGGGTTAGTCAGTCCAAGCGAGACGCTCCGCCATGCAGCTTGCAGGATGGGTTTAAATCCACCGTGCAAGTTGCACGAACTTGCCCGTACTTTCCGTGACTAACGCTCACTGCAACCGATCTGAGAACACACATGGAAGCTCCCAGCCCGAAAAATGGCCGCATTTTATTGGTCGATGATGAGTCGGCAATTCTTCGTACGTTCCGCTATTGCCTGGAAGACGAGGGCTACACCGTAGCCACCGCGACCAGCGCCATGCAGGCTGACACCCTGCTGCAACGCCAGGTGTTCGACCTGTGCCTGCTGGACCTGCGCCTGGGTGAGGACAACGGCCTGGAAGTGCTGGCGCAGATGCGCCTGCAAGCGCCGTGGATGCGCGTGATCATCGTCACCGCGCACTCGGCCATCGACACCGCCGTGGACGCCATGCAAGCCGGCGCCAGCGACTACCTCGTCAAGCCGTGCAGCCCGGACCAACTGCGCATGGTCGCCGCCAAGCAGTTGGAAATCCGTTCCCTGGCCGCGCGCCTTGAACAGTTGGAAGGCCAAGCGCGCAAGCCAGGCGACGACCTCGACTCCCACAGCCCGGCAATGATGGCCGTGCTGGAAACCGCCCGGCAGGTGGCCGGCACCGACGCCAACATTCTGATCCTTGGCGAATCCGGTACCGGTAAAGGTGAATTGGCCCGCGCCATTCACGGCTGGAGCCAACGCTCGAAGAAAGGCTCGGTCACCATCAACTGCCCCTCGCTCACTGCCGAGTTAATGGAAAGCGAGCTGTTCGGTCACAGCCGTGGCGCGTTTACCGGCGCCAGCGAAAGCACCCTCGGCCGCGTCAGCCAGGCCGATGGCGGCACCCTGTTCCTGGACGAAATCGGCGACTTCCCCCTGAGCCTGCAACCCAAGTTGCTGCGCTTTATTCAGGACAAAGAATACGAACGGGTCGGCGACCCGGTGACCCGTCGCGCCGACGTGCGCATCGTCGCGGCCACCAACCTCGACCTCGACGCCATGGTGCGCGAAGGCAAGTTTCGTGAAGACCTGCTCTATCGCCTGAACGTCATCACCCTCAAGCTGCCGCCGCTGCGCGAGCGCGCCGACGACGTGCTGATGCTGGCCGAGCGGTTCCTCGCCCGCTTTGTGAAAGACTACGCGCGCCCTGCCCGCGCCTTTACCGAAGAAGCACGCAACGCCCTGCTCGACTATCAATGGCCGGGCAACATTCGCGAGCTGCGCAACGTCATCGAGCGGGCAAGCATCATCTGCCCGCAAGAGTTGGTGGATGTCAGCCACCTCGGCCTGGTCGCGCCCACCAGCAGCAACGCGCCACGGGTCGGCGCCGACCTGAGCCTGGAAGACCTGGAAAAAGCCCACATCGCCGCCGTGTTGGCCACCAGCGACACCCTTGACCAAGCCGCCAAAACCCTGGGCATCGACGCCTCGACGCTCTATCGCAAACGCAAACAGTACAACCTATGAAGCCAGCCATGACCCTGCGAACGCGGTTCTTCCTGAGCTTCTCAGCGTTGATCACCGTCGCGCTGTTGGGCTTGCTGCTGGGGGTGGTCAGCGTGTTGCGCATGGCCCAAACCCAGGAAGGCCTGATCCAGAACAGCTTCGCCACCATCGACCTCAGCCAACGCCTGCGCACCAGCTTTGGCGACCAGTTGACCATCATGCTCAGCGTTAAACCGGACATGAAGGCACTGCGCGCTTCTCAGGCTCAATTTCGCAATCTGCTGGAAGAAAGCCTGGACCTGGAAAACCGCCACGACCGTGAAGGGTTTGAGCGCATTGAGAAAGCCTACAGCGAGTTTCAGGTAACGCTCGACAAGGCCGACCCGGCCAACGGCGGCGTCAACGACGACAACACCGTCAGCCAGGCCTTCAACGACGTGCGCAAGCAAATGCTCGAAGTGCAGCAGGTCGCCATTAACAACGTGACCATGGCCGAAGCCCAGGCACGCGATCGGGCCAGGCTGATCGCCCTGCTCCTGAGCCTGTTGGGCGGTGCCGTGCTGCTCATTGGGCTGCTGACGGCACAAAGCATCGCCCGCCGTTTTGGCGGCCCCATCGAAGCGCTCGCCACTGCGGCCGACAAAATCAGCCAGGGCGATTTCGACGTGGCGTTACCGGTGTCTTCGGTCAGCGAAATGGCCCTGCTCAGCCGCCGTTTCGGGCTGATGGCGGATGCCCTGCGCCAGCTCAAGGAAACCAACGTCGAGGCCTTGCTAGCCAGCCAGAAACGCCTGCAAGCCGTGCTCGACAGCATCGACGACGGCCTGGTGATCATCGACGTCAACGGCGACATCGAGCACGCCAATCCGGTTGCTATCCGCCAGTTGTTCTGGGAGCACGACCTGCTGGGCAAAAGCTTCGGCTCGGTGATCAACCGCCCGGAGCTGGACGAAGCCGTAAGCCTGGTGCTTAGCGGCAAACAACTGGAGCAGGTGCCGGAAGATTTACTGATTGAAACCGCCGGTGAAAAACGCCTGCTGGCGTGGGCGCTGACCCCGGTGCATCACATCGACGGCCGAACCGTGGGCGCCGTGATGGTGCTGCGCGATGTCACCGAACAGCGCGCGTTCGAGCGCATTCGCATGGAGTTTGTGCTGCGTGCTTCCCACGAGCTGCGCACGCCGGTGACGGGCATGCACATGGCCTTCAGTCTGTTGCAGGAACGGTTGAAGTTCGGCGAGGAATCGCGCGAAGCAGACTTGATCCGCACCGTGGACGAAGAGATGGCGCGCCTGGTGCAGCTCATCACCGACTTGCTGAACTTCTCGCGCTACCAGAACGGCCTGCAAAAATTGGAGCGCGCCCCGTGCGACCTGCACGAGCTGATCGGCCAAACGCAACAACGCTTCGCCGCCAAAGCCAGCGAGCGCGACATCAATATCGTGGTGGAAGTGCTGGAACCGCTGACGCAGGTGAATATCGATCGCCAGCAGATCGAGCGCGTGCTCGATAACCTGATTGCCAACGCCCTGCGCCACAGCATCAGCGGCAGCGAAATTCAGGTGCAAGCGCGGCGTCACGGTGAACGCCTGATTATCAGCGTGCAGGACTTCGGCGAAGGCATCGACTTCAGCCAGCAGGCGCGAATTTTCGAGCCGTTTGTGCAGATCGGCAAACGCAAAGGCGGCGCCGGGTTGGGCTTGGCCTTGTGCAAGGAAATCGTGCAGTTGCATGGCGGGCGAATCAGCGTGTATTCGCGGCCCGGCAAAGGTTCGCAGTTTTATATGGCGTTGCCGATTTAAGCGCCATTCACCGTGGAAAGATCGAGGCTGAAGCCTCTCCTACAGAAAACGTGAACCTGTAGGAGAGGCTTCAGCCTCGATGCTTTTCAGCCCTTACAAAATGCTCAACGGGTACTCGATGATCAGCCGAACCTGATCGGAATCCACATCCGAAGTCCCGGAAATACGGTGCGTGGCTTGCCGCACGCGAAAGGACAAGTCTTTCGCCGGCCCGTCCTGCACCACGTATTTCACCGAGATATCCCGCTCCCAGTGCTTCTCGTTGTCGGCGTAGTAGTTGTAAGGACTGCTGGCATCCATGTGGCTGCCGTCAACATTGTCGCCACGGGTATAGCCGGCGTAGAAGGTCAGCCCCGGCACGCCGTAGGTGGCCATGTTCAGGTTGTACCCCAGGCGCCAGGACTCTTCGCGCGGGCCGTTGAAGTCGACCAGTTGCATGGAGTTGGCCAGGTAGATGGAGTCCTGGAAAATTCCGCCGCCCAGTACCAGATAATCGAACGGCTGATCGCCGTGGTTTTTCTGAAAGGCCAGCGTCACTGTGTGGGCGCCAATGGTGTAGCCGGTGGCGAACGACCAGGCGGTGGTATCGATGGTGCCCGCCAGCGATTTGCCCTCGTCGAGGGTGCGGTAAATGTTGAAGTCGAAGCTCAGCGACTGGTCGTCGCTCAGCGCCATCACGTAGTTGGCGTTGCCGTAGTACTGCTTCCACAGGTCTTCATATTCGGAGCCGTAGCCGGTGACGCTGAGGGTGTCGGTGATGCTGTACGTGGCGCCGAGAAAGGTGACATCGCCGCCTTCCTTGCCGGCATAGCCCGCATAGAAACCGTCGTGGCTGCCGGACTGATTGTTGTCTTTGGACGAGGTGAAGTGACCGGCGTCGACTTTCAGGCCTTTAACTTCGGCGCTGTCCAGTTGAAAGCCGGTTGCAGTGGCCGGGACCAAGCGCGCATCGGCCATGGCGATAACCGGGTTGTACGGGCGCAGGTCGCCGTATTTCAGCGTGGTGTTGGAGAGGCGAACTTTCACCGCGCCGCCCAGGGACGAGAAGTCGTCTTCGGAATTGCCGTCGGAATCCTGCGGGAACATTTTCGAGCCGGCACGGCCGCCGCCGCTGTCGAGCTTAATGCCGGCGTAGGCGCTCATGTCGACGCCAAAACCTACGGTGCCCTGGGTGAAGCCGGACACGTAGTCCAACTGAAAGCCTTGGCCCCACTCGCGGTTATCGCCGGTGCCCCGGTCGTGGCGGTCCATGTTCCAGTAGAGGTTGCGTGAAATCAGATCGAGCGTGCTGTCTTCCACGAATCCCTTGGAGTCGGCCTGCCCCGCCTGCGCTGCCGACAAGGTGAAAACGCTGGCGCTGGCCACAGCCAGTGCCACTGCGGTGTGTTTCAGTCTCATTGTGTTGTCCCCATGAAGTGAATGTGTCGGCATGCACCCGCACCAGCGCCCGGGCGTCATTCAAATGGGTTGAGCGTGGCGGCCACCTGATGCACCCAGCGATGGCCGCCCGCTCGCTCAGTCTTCGCGGTGGGAGATGCAATCCGCGCCGCTGGCCGAGTTACCCATGGGCCTAACAAAAGCCCCATTCATTGCCCCATGTTCGCGCGTTACGCCCTGTTCAATTCACGACACATTGACGTGCTATTACGCCAACGCTCGTGGCGCGGAAAGTTGACGACCGAGATGTAATTTGTCGGGTCGGACAAGTCATAAAACGGCACTTTTTAGCGCACCGAAAGCGATCTATACAGCTGATAAACAAGTGTTTTCCTATTAAATCGTGTGCACGCTTTCGACATTCAGTTAATCAACTTTCGTAGACTTCAAAACACTTACATTAGTTAGCGTTATCCGAAGTATTACCGGAGCATCGATGAACTTTTCCCGGCTATTTGAAGCGCGCACCGCGTGCGCGAACGAGAATTTCAAACACGCTCTGGGCTATGCTTGCCGCCCCTATCGCCGACTGCCGTTTTCGCCATGCGCCTCTCCCGATTCTTTATTGATGCCCCCCTTTCCATCGGCCAGCACGACCTGCCAGAAACCCAGGCGCACTACATCGGCCGCGTGCTGCGCCATGCCGTTGGCGATGCGGTGCAACTGTTTGACGGCAGCGGCCAGGAGTTTCTTGGCGAGCTGATTGAAGTAGGCAAGAAGAACGTGCGCGTGGAACTGCGCGAGGCGCTGCCGGGGCAAGCGCCATCGCCGCTGCATATTCATTTGGGTCAGGGGTTGTCTCGCGGCGAGCGCATGGACTGGGCGATTCAGAAAGCCACCGAATTGGGCGCCAACGAGATCACGCCCATCGTCAGCGAACGCTGCGAAGTGCGCCTTAAAGGCGAGCGCGAAGACAAACGCCTGGAGCACTGGCGGCAGGTGGCGATCAGTGCGTGCGAGCAGTGTGGGCGTTCGGTGTTGCCGGTGATTCATTCGCCGGTTGTTTTAGCGCAGTGGCTCGAGCAGGCCCAGGCCGACTTGAAACTCGTGCTGCACCCGGTGGCAGAGCCCCTGACCAGCCATGACAAACCGCAGTCACTGGCGTTTCTGATTGGGCCCGAAGGTGGGTTGTCGGATGCTGAAGTGGCGCAGGCGCAAGGGCGCGGATTTCACGCGGCGCGGTTAGGGCCAAGGGTGTTGCGCACGGAGACGGCGCCGGTGGTGGCGTTGAGTGTGGCGCAGCAGTTGTGGGGGGATTTTTAGTTCTACGTTTGCCCCGGCCCTCTCCCCTAGCCCCTCTCCCAAAGGGAGAGGGGAATCGAGCAGCGACTCGGTTAGCTCCCCTCGCCCGCTTGCGGGAGAGGGGCTGGGGGAGAGGGCCGGGCGAAACGCCTATCCTCAAGAATCCTTCAACAAATCCGCCAAATCATCGGCATGCTCTTCTTCCTGCGCCAGAATCTCTTCAAACAGGCGGCGCGAAGTCGGGTCGTCGTTGCCCAGGTAGTTGATGATTTCTCGGTAGCTGTCGATGGCGATACGTTCGGCCACCAGGTCTTCGGTAATCATCTCTTTCAGCGTCGCGCCTTCCACGTATTCGGCGTGGGAGCGCTCGGTCAGGCTTGCTGGGTTGAAGTCCGGCTCGCCGCCCAGCTGCATGATGCGTTCGGCCAACTGGTCCGAATGCGCCAGCTCTTGTTGAGCGTGCTCAAGGAACTCGGCGGCAGCGGCACTGGCTTTCAGGCCGGTTGCCATGAAGTAGTGGCGTTTGTAACGCAGGTAGCACACCAGCTCGGTGGCCAGCGCGGTGTTAAGCAGCTTGATCACTTCTTCGCGGTTGGCCGAGTAGCCCTCGGTAATCGCGCCTTCTTCAATGTGCTGGCGCGCGCGTTGACGCAGCGTGGCCACGTCGGTCATCAGAACAACAGTCATTTTTCACTCTCCATCAGCAGAACGGTCGGTAGCGCAGGCTCTAGCGGCCGGCGTCTCGGTGTACTGAGGTGTGAGTGGCGAGGCGGGGAAAAGTTTGAAGTTTTGTCAAAGGCAAGCGGTGGGCTTAGCGGCGCGAAGCCCAGCGAACGGGCATCAGATCAAACCGGCATCGGCAAGCATCTGCTCCAGGGCCAGCAGGTCGGGAATCTTGGCTACCGCTTCACCGAAGCTCACGGCATCCAGTTCCAGCGGCGCCAACGGCACGTCGGCGCGGGCCAGCTCGGTGCCCACTTTCAGCGAGCGCGGAATGCCTTGCACCAGCAGCGCAAGGAATTTCACGTTGGGGCGCCCGCCCAGGGCGTTGATTACCGCCACGCGTGCGCCGGGGCGAATCTGGGGTTGGCCGTCAGACGCCGCTTCAAACGACAGCAACGGCAAACTCAAGTCACGCCACGCCATTTGCCCGAGGAACCAGGCCGGCATGCCGGGCGTTACTTGCGGCGCGCGATAGGGAATCAGCTCGGCCACCGCCACGTTCGGCAGCAGCAAGGTGCGGTCGGCCAGGGGCACTAGCAACCCGGTGATGCTGGTGGCGGTTGAGGCGGTGGTTGGGGTGACGGCTTGGCTCATGGGGAAATCCTGTCGGCGCTATCAGGCGCACTGCGACGCTAAATGGTTGACCAGCGTTTCCGCCAGTTCGCGCGGGTCGCCACTGTAGGCGCTGTAGCCGCCCTCGCGCAGGCTGTCGGGCATGCTCGCGCAGGCGCAACTGTCGGCGCGCTGGGTCCAGATGGCGCCACCCTGGCGGCGCACATAGGCGGCGGCGGCACTGCCATCGCTGCCCATGCCGCTAAAGGCGATCACACCGCTCATGGCGCCGAAATGCTGGGCGAGGTTGAGCATCATCTGGTCAATCGACGGGCTGTACGGTTCCGGCCAGCCACGGTCGGCAATCTTCATGGCGCCGTCTTCGGCAAAGCCGAGTTCGTATTGAATGGGCGCCACCACCACTTCGCCACAGCGCACGGCATCGCCCTGGCGTGCAGGGTTAACGTGCCATTGGCTGTGTCGGCCGACGGCTTGCGGCAAGGTGGCTTCGAAACTGGCGTCGATATGCTGGGCGTAGACAAACCCAATCGGCAGCCCGCCTGGCAACGCGTCGAGGAAGGCTTTGACCGCCGCCGGACCGCCCAATGAAGCGGCCAGCAGCCACACCTGACGCGCCGGCGCACCCGCGGCCAGCGGCGTGTTAGCCAGCGCTGACGGCAGGTCCAGCCGCGCCGGGCGCTGCGATTCATCCAACAGGGCTTGCAGGCTCGGGCCGACCGCTTGCGTGGGGTCGCCCACCAGGCGCTTGAGCTTGCCGACCAGGCGGCGTTCCCAGCGTGGGTAATTCTCCGAATGCCGCTCCGGCGCATGACCTTCGCCAAACAGCACCGGCACGTCTGCATGCTCCAGCAGGGTGTCGATCAACGGCGAGTCTTCGGACTGAGCCAGGTCCACCAACCACAAATCCGCTTCGCAGGCGGCCAGCGCCTCGGCATCGAGCCGCGCGGGGTCGGTGTTGAGCACCACGTTATAGCCGCTGCCCGTCAGCGCCTGTTGCAGCACGTGGCGCTGCAACGAGGTGTCGGCGAGCACGGCGATGCGTGCGCTGTTTTTCTCGGTCATGTGCGTTTAACCGGGTGTTCGGCCACCAACTTGGTGATGGTCTCCAGCAACAACGACTCTTGGTACGGCTTGCCGAGGTAGTCGTTGACGCCGATGTTCATCGCCCGCTCCCGGTGTTTATCACCGGTACGCGAGGTGATCATGATGATCGGCAGGTCTTGCAGGTTCTGATCGTGACGCACCAGGTTGGCCACTTCGAAACCGTCCATGCGCGGCATTTCGATGTCCAGCAGCATGATGTCCGGCTTGTGCTCTTGCAGCAGCGAGATGGCGTCCACACCGTCTTTGGCGGTGAGCACGTTCATGCCGTTACGCTCCAGCAGACGGCTGGTGACCTTACGCACGGTAACCGAGTCGTCGACTACCATAACCAGCGTCGGACGTTCCACTTCCACCTCGGCGGGCAGCGCGGTACGGCTGACGGTGCGGGTTTGCAGCTGGTTGAGCAGATGCGCGTGACGCACCCGAATGGTCGCCAGCAGGTCGAGAATCACCACCACGCGACCGTCCCCGAGAATGGTCGCACCGGAAATGCCATGCACGCCGGCGAACTGCGGGCCGAGGCTCTTCACCACGATCTCGCGCGAACCGGCCAGCGAGTCCACTTGCACGGCGACGGCGTGGTCGCTGGAGCGCACCAGAATCACCGGCAGTGGCAGGCTCTGGCCCACCAGTTTCGGTTGCTGGCCGTTGTTCAACAGGTCGCCCAGGTAGCGCAGTTCGTAGGCTTGGCCGGCGTATTCGAAACGCGGCGCGTCCGGTGCGTAATAGGCTTCCAGCTCGTACGGCGAAACCCGCACGATACCTTCGATGGTGTTCAACGGAATGGCGTACAGGTCTTCACCGGAAAGCACCATCAACGCGCGGTTTACCGACACGGTGAATGGCAGACGGATGCGGAAGGTGGTGCCCTCGCCCGGTACCGAGTCAATGCTCATGGAACCGCCGAGTTGTTTCACCTCGGAGTGCACCACGTCCATGCCCACGCCCCGGCCGGAGATCTGTGTGACCTTCTCGGCGGTGGAGAAACCGGCTTCCAGAATGAATTGCAGGATTTCGTAATCGGTCAGGTCCGAGGCGCTGTCCATCATGCCGCGCTCAAGCGCTTTGCGGCGCACGGCTTCCAGCTTGATGCCGCCACCGTCGTCGGCCAGGGTCAACACGATGTCGCCACCCTCGCGGCCGAGGCTCAGGCGAATGGTGCCCTGCTCGCTCTTGCCGGCCGCGCGACGTACATCGCTCGGTTCAATACCGTGGTCGACGGCGTTGCGCAGCATGTGTTCCAGCGGCGCGACGATACGCTCCAGAACCGTACGGTCCATCTCGCCGTCGGCGTTGCCGACGATGAAGTCGACCTGTTTGCCCAGCTCGCTCGCCACCTGGCGAACGATTCGGCGCAGACGCGGCACCAAGCGGTCGAACGGCACCATGCGCGTACGCATCAGGCCTTCTTGCAGCTCGGTGTTGACCCGCGCTTGTTGCAGCAACAGGGTTTCAGCATCGCGGTTACGCGCGGCCAGGGTTTCTTTCAGTTCCAGCAAGTCGGAGGCCGACTCGAACAGCGCGCGGGAAAGCTGCTGCAGCTGCGAGTGTCGGTCCATTTCCAGCGGGTCGAAATCTTCGTAGCCCACGCGCTCGGCTTCGGCCTGGAAGCGGCTGATGATTTGCGACTGGGTTTCGATGTCGAGGCGGCGCAACTGGTCGCGCACCCGGTCAATGGTCGCTTCCATCTCGCCGAGGGTGAAACCGAAGTCGCTCACCTGCTGTTCGACGCGACCCCGGAAAATGGAAGTTTCACCGGCCAGGTTAACCAGGCCTTCCAGCAACTCGGCCGGTACTTTCACCAGTTCTTGCGGGGCGCGGCGCGCGGCGGCGTCCAGCGCTGCCTCTTGGGCGCGGCGTACAAACGGCAGCACCTTGGAAGCCACCGGCGCCGACGAGAACTCGCTGGCAGCCACGATCGGATTGGCCAACGTATGCACGGCTGGCAAGGTGCTCGGCTGCGGCGCCGGCACGTGCGGTTCGGCAGGCTCGTGACTGGCTTGGGCCAGGTCGGCCGCCATGCTGTCGTTGACGCGCTGACGCAGTTGATCGAGTTCGCCTTGCAGCGCTTCGAAGCCTGATTGCACATCGAGGAACAGACTCTCTGGCCACGGCGCGCCTTGCTGCTGCGCCTCGGTCAGGTGCTGTTCGAGGTTGTGGGTCAGGTCGCCAAGGGCTTTCTGACCGGCCAGGCGCGCACCGCCTTTAAGGGTGTGCAGAATGCGCAGCATGTCGTCGACGGCATCGCTGTCGTCACGCTTCTCTTCCCAACGGCCGATGGCGCTTTCCATGCTTTCCAGCAGGTCGTCGGCCTCTTCGAGGAAGATGTCGAGGATGTCGTCATCTTCGGCATCGTCCGCGGTGGGCTCCTCGACGGCGGCAACCAGGTGCACGCTCGACGGCATGCTCAGTTGTTCGTCGGGGTTGGCGCGAAAGCGTTTGATGGTTTCGATCAGGTCGTCGCCCTTGGGCACGTGACGCTTGTCGCGCACGGCTTCGAGCATCTCGGCCAGACGGTCGTGGCAGCTTTGCAGCAGCACGAACAACCCTGGGCTGGCGCGCAAACGGCCATCGCCCAAGCCTTCGTAAAGGAATTCCAGTTCGTGGGCCAGGTCGCCAATTTCGCGAATCTCGGCCATGCGTGCGCCACCCTTGAGGGTGTGCAAATCGCGCTGCAACGATTCCAGCTCAAGGCTGTTATCGAGGTCATCTTTCCAACGCTGCAAGGCGGCGCTGGAGCTGTCGATGATGTCGAAACCTTCCTCAAGGAAGATTTCCACCAGTTCCGGATCGCGCTCGTCATCGAAGGCGGTCGGGGCTGGCGCTTCGTACGCGACAGGCTGCGGTGCGGGCGCGGGCGCGGGCTCAGGCAGCTCAGAAACCTCGGCAACCGGGGCGAGGTCTTCAACGCGTGGCTCGTCAATCGCCAGCGCTTCTGGCTCAAGCTCAACGAGCTCGGGCTCAGGCAGCACGTCGTGCAGTTCTTCAGCGCTCAGCTCGGTGGTGGCTGTCACGTCGTCGAAGTCGATAGCGTCCGGCTCAAGCTCAGCGTCCACCGGCTCCACCAGCGGCAGCTCTTCCAGCTCGTCTTCGGCAGCAACCAATTGCGCTTCTGGGCTCGGCAGCTCGACGTCCATGATCGGATCGACCAGCGCCGGGTCAATGTCGCTCAGCTCGACCGGTTCAGCGAGGTCCTGCTCATCGAGCATGACGGCTGCGGCGGAGAGGCTCTGCCCGCCACCTTGGCGAAAGCTGCGGATGTCGTGTACCAAGTCTGCCGGATCGTGCAGCGGCTGGTTAGCCTGCAACTGATCCAACAGCACGGCGAGTTTGTCGTGACTGCGTTGCAGCAGGCCGGCTAGCGCAGGCGAATAGCTGTAACGGCGGTCGACCAATCCTTCGTAAAGGGTTTCCAGCTCGTGGGCCAGGTCGCCAATTGGGCGAATGGCCGCCATGCGCGCGCCACCCTTAAGGGTGTGCAAGTCGCGCAACAGGGAAGACAAGGCCAAGTGGTTGTCTGGCTCGCCGAGCCAACGGTCCAGGGCCTGGCCCGAGCTTTCGAGAATATCCACCGCCTCTTCGAGGAAAATTTCCACCATCTCGGCGTCGAGCGGGTCGGCCTCGGCAACCACTGCCGGAGCGGGCGCCAACGGTTCTGGCGCAGGCTCAATCAATGCCAACTCTTCAACGGCTGGCATCACATCTGCGGTGGGCAGTATTTCTACGGTCGACGGCTGCTCCGGCACATCATCTACAACCGGCTCGGCCGCGAGCGCTTCGACATCCGGCAACGCGTCGAACGCCGACAGGTCGTATTCCTGCACCGGTTCTTCGCTGGTGTCGTTACTCCACTCGGCCATTTGCAGGTCGGCGGTGGCTTCGTCCAACTCGACAATATTCAGCCCCGCTTCACCGCCGGGGCTCAACAGCGCCAGGGTCTGGGGGTCGAGTGCCTCGCCCAGCAACTGACGCAAGGCTTCGACGCGTTGCGGCTCGGCGCTTACCTGCAGGCCGGCAGCCACCTGATCCATCATGCTGATCAGCGCTTCGTGGGCGCTTTCCGCTTCACTGAAGAAGCGCTCGCTCACCGCCAGGCTGCCTTCTTCGACGGCACCGTAGAGGTCCAACAGGGCCTCGCACAGCTCATCGATTTGCGGCAGTTCGGCCATCTCGGCGCCACGGCCTAGGGTGGTCAGCTCGTCAAGCAGCGCACTCAGTTCCTGACGCTCGGAAGGATGCTCGCGCCATTTGCGCAGCAGATCCTCGGCGTCCAGCAGAATGTCCATGCCTTCGGAGAGGAAAATGCCGATCAGTTGCGGGTCGCGCTTGTCGCTGCCTTGCAGGTCTTCGCGGGCCGCCTGGGCGGTTTCCAGGCGTTCCTGGTGCAGCTTGGCAACGCGTTCGAGGAACTCGGGAGCCCCTTCGATTGGCGCCAGCGGATGGGTTTCGAGCTGTTCCAGACCCTGACGGAACAGCTGTTCGGCGGTGTGCAGCAATTCCGCTTCGGCCAGGTCCATGGGGATCAGGTTGGTTTTGAATTCTTTGGCCAGCTTTTCCAGCGGCGTGGCAATTTCTGCAATCGGCAGAATGCCAGCCATGTGCGCGCTGCCCTTGAGGGTGTGCAAGGCGCGTTGCAGGTTATCGGTGATTTCCTGCGGCAACTGCTGGGCGCAATCGGCGAGGAAGCCCACCAACGTGTCGAGGTGGGTTTCCGCTTCATTACGGAAAATCTCGATCAGCTGCGGGTCCAGCGCTTCGATTTCTGGCGAGGTGACAGCCGCCGTTTCGCCCACGGCGTCGGCTGCCTGCACGGGCGCCGGGGCTTCAGGTTTTGGGCGGCGCTGCCCCCGGGCCAAGGCGTGGGCGGTGGCGGCCAGTGCATCGACGTCGTCGCGCTGGCGCTGGGCCTTGGCGGCAAACTCATCGACCAGCGCGGGCATCAGCGCAACCACGTCGGCAATCACTTGCTGCACGTCTTCGTCAGGCTGAATGCTGCGGTCGAGCACGCGGTTAAGCAGGTTTTCGATGGACCAGCCCAGCTCGCCGATAATCAGCGCACGCACCATGCGACCACTGCCCTTAAGGGTATGGAAGGCGCGGCGCACTTCGGTGAGCGCGGTTTTGTTGTCGGTGTCAGCACGCCACTGCGGCAGGTATTCGGCGATGGTTTCCAGCACCTCGCCGACTTCTTCGATAAAGACTTCAAGCAAGTCTTCATCAATCGGCTCTTCGCCTTCGGGCGGCGGCAGCAGGCTCGGCGGTACGTCTTGCGCAGGCGGGTTGATGGCCTGCACCGGGGTGGCCATGACGTCGGCCATCGACATCGGCTTTTCAGCCGGTGCTGCCGCCACAGGCACTTGCGGCTCGGCAACTGGCAGCTCGACTTCGGGCAGATCCAGTTCAGCCAGTTCGGCTTCGTTCCAGTCGGCCGGATTGTCGTCCAGCGCGTCCAGGCTCAACTCTTCCAGACCGCCATCTTCCAACGAGAACACCGGCGCCTCGGGGGCATCGAGTTCGAGGTCGCGGTGCTCAAGGCTGTCGCTGTTCCATTCGCTCGACACGTCGCCAAGGGTCAGCGGTTCGTCGTTGAGGTCCAGCGTTGGCAGCTCTTCAAACGAACTCAGCTCAACCACTTCGCCCGGCGCGGCGGGAAGGTCTTCGAGGGTCCAGCTGTCTTCGAGCGGCAGCAGGTCCGGCTCGGCGATTTCCAGATCAGTGCTTTCCAGTTCGCTGCTTTGCAGTTCACTGAAGTCCAGGCTCAGCTCGTCGTCGTCCAACTGTGCAGTCGGCTCCGGCGCTTGCAGATCTTCCAGAGAGAATTCGATACCGCCGGCGTCGCCGCTGGCGGGTGCACTCGCCGTCTCGACAACCGGCAGGTCTTCGAGGCTGAAGCTTTCTTCGATAACGCCAAAGTCCGATTCAAACGACGACGGTTCAGCCTCAAACGGCGCGGGAGCCGGCTCGGCTTCTTCGGCAAACTCAGGCGCTTGCTCCAGCACGTCGATGTCGTGCATCGGGTCGGCCAGGGGCGCGAATGTTTCCGGCGCAGGCTCAACGCGATCAAGGATCGACGGCTTCTCTTTAAGCGGATAGCCCAGGGCTTCCAGGCTTTCCTCGGCGACATCGAGAATCAGGTCGCCTTGGGCGGCATGGTCTTCGCTCAAGCGTTCGAGGTAGTACTCAACGCTGGTGATGGCGTCGGCCAGCGTGTCGAGGCTCTGCCAGTTCGGCACGGCTTTGCGCGCCAGCAGTTGCTCCTGGATATAACGGTTGCACGCCTGCAGCAACGCGGCGGCACGCTCCAGCGGAATCATGGCCAGGCCGCCACGGGCCTGGGTCAGCAGCTCTGGCACACGGGCCAGGTGCTCGTGGTTCCACTGCGAGGCGATGAATTCGATGATCGCGTCTTTCGCCTGTTCCAGGCCGTTGCGCGCTTCCTTAATCACCAACTGGTGAATCTGGCCAACGTCGGTGGTGGGCAGATGGCTTTCTTCGCGGCGGCCGTCTTCGGCGGGGCCGACCATGCCGGCCAGGGTCGCTTCCACGTACAGCAGTGCCCCGGCGACATCCATCAACACCGCATCGCTAGGTTCACGCTGGCCGAGGGACAGGCCATGCACCACATCGATCTGGTCGAGAATGACTTTGCGCGGCTGGCCGAAACCCAATACAGCCAAGGTGTCGGCGATTTGCTTGAGCGGCGCCAACTGGCCGTCCAGCTCGGCGACCTTGCTGCGGTCGCTGCGCACGAACAGGTCGAGGCTGTCTTTGACCCGCACCAGTTCTTCGCACAGCGCGGCGACCACCGAGCGCATGGCGTCACGGTCCGGGCCGGCGAGGCGGGCGCGCTCTTCGTCGACGATGTCGTCGTCGGGCAGCGCTTCGTCGAGGCGGTACTGTTCTTTGAGCTGGCGAATGCGCGGCGATTGCGGGCTGGACTTGGCGACGTAGAACAGCAGGTTCTTGGTCAGTTCGTCCGGGGCCGGCTGGTTGATGCCGTCGGCACCTTGCTCCAGCAGACGCTTGAGTTCTTTGTCGACCTGGCGCAGCAAGGTGCGCACGGAGCTGCCGTTGAGCACGCTGCCGTTGGACAGACCTTCGACGATGCCCGAGGCGATTTGCCAGAGCGGGCCCAGCGGCGCGTCTTTGCACAGCACTTCGAGGCGCGCGAAAACGCGGGCCATATAGCCGAGGTTGGTGCCCAGGTCTTGATTGCGGATGACGCCAATCAGCGCCATTTGCAGCATTTGGCGCAGTTTGCGCAGCAGCACCGGCAAGTCGGCGGTGCGCAGCTGGGCCAGCGAATCTGCCGAGAGCGCCGGTTGGCGCACGGTCATGTCAGGGGAGAACAGGCTGGTTTCGGACAGCAGCTTTTCGCCACGGGCCGAGCGCAGATCGTTCAGCAGCGGCAGCACGACCATCGGCAGGTCGCGGCGAGCGGTTTGAATGCGGTCGAGGTAAACCGGCAGTTGCAGGATGGCCTGCATCAGCACTTCCAGGGCTTCACCCTGGTTGCTGACGCGGTTTTCCATCAGGGCCTGGGCGAGGTGCTCCATCTCTTCGGCGAGCAAGGCTGCGCCGTAGAACTCCACCATTTGCAGAGTGCCGTGAACCTGGTGCGCATAGGTCAGGCAGAACCGCATGCGCGTCGAGTCCTCGGGGTTCTCTACGAACGCCTCAAGGGCCTGCCGTGCCTGTTTCAGGGTTTCTGCGATCTCGCCTTTAACCCACTCCAGGGCGACATAATCGTGCCGATCACCCATAGCAACTCCACTCATAAACCGCTCGTTACCCCTTTCGGGTAAAAGCCAGAACTCGCTCGTCGGCCACCGGCTCCAGGTCCGGGTGCTGCCAACCGACCACTTCACCAACGCCGACTACCAACAGACCACCTGGCGCAAGGCGTTCAGCCAGGCGGTTGAGGATCTCGCGGCGACGCCAGCGACGAAAATAGATCAGCAAGTTCTGACAGAAAATGACATCCATGCCGGTCATCGGCGCTTTCGCCAACTCCAGCACGTTGAGCCTTGCACAACACACGCGTGCGGCCAGGCTCGGTATTACCTTCAAACGACCATCGTCCTGCACGTCGAAGTAGCGTTCGCACAGGTCTATATCCATCTGCTCGAACTTGCGCGCGGCGTATTCCCCGTCACGCGCCTTGCTCAAGGCGTTCATGCTGATATCGGTGCCCGTTACGCCAAAGTGGTCGGGCATCTCGCTATCACGCAGCACCTCCGCAGCGCTAATCGCCATGGAGTACGGTTCTTCTCCGCTGGAGCAACCCACGCTCCATAACGCCCATGGCTGTTGCCCCGGCTGGGCCTGCGCCAGGCGCAACGCCAGGTATTGCTCAAGCACTTCAAACGAAGGGCGATGGCGGAAAAAACGGGTTTCTTGAACGGTCAGGCGGTCCAGCAGGGTTGACCATTCCACGGCGCCACGCGGACCCGCCGTGACTTGCCGGTAGTAGCTGGCGTAGTCGGGCACATCCAGCTCACGCATGCGCGCGCTGAGGTTGGTCTGCAGAAATGCCTGGCGCTGTTCGTTGATCACCACACCGGTGCGCTCTTCTAGCAGCGCTTGCCAGTCGTGGAATTCGGCAGGCGTCATGTCGACCAGGGGTTTGAGAACCCAGGTTCCACTTGACGCCCCGCCCGGCGCCCCGCTCGGTTGCATGCCGTCTCCCTCGCTCATGGCCCAGTGACGATGACCTTTTCAGGTCATCGCGCTTTCCTCGATCAGGCCTGGTCCGCTGCTTCTGGCAGGGTAAAACCAGAAACCGAACGACGCATCTCACTGGCCATTTTGGCCAAGTTACCAATGCTCTTGGCAGTAGCGGTGGTACCCGAGGAGGTCTGCGAGGTGATCTCCTGAATCACGTTCATGGTGTTGGAGATGTGGCCCGCAGAGGACGCTTGCTGACGGGCGGCGTTGGAGATGTTCTGGATCAAGGCCGCGAGGGTCTTGGATACCTTTTCAATCTCTTCCAGTGCCACACCGGCGTCTTGCGCCAGACGCGCACCGCGTACTACTTCGGAAGTGGTTTGCTCCATGGAGATAACCGCTTCGTTGGTGTCGGTCTGAATCGTTTTAACCAGCGCCTCGATCTGCTTGGTTGCAGCGGAGGAACGTTCAGCGAGGCGTTGTACCTCGTCCGCTACCACGGCGAAGCCTCGACCGGCGTCACCGGCCATGGAGGCCTGGATCGCGGCGTTTAGTGCGAGGATGTTGGTCTGGTCGGCAATGTCGTTAATCAGGCTAACGATGTCACCAATCTCCTGGGACGATTCACCCAGACGTTTAATACGTTTGGAGGTGTCCTGGATCTGCTCACGGATGTTATCCATGCCGGTGATGGTGTTATGCACCACCTCGTTGCCTTTGTTGGCGATGGCTACGGACCGTTCCGCTACCGCGGACGATTCCGAGGCGTTCGCCGATACCTGGTCAATGGACACGGCCATTTCGTTGATCGCCGCCGATGCACCGGCAATTTCTTGCGCTTGGTGTTCGGATGCTTCGGCCAGGTGCATTGCCGTTGCCTGGGTTTCCTGGGCGG
This sequence comes from Pseudomonas sp. AC229, assembly GCF_979254655.1. NCBI lineage: Bacteria > Pseudomonadati > Pseudomonadota > Gammaproteobacteria > Pseudomonadales > Pseudomonadaceae > Pseudomonas > Pseudomonas sp. AC229. The sequence continues at coordinate 286,963 of NZ_CEEDHK010000004.1, forward strand.
CGGCGGCCACCTGTACGGCTGTCAGGTTGATCGTGGCAACGAGGTCGCGCAGCTGGTCGATCGAGTAGTTGATCGAGTCCGCGATGGCGCCGGTGAAGTCTTCGGTTACGGTCGCCGCTACGGTCAAGTCACCGTCCGCGAGGTCGGCAATTTCATCGAGCAGTCGCAGAATCGCCGCCTGGTTACGTTCGTTTTTCTCGGCGGTTTCAGCCAGTCGGCTGCGGGTGCTCTGAACCATTACCAGACCGATCAATACGATCGAGGCGATAGCCAGCAGACCCAGCACGTAGCCGGCCAGGGTGTTCATGGAACGCGCGCCCACCAGGTTTTCAAAGCCGCCGGCGAGTTTCGAGGCTTTATCCAACAGGGTTTGCGACACGGTAAAGATGCTGCTCGCCGATTCACGAACCTGGAACAGTTCAGGCGAGGTTTCGAGAATTTCGTCTACCGAACCGGATACGAACTCGAAGAGCTCAGAAATCTCGGACAGACGCTCCAGGGCTTCCTGGTCGCTGACCTTGGTGATCTTCATGGCGGCGTTGCCTTCGATCATCGCCTTGAGTACGCGACCGAACAGGCTGGCATCGCGACCGAACATGTCGGCGGCTTGTACCGAGTCTTCGTCACCGGCCAGTACCTTGTTCACCGAACCAAGGATACGTTCGGCCAACAGCGACTGACGCTGGGCAACCGATACCTGGGCAGCGGTCGCGCCGCTTTCCAGCAGGATGTCGACCACTTCTTCGTACTCGACCTGCAGCTGCGGAATGGTTTCGGCCAAGGTGGCAGCAACCTGGTGCAGAGACAGTACGGTTTGTTCGCTGGCGAGAATGGCGTCGGCGTTTTTACGCAGGCTGTCCCAGTCTTGCTGCACCGCGTCCATTTCTGGCTTCACGATGGCAGGCGCTGGCGGCAGGCCGGTGTTGTTGTCACCGGAAACCAGGAAGCTCCAACGCTTTTCGAAGTCGTTGCGCGCGTCTTTCAACAGGGCGAAGGCCTCTGTCTTACCGGCCGCAGCTTCCGTAGCGTTTTTCGCGATACGTTGGGAAAGCACACGCAGCTCACCGGAGTGGCTGATGTATTCCTTGTCGTAGTTCGACTGGGTGTTGATGTAGGCGAAGTTGGCGAAGAGCAGCACGATCGATACGATCAGGACGATAAACAGTCCCGCGATCAACGAGCTACTACGCACTCCAGCCAATAGATTGCCTGCGTTAAGTTTTTTCATTGTATGGCCCCCGCCTGGACCCACCGCACTACGTTTTCCCGTGTAACGCCAAAGGGCCGGCAAACGCCGACCCAACCTGATTTATTCAATACGCAACGTCGAGAAAGCCCGGATGCTGTGCCAGCGCGTGAGGGCTGAACACAAGCCATGGCTGTTCGCGTTGAAAAACCCCATGTATGAAGGGCTCAATAGCCGCTTCGAGCGCTGGCAACTGCTCGGTAAAGCTGTCCACCGGGAAGTGCTGCATACCAAACACTTCGTCGACGGTCAGGCCAGCGAAAACATCTTGGTGGTCTACGACCAACACCCGGCGTTGCTTGCGCAGCGCAGAGAGCTCGGTACCGAAGTAGCCACACATATCCATTACCGGCAGCAAGCGCCCACGCACGTTGGCCACACCTTTCACCCAGCTTTTAACGCCGGGCAACAAGGTGAACCGTGGCTCGTGAAGCACTTCGCCGATTTCGCCCATCGGTGCTACAAACAGGCGGTCGCCCATGCGAAAGCCGATTCCACTCCAGGTCTGCACCACGGCCCGCTGCGACGGCAAGCCGGCAGCCAGCAGTCGACAACGCTGGTCGATTTCGAGGAGAAGTTGAAAGGGAGTCTGCACGTCCGACATGTCGGCCTTAACCTTCTAGTTTTTATAGGTGTGGTGGCGGTGTTAGCCCGCCAGCACCGCATTCAAGGTTTTCAGCAGCGTGTCTTCGTCCACCGGTTTGGTCAGGTAGTCACGCGCGCCTTGGCGCTTGCCCCAGACCTTATCGGTTTCCTGGTCTTTGGTGGTGACGATAATTACCGGAATGTGATTGGTATCAGCATCTTTGGTCAGTTGACGGGTGGCCTGGAAGCCATTGAGGCCCGGCATCACGATATCCATCAACACGGCGTCGGGCTTTTCCTGACGGGCAAGCGCCACGCCATCAGCACCGTTTTCCGCCTTGAGTACCTGGTGACCATGCTTTTCGAGCATGGCGGTCAGCTTGTACATCTCGGTGGGAGAGTCATCAACAATCAGAATTCGAGCCATGGTGTTTCCCTATGGAAGGTTGCGTCACCGCCCTAGCGGTCGAACGTCAAGATGCTTGTTCCACCGGGGTGAAATCTGGGACATGTGCCTTGATGGCGCCGAGCAACTCTTCCTTACTGAAAGGCTTGGTGAGGTACTGATCGGAACCCACGATTCGGCCTTTGGCCTTATCGAACAGACCGTCCTTGGAGGACAACATGATTACCGGGGTGGACTTGAAAGCACTGTTATTTTTGATCAGGGCGCAGGTCTGATAGCCATCTAACCGCGGCATCATGATGTCGACAAAAATGATATTGGGGTGTGTGTCAGCGATTTTGGCCAACGCATCGAAACCATCGACGGCGGTAATCACCTCACAACCCACTTTTTTCAGCAGGGTCTCAGCGGTGCGACGAATCGTTTTCGAATCGTCGATGACCATGACCCTTAATCCTTCGGAATGCTGTTCCATGTTCGCCCTACCATCGCCTCGATGAGTCGTTATTTTTCTACGTTTTCAGTGCGCCTGAGGCCTACCAGCTACGGGCTGCGACCCAATCGTAGGCCTTTTTAGCACACTCTCTAGAAGCAATCTATAAGCCCCAGAAGCGTAAGGTTTTTCCTTGACCGAAGTGGTCGCCATCGCCACTCTGGCGCCACACAGTCTAGTCGCGACACATTTCAACTGTCGCATTCGTTTCGCGGAGGATTCACCCCATGAGCGTTCGCCTCGGCATAGTCATGGATCCAATTTCGGGCATCTCCTATAAGAAGGACAGCTCGCTGGCCATGCTACTGGCCGCTCAGGCCCGTGGTTGGTCATTGTTCTATATGGAACAGCACGACCTTTATCAGGTGGCCGGAGAAGCCAAGGCGCGCATGCGTGCCCTTAAAGTCTTCGCCGATCCGCAGCATTGGTTCGAGCTGGGCGATGAAACCGACGCGCCTCTGAGTGAGCTGGATGTGATCCTGATGCGCAAGGATCCGCCCTTCGACATGGAGTTCGTCTACAGCACCTACCTGCTGGAGCAAGCCGAGCGGGCCGGGGTGCTGGTGGTTAACCGCCCTCAGAGCCTGCGCGACTGCAACGAAAAGTTGTTTGCCACGCAATTCCCACACTGCACGCCACCGACACTGGTCAGCCGCCGCGCCGACATTCTGCGCGAGTTTGCCGTCGAGCACCGTGACATCATTCTCAAACCCTTGGATGGCATGGGCGGCGCCTCGATCTTTCGCCACCGCGAAGACGACCCGAATCTATCGGTAATTCTCGAAACCCTCACCCAGCACGGCCAGCAGCAGATCATGGCGCAGGCGTACCTGCCGGCGATCAAGGACGGCGACAAACGCATCCTGATGATCAACGGCGAGCCGGTGCCGTACTGCCTGGCGCGCATTCCGGCGGCCGGCGAAACGCGCGGCAACCTGGCCGCTGGCGGCCGGGGCGAAGCGCGACCACTGAGCGAGCGCGACCGCTGGATTGCCGCCCAGGTGGGCCCGACGTTGCGCGAGAAAGGCTTGCTGTTCGTGGGCCTGGACGTGATTGGTGACTACCTCACCGAAATCAACGTCACCAGCCCGACCTGCATCCGCGAAATCGACAACGCCTTCAACACCGGCATTGGCGAGCAGTTGATGGCCGCCATTCAGGCTCAGCTGGACGCGCGCTGACCACTCGCGGAAGAAATGTGCTACCGCGCGCCGATTTGTCCTCAGCATTAGGGGAACAGAGCGACGCGTCGGTGCGACACGAGACCCACAGCGCATAAATGCCCAGTGCTTCACCAAGCCGCGCAGTGCTTCATGGACTTTTCACCGAGCCCTCGGCAGACTGCGCGGCAACCTGAATTGACCCCGTTGCGCGATGAAATCACCCGCCCTGCTGCCCGAACTTCCTGACTACGGCGTCCGCCCTGCGGACCGGCTGGGCTTTACCTTGTTTCTCGCGGTGGCGCTGCACGCGGCGTTGATCCTTGGCGTCAGCTTCACCCTGGCGCCGCCTAGCCAGATCAGCAAAACCCTGGAAATCACCCTGTCCACCTTCAAGAGCAAGGAAAAGCCCAAAGAGGCTGATTTCCTCGCTCAGGACAACCAACAGGGCAGCGGCACGCTGGATAAAAAAGCGGCACCCAAGACCACGGAACAAGCGCTGTTCCAAGACAAAGAAATCAAGCGCATCACGCTGCCCACTGCGCCAGCGCCGGCCACCAAGCAACAAGCGCCGAAAGCCGCCGTGGCCACCACAGCGCCCAAACAAGCGAAAACTCCGGTCAAGCGTGAAGAGGCCAAGCCACAGCCCGACGCCCGCAAAGCGCCCGCTTTTGACACCGAGCAGCTGTCTGCCGAAATCGCCGGGCTGGAAGCGGAGCTGGCCAAAGAACAACAGCTGTATGCCAAACGCCCGAAAATCCATCGCCTGAACGCCGCATCGACCATGCGTGACAAGGGCGCTTGGTATAAGGACGACTGGCGCAAAAAGGTCGAACGCGTCGGCAACCTCAACTACCCCGAAGAAGCCCGCAAGCAACGGGTTTACGGCAGCCTCCGGCTGCTGGTGTCGATCAACCGGGACGGCAGCCTCTACGAAGTCCAGGTACTGGAATCGTCGGGCCAGCCGCTGCTGGACCAGGCGGCGCTGCGCATCGTGCGGCTGTCGGCACCCTTCGCACCCTTCACCGGCGATCTGGCTGACATTGACCGCCTGGAAATCATCCGCACCTGGCGCTTCGAGCGCGGCGACAAGCTTTCCAGCAAGTAATACGGTCCTGCGCCGACCAGCGACGACTCGTCGCCCGAGCAAATCGCCCCCTCAGCTTGTCATCGCCACCAGCCAGCGGCGACACTACGCGCCATGAAAGCAGCCAACCCCAGCTACCTCAAAAATCATCTTCTGATCGCCATGCCGCACATGGCCGATCCGAATTTCGCGCACACCGTCACCTACTTGGTGGAACACAACGAACAGGGCGCCATGGGCTTGGTGATCAACCGCCCCAACGGCCTAAACCTCGCCGACGTGCTCGAACAATTGCGCCCCGAAACCCTGCCGCCCGCCATTTGCCAAAGCCTGCCGATTTTTTCCGGCGGTCCGGTGCAAACCGATCGGGGTTTCGTGCTGCACCCCAGCGGCCCGCAGTTTCAGGCCACCGTCGAATTGGGCGAGCTGGCGCTGACCACTTCGCAAGATGTGTTGTTCGCCATCGCCGACGGTTTCGGGCCGGACAAACACATCATCGTGCTCGGTTACGCGGGCTGGGAAGCCGGGCAGTTGGAAAGCGAGCTGATCGGCAACACCTGGCTAACGTGTGCGGCCGATCCGAACATCCTGTTCGATGTGCCTTACGACAAACGCCTGGAAGCCGCAGCCGCTCGCTTGGGCATCAACCTGAACCTCCTCACTTCTCAAGCCGGGCACGCCTGATGGCCGACAAGCCCCTACGCCTGCTGCTCGGCTTCGACTACGGTACTAAGCAGATCGGCGTCGCCGTCGGCCAGGTGATTACCGGCCAGGCGCGCGAGCTCTGCGTGCTAAAAGCTCAAAACGGTGTGCCGGACTGGCAGAAAGTCGAAGCGCTGGTGCGCGAGTGGCAGCCAGACGCCATTGTGGTTGGCCTGCCCCTGAACATGGACGGCACGCCAAGCGACATGAGCGAGCGAGCCGAGAAGTTCGCCCGCCGCCTCAATGGCCGTTTCAATTTGCCGGTGCACACCCACGACGAGCGCCTGACCACCTACGCTGCCAAAGGCGAGCGACTTCAACAGGGCCAGCGCGGCGGTTATCGCGACAACCCGGTCGACGCCCTCGCCGCCGCCTTGCTGCTTGAGGGCTGGCTGGCCGAACACAGCGGCGCCTGAAGCTCTGCGTTTTTTGCGATTCAAGGAGAGACCATGAAGCTACCCAACCCCGCCGAGCTGCTGCCGCAAATGGCCAGCGCGCTCACCGATCACCTGCTCAAGCGAAACATCACCGAGCCGCGCTTTATCGGCATTCACACCGGTGGCGTGTGGGTGGCGCAGGCGCTGCTGCAAGCAATGGGGCGCGACACCGAGCTGGGCATTCTCGACGTGTCGTTCTACCGCGATGACTTCACCCAGAATGGCCTGCATCCGCAGGTGCGCCCCTCGGCGCTGCCGTTCGAAATTGAAGGTCAGCACCTGGTCCTGGTGGACGACGTATTGATGAGCGGACGCACCATTCGTGCGGCGCTCAACGAGCTGTTCGACTACGGCCGCCCGGCCAGCGTAACGCTGGTCAACCTGCTGGACCTCAACTCTCGCGAACTGCCGATTCGCCCTGACGTGGTCGGCGCCACCTTGTCGCTGGCACCCAACGAGCGCGTAAAAGTGCTCGGCCCCGCCCCGCTCACCCTCGAGCACCAGGCTCCCGCCTCCGCCGCCCACTGAGACTTCTTCCGATGACGCCAACAGACGCCAAGCGCCCGCTGCAGCTCAACGACTTGGGCCAGCTGCGCCACTTCCTCTCGCTCGACGGCTTGCCTCGCGAGTTGCTAACCGAAATTCTCGACACCGCCGACTCCTTCCTCGAAGTCGGCGCACGCGCGGTCAAAAAGGTGCCGCTGTTACGCGGCAAGACCGTGTGCAACGTGTTCTTCGAAAACTCCACCCGCACGCGCACCACCTTTGAACTGGCGGCGCAGCGATTGTCGGCAGATGTGATCACCCTGAACGTGTCGACATCGTCGACCAGCAAGGGCGAAACCCTGCTCGATACCCTGCGCAACCTTGAAGCCATGGCGGCCGATATCTTCGTGGTACGCCACGCCGACTCGGGCGCCGCGCACTTTATTGCCGAGCACGTGTGCCCGGACATGGCGATCATCAACGGTGGCGACGGCCGCCATTCGCACCCGACCCAGGGCATGCTCGACATGCTCACCATTCGCCGGCACAAGGGCAGCTTTGAAAACCTGTCCGTGGCAATCGTCGGCGACATCCTGCACTCGCGCGTCGCCCGCTCGAACATGTTGGCTTTGAAGACGTTGGGCTGCCCGGACATCCGCGTCATCGGCCCGAAAACCTTGCTGCCCGTTGGCATCGAACAGTACGGCGTGAATATTTACACCGACCTGGCCGAAGGCCTGAAAGACGTCGATGTGGTGATCATGTTGCGCCTGCAGCGCGAGCGCATGACCGGCGGCCTGTTGCCCAGCGAAGGCGAGTTTTACCGCCTGTACGGCCTGACCAGCGAACGCTTGAAGTTGGCCAAGCCCGATGCGTTGGTGATGCACCCCGGCCCCATTAACCGAGGCGTCGAAATCGAATCGGCAGTGGCCGACGGCCCGCAATCGGTGATCCTCAACCAGGTCACCTACGGCATCGCCATTCGCATGGCCGTGCTGTCCATGGCCATGAGCGGACAAACCACGCAGCGACTGCTCAATCAGGAAGCCCAAGCCAACCCAGCAACTGAGGAGCACAACTGATGCGTATTGAAATCCTCGGTGCTCGCGTAATCGATCCGAACAGCGGTCTGGATAAAGTCGCCGACCTGTTTATTGCCGACGGCAAGATTGCCGGCATCGGCGCTCAGCCGGCCGGTTTCAAAGCGGATAAAAGCATCGACGCCACGGGCCTTATCGCCAGCCCCGGACTGGTTGATCTGAACGTCGCCCTGCGCGAGCCGGGCTACAGCCGCAAAGGCAGCATCGCCAGCGAAACCCTCGCGGCGGCGGCCGGCGGTGTCACCAGCCTGTGCTGCCCGCCGTTCACCAAACCGATTCTCGACACCCCGGCAGTGGCCGAGCTGATCCTCGATCGCGCCCGCAGTGCCGGGCACACCAAAGTGTTTCCAATCGGCGCCTTGAGTAAAGGCCTGGCGGGCGAGCAGTTGGCCGAACTGGTTGCCCTGCGCGATGCAGGCTGCGTCGCGTTCGGCAACGGCCTGGATAGCTTTCGCAACAACCGCACGCTGCGCCGTGCGCTGGAATATGCGGCCACGTTCGATTTGACTGTCGTGTTCCATTCGCAAGATCACGACTTGGCCGAAGGCGGCCTCGCCCACGAAGGCGCCACGGCCAGCTTCCTCGGCCTGCCGGGTATTCCGGAAACGGCGGAAACCGTCGCGCTGGCGCGGGATTTGTTGCTGGTCGAACAGACTGGCGTGCGCGCGCACTTCAGCCAGCTCACCAGTGCCCGTGGCGCCCATCTGATCGCCGACGCCCAGGCGCGCGGCCTGCCGGTGACGGCGGACGTGGCGCTGTATCAGCTGATTCTCACTGACGAGGCGCTGATCGACTTCTCCAGCCTTTACCACGTGCAACCGCCGCTGCGCACCAGCGCCGACCGCGACGGCCTGCGTGCCGCCGTGAAGGCCGGCGTGATCCAAGCGATCGCCAGCCACCACCAACCACACGAAGCCGACGCCAAGCTGGCGCCGTTTGGTGCTACCGAACCGGGCATCAGCAGCGTTGAATTGCTGCTGCCGCTGGCGATGAGCTTGGTGCAAGACGGCCTGTTGGATGTGCCGACCTTGCTTGCGCGACTGAGCGCTGGCCCTGCTGCGGCACTGCGACTGCCTGCCGGTGGGCTGGCAGTGGGCAGCCCGGCCGACGTGCTGCTGTTTGACCCGCAAGCCTCGACCGTTGCAGGCGAGCGCTGGTTTTCCAAAGGTCAGAACAGTCCGTTCATGGGCCATTGCCTGCCTGGCGCCGTGCGGTACACGCTAGTGGATGGGCATATCAGCTATCAGGCCTAACGGGTGCGCCCAACAAAACAAAAAGCCCGCCAATTTGGCGGGCTTTTTTGTGCGCGGTCCAACTAGAGGCGCTGCGCCACATTGCGCACCGACACCTGGTCGTTGAGCGTCCAGAAGTCGTACAGCACGCCCACAAAAAACAAACCGCCGGTGCACAGGTAGATCAGCCCGGTAATCCATTTGCCTTGGTACATGCGGTGCACGCCGAACACACCGAGAAACGTCAGCAGAATCCAGGCGACGTTGTAGTCCAGCCCGCCCGCGTTGAAACGCAGGTCCGCTTCCCGGTCCATCGAGGGAATCAGAAAAAAATCGATGATCCAGCCAATGAAAAACAAACCGAAGGTGAAAAACCAGATCGTGCCGGTGACCGGCTTGCCGTAATAAAAGCGGTGGGCGCCGAGAAAGCCAAAAATCCACAGCAGATAGCCAATAACTTTGCTGTGGGTGTCTCGCTGCATGTTCATGTATGGGTTCCTCAAGTGAGTCGCGACGTTGGACCTAGGCTACGGCAAAGGGTTGCGGATTCAACTGCTGCGCTCGCGTGTATACGAAGAACGAGGTGCCCGGGATGTTTCCAGCAGTTTCTGGATCCCCGCTTTCGCAAGGATGACGGTGCGTGCATAGGGATATGGACCTGGTGAGAGGTCCAGGATTTGTCCCTAGAAACTAAAAAAAAGCAGGGTTTAATCACTACCTTTCGCGCGAAGGACCAGAGTTCCAATCGACCAATGGTTAAAAAATGAGCAAAAAAGCTGTTATAAAGTTGCGCTTCCGTGAAACCAAGAGCTTTGCCGTATGCGTTTTTTCCATCAAACCTGGCTATCTGTCTGCCTGTGTTTCCCGCTTGCTGCTGCCCTGAACCCTGCCGAGGCCAGCAACCGGTATCAACCGTTACCCGCCCATTCCACCGGGCACACCGCGACGACTTCTTCACCGTCCACCCAGACCACCAGCACCTCTCCTGCCGCCACTGAGGCCGCTAAAAACAGCAGCTCGGTATTGGGGCGCGCCGTAAACACGCTGGGCGTTCGTTATCGCTGGGGCGGCAGTTCTCCGGAGAAAGGTTTCGATTGCAGCGGCCTGGTGCGCTATGCCTTTAACGATATCGACTCGGTAGACCTGCCCCGAACCTCCAACGCCATGGCCCGCGCCGAAGGCAAGAAAGTGGCGCGCAATGACCTGAAACCTGGCGACCTGCTGTTTTTCAATCTGCGCGGTGCTCGGGTCAATCACGTCGCTATCTATTTAGGCAACGACCGCTTTATTCATGCGCCACGACGCGGCAAGGCCGTCACCATCGACACCTTGAACAAACCGTATTGGAAGAATCGCTACGCCCTGGCTAAGCGCGTGCTGCCGAGCAGCGAGCCGCAGCTGCGGGTTACGTCGAGATAAAAAGCGAAGCCCCGGAAGGGGCTTCACTCTATGGGCCAATCAGCGGAAGCGGCGCCCGCTGTCTTCGTCGCTGGTTTCCAGCGACAGGCCTTGCGACATGGTGGTCAGGTGATCGCCATCGGTTTCCGACCCCAGCTTGATCATCAAGCGCAGGTCGTTCGCCGAGTCGGCATAGGCCAACGCGTCTTCGTAGGTAATTTCGCCCTGGCTGTAGAGCTGATACAGCGCCTGGTCGAATGTCTGCATGCCCTGCTCGGTCGAGCGCTTCATCAGCGCTTTGAGCTCGTGCACTTCCCCTTTACGAATCAGGTCGGCGGCAAGCGGGGTGTTGATCAACACCTCGATCACCGCGCGGCGACCTTTGCCGTCCGGGGTTGGGATCAGTTGCTGGGCGACGATGGCCTTGAGGTTCAAGGACAAGTCCATCCACACCTGTTGCTGACGGTCGGCGGGGAAGAAGTTGATGATGCGGTCCAACGCCTGGTTGGCGTTGTTGGCGTGCAGTGTGGCCAGGCACAAGTGACCGGTTTCAGCGAAGGCCACGGCGTGGTCCATGGTTTCGCGGGTTCGCACCTCACCAATCAGAATCACGTCCGGCGCCTGGCGCAGGGTGTTTTTCAGGGCCACCTCGAACGACTCGGTATCGATGCCCACTTCGCGCTGCGTGACGATGCAGCTCTGGTGCTGGTGGATGTACTCGATGGGGTCTTCGATGGAAATGATGTGGCCGCTGCTGTTCTTGTTGCGGTAGCCAATCATGGCCGCCAGCGACGTCGACTTACCGGTACCAGTGGCGCCCACGAACAGCACCAGCCCACGCTTGGTCAGTGCCAACTTCTTCAGCACTTCAGGAAGCTTGAGGTCTTCAAGCGTCGGAATATTGGTCTCGATGCGACGCAGCACCATGCCCGCCAGGTTGCGCTGGTAGAAGGCACTGACGCGGAAACGGCCGATGCCCCGGGCGCTGATGGCGAAGTTGCATTCGTGGTTTTCGGCGAAATCGCGGCGCTGCTGCTCGTTCATCACCGCGTGCACGGTTTCGCGGGCTTGCTCCGGCGACATGGGCGTTTTGGTGATCGGCATGATCTTGCCGTTGACCTTCATCGACGGCGGCACGCCGGCGGTAATAAAGAGGTCAGAACCGCCCTTTTCGACCATCAAACGCAGCAGCTTTTCAAATTCCATCGAGGTTCTCGCCTATCACGCAGCTGGGCGACGGCGATTGCCGTCAGCCAATAGGACGAATCGGCAGCGCGCGTGTACCGCCACCGAGACAAATAAAGATCCACGCATAGTCTGCTGTCTGGCCCACAGTTCCAAGACAGCAGTGACGCAGGATGGGATATGCGTCAGAAATTTTCCGGGGTTTTCGCTTTTTCTTTTGCTGCATCTCGGGAAACCAGGCCTTTGGCGACCAGGCCCTTGAGGCACGAGTCGAGGGTCTGCATGCCCAGCGCGCCGCCGGTCTGAATGGCCGAATACATTTGCGCCACTTTGTCTTCACGGATCAGGTTTCGAATCGCCGGGGTGCCGATCATGATTTCGTGCGCGGCTACCCGACCGCCGCCGATTTTCTTCAGCAGGGTTTGCGAGATAACCGATTGCAGCGACTCGGATAGCATCGAACGCACCATCGACTTCTCTTCCGCCGGGAACACGTCGACCACGCGGTCGATGGTTTTTGCCGCGGATGTGGTGTGCAGCGTACCGAATACCAAGTGACCAGTTTCCGCAGCGGTCAGCGCCAGGCGGATGGTTTCAAGGTCGCGCATCTCGCCGACCAGAATGATGTCCGGGTCTTCCCGCAAAGCCGAGCGCAATGCTTCGCTGAAGCCGAGCGTATCGCGGTGCACTTCACGCTGGTTGATCAGGCATTTCTTCGACTCGTGAACGAATTCGATCGGGTCTTCCACGGTCAGGATGTGGTGATATTTGTTGCTGTTGATGTAGTCGAGCATGGCCGCCAGGGTGGTGGATTTGCCCGAACCGGTCGGCCCGGTTACCAACACCAGACCGCGCGGCACATCGGAAATCTTCTTGAAGATTTCGCCCATGCCCAGATCTTCCATGGACAAAACCTTGGAGGGAATGGTCCGGAATACCGCACCGGCACCACGGTTCTGGTTAAAGGCGTTTACCCGGAAACGCGCCACGCCCGGCACTTCGAACGAGAAGTCGGTCTCCAGGAATTCTTCGAAATCTTTGCGCTGCTTGTCGTTCATGATGTCGTAAATCAGCGCATGCACTTGCTTGTGGTCCAGCGCCGGCAAATTGATGCGGCGGACATCGCCGTCAACCCGGATCATCGGCGGCAAACCCGCCGAGAGGTGCAGGTCCGAAGCGCCCTGTTTCGCGCTGAAGGCGAGCAGCTCAGTGATATCCATGGAATTCCCTAATTAAGTGCGTCTAATGACGAGCATCAAATGACAAGCAAGCAGGTAGAATGCCGCTGAACCACTGGCGGCTGGTGTAGGTAATGTCCACGATAGCAGAGAATATTGCAAAGCTCGGTGAGCGTATCCGTGAGGCGGCGCAAGCCTCGCAGCGAGATTTTTCACAGGTCGGCCTGCTGGCCGTGAGCAAAACCAAACCCGCAGACGCCATTCGCGAAGCACACGCCGCCGGCCTTCGCGATTTCGGCGAAAACTACCTGCAAGAAGCCCTGAGCAAACAGGCCGAGTTGACCGATTTACCCTTGATTTGGCACTTCATCGGCCCCATCCAGTCGAACAAGACCAAAGCCATAGCCGAGCATTTCGACTGGGTACATTCGGTGGACCGCCTGAAAATCGCTCAACGCCTCTCTGAACAACGCCCCGTGCACCTGCCGCCGCTGAATATCTGCCTACAGGTAAATGTCAGCGGCGAAGCGAGCAAGTCGGGCTGCACGCCGCAAGACCTTTCCGCCCTCGCCGCCGCCGTCGCGCAATTGCCGCGATTGAAACTGCGCGGGCTGATGGCCATCCCCGAGCCGACCGACGACTACTGCGCCCAGCACGAAGCCTTCGCCACGGTGCGCACCTTGCAAGCCGCCTTGAACATGCCCGCGCTGAACACCTTGTCGATGGGCATGAGCCACGACCTGGAAGCCGCCGTCGCCGAAGGCGCCACCTGGGTGCGTATCGGCACCGCGCTGTTTGGCGCGCGCGACTACGGTCAGGCCGCCGGCACCGCCACTCCATGAATCTGACCGGCATGAACGGTCACAACCCATGCCTCTATAAAGGAAGCGTTTTATGAGCAACCCCCGTATTGCCTTTATTGGTGCCGGCAACATGGCCGCCAGTTTGATTGGCGGCTTGCGCGCCCAGGGCATGGACAGCAAGCAGCTCTGTGCCAGCGACCCGGGCGCCGAGCAGCGCAGCAAAATTGCCGGCGAGCACGGCATCGATGTGTTCGCCGACAACGCCGACGCGGTGAAAGGCGCCAATGTGGTGGTGTTGTCGATCAAACCGCAGGCCATGAAGAGCGTGTGCCTGGCCTTGGCGCCGCACCTTAAGAGCGAGCAATTGGTCGTCTCGATTGCCGCCGGCATCACCTGCGCGAGCATGCAAACCTGGTTGAGCACGCCGACAATCCCGACGCGACCTATCGTGCGCTGCATGCCCAACACCCCGGCGCTGCTGCGCCAAGGCGTGAGCGGCCTGTTCGCCAACCCCGACGTTTCCGGCGACCAACGCGCCCAGGCCGAGCAACTGCTGTCGGCAGTCGGCGTAGCGTTGTGGCTGGATGAAGAGCACCTGATTGACGCCGTGACCGCCGTGTCGGGCAGCGGCCCCGCCTATTTCTTCCTGCTGATCGAAGCGATGACCGCCGCCGGTGAAAAACTCGGCCTGCCCGCCGCGACTGCCGCTCAACTGACGCTACAGACTGCGTTGGGCGCCGCGCGCATGGCAGTGGCCAGCGACGTGGACGCCGCCGAACTGCGCCGCCGCGTGACCTCGCCCGCCGGCACCACCGAAGCGGCGATCAAAAGTTTCCAGGCCGGCGGCTTTGAAGCGCTGGTCGAACAAGCACTCAACGCCGCGGCGCATCGCTCGGCGGAACTGGCCGAGCAATTGGGCCAATAAGGAGCTGACGATGATTGGATTGAACACCGCTGCCGTTTACATCCTGCAAACGCTGGGCAGCCTGTACCTGTTGATCGTGCTGTTGCGCTTCATTCTGCAACTGGTGCGCGCCAACTTTTATAACCCGCTGTGCCAGTTCATTGTTCGCGCCACCCAGCCGCTGCTTAAACCGCTGCGAAAGATCATTCCAGGCTTCGGCGGGCTGGATATCGCCTCGCTGGTGCTGGCAATCGTGCTGCAGTTCATCCTGATCGCGCTGACCTTGCTGCTGACCTACGGCATCATCGCCAACCCGCTGCAAATGCTGATCTGGTCGTTGATTGGCATCACCGCGCTGTTCCTCAAAGTGTTCTTCTTCGCCCTGATTATCAGCGTGATTCTGTCGTGGGTCGCCCAAGGCAGCCACAACCCAGGCGTGGAGCTGGTGAACCAGATTTGCGAGCCGGTGCTGTCGCCGATCCGCCGCATCATGCCGAACCTGGGCGGTCTGGATATTTCGCCCATCTTTGCGTTCCTGGCGTTGAAGCTGCTCGACATGCTGGTCATTCAAAACCTGATGATCATGAGCGGCATGCCGGACGTGCTGCGCATGTTGCTGTAATGCGTACGTGGGCGCTGGGTGGCAAACCCAGCGCCCATGCACCCCGGCCGGCACGACCGCTCGGTCACGCTCGTCGACCTTAAGGCGGGCTGCCATCCAAGGCCGATTGACGCGTAGGATGCTTCCCGCATAATGCCCCGCAGTGGCAACCTGCCACTCTAGCGTGCACCCGTCACAGCGTGCCGCCTGGGCGCTTGCCGCCACTGCTGACCACGCCGATCATCGCTAAAAACCAGTCGCAGGATGCGTTGCCCACAGGAGTGCAGGAATGAGCATGGAACGTCTCAGCCAACAAGTCAGTGCATACGTAGGCTGGAAGCGCGAACTGGTTCGGGAAATCACCCGCTACCGCAGTTGGCTCGCCACTAACCGCCTCATCACCGACGCCGTTGAAGCCAAGCTCGACCGCGCCCTGCGCACACTGCGCACCGATCACATCACCCTGGCCTTTGTCGGCGAGTTTTCGCGCGGCAAAACCGAGCTGATCAACAGCCTGTTTTTCTCCGAATACGGCCAGCGCATGCTGCCGTCTCACGCCGGGCGCACCACCATGTGCCCGACCGAGTTGTTCTTTGACCCACGCTCGGAGCGTTCTTACATCCGCCTGCTGCCGATTGAAACGCGCATGACGGATGCCAGCGTCGCGCAGTTCAAGCGCATCCCACGGCATTGGGTAAATATTCCGCTAGACATCACCGACCCCGACAACATGGTGCAAGCCTTCACCCAAGTGGCGAAGACCAAACCCATGGCGGTCGAGCAGGCCATTCAGTTGGGCTTCCACCCGGACATGCTCGAAAGCGCCGGCAAACCCGGCCAGGTTCTGGTGCCGGCCTGGCGCCACGCCATCGTCAACTTCGACCATCCGCTGCTGCGCCAGGGCCTGCGCATTCTCGACACGCCTGGGCTCAACGCCTTGGGCAGCGAGCCCGAACTGACCCTGTCGATGCTGCCGAGCGCGCAGGCGATCATCTTCCTGCTCTCGGCAGACACCGGCGTCACCGCCAGCGACATGGCCGTGTGGCAAACCCACATCCGCCAGCTCGACGAAGAAACTCAAAGCAGCCTGTTCGCCGTGCTGAACAAAATTGATGTGCTGTGGGATGACCTCGCCGGTGAGGCGTTTGTGCAGAACGCCATCAGCCAGATTCAGAGCGCCACGGCCAAACAACTCGGCATCGGCATAGAAGATGTGCTGCCGCTGTCGGCCAAGCAGGCACTGCTGGCCAAAGTGCGCAAAGACCAACCGCTGCTGGAACGCAGCCAGTTGGGCCACTTGGAAAACCTGCTGTGCGAACGCATCGTGGCGCAGAAAGAGCGGCTGCTTGAAGATCGCGTGGTCAACCAGGTGCTGGCCCTGCTGCAAAACAGCCAACACGTGCTCAACCTGCGTTTGGAGAAAGTGCGCGAGCAGCAAGCGCTGCTGGCCAACCATCAGCACGACAACGGCCAATTACTGTTCGAACTGACGGCCAAAACCAAAGACGACCACAGTCAACACCACCGTCGCCTGCTCGGGTTGAAAACCAACCAGCGCTTGCTCAAGCGCCAAGGCGACCTGCTGCGCAACGCGGCCCGCTCCGAGCGCCTGGAAGAGCACCTGAACAAGGTGCGCACCAACCTCACCGGAAGCTGGACCACGCTGGGCATCAACCAGGCGATTTTGCATTTCTTCCGCTCCGTGGACCACGACCTCGCCAACCTCGGCCAGGAAGTTGAGATGGCCAACAAGATGGTCTCGGCCATCTACCGTCGCCATAACGAAGAGAACCCGCTGAACGGCGTGGACGCACCGCAGTTCAACGTGAAGCGTTACCAACGCGAGCTCAAAGGACTACAAGGCAAAGCCGACCAGTTCCGCCTTCACCTGCGCACCCTGCTCACCGAACAACGCACCCTGACCCGCCGCTTCTTCGCTACCTTGGTACAGGAAGTGATCGGCCTGCACCAACGCCTGCGCCGCGATGTGGAACAGTGGGCCGCCGATGCACTGATGCCGCTGATGCAGCACACGCTGGAACACAAACAGCTGCTGGAAACCCACATGCTGCGGCTTAAATCGTTGGCCCAGAACACCCAACAGGCCCGCGCCCGCAGCCAGCAAATGCTGAGCTATATGAAAGGGCTGGAGGTGCAACTGAGTCAGGCCAACGAAATGCTGCGCACCCTGCGCCGGCCCGCGCCGATTTCGCGCCAAGGCAAAGTGGTGACGCTGCCCTCCTCGGCTCGTCAGGCGCAGACGAGCGAGTAATCACCGGCGCTCAGCCGCCGGTTTTGCCATGACAATTCAGGGGCTTAGCCGGCCGCCACGCTGCTTGCCGCACGGGACGGTGCTCTTTAGACTGGCGCCTCCTTTTTGCGAGAGCAGGGTCGATGCCCACCGCCTTTCCCGAAGACTCCGTTGGTTTGGTTACGCCGCAAGTCGAGCACTTTGCCGAGCCCTTGGCCTTGGCGTGCGGGCGCAGCCTGGGTCAGTACCAATTGGTGTACGAGACCTACGGCGAACTGAACGCAGCCCGCAGCAATGCCGTGCTTATTTGTCATGCCTTGTCGGGGCACCACCACGCCGCCGGCTACCACAACGTCGATGAGCGCAAGCCCGGCTGGTGGGACAGCTGCATCGGCCCAGGCAAGGCCATCGACACCAACCGTTTTTTTGTCGTCAGCCTCAACAACCTCGGCGGTTGCAACGGCTCTACCGGCCCATCGAGCATTAACCCGGCCACCGACAAGCCTTACGGTGCCGACTTTCCCGTATTAACAGTGGAAGACTGGGTCAACAGCCAGGCGCTGCTGGCAGATCGGCTCGGCATCGCGCAGTGGGCAGCAGTGGTGGGCGGCAGCCTCGGCGGCATGCAGGCGATGCAATGGGCTATCAGCTACCCGGATCGCATTCGTCACTGCCTGGCCATTGCCTCGGCGCCCAAGCTCTCGGCACAAAACATCGCCTTTAACGAAGTGGCGCGTCAGGCCATTTTGTCCGACCCGGAATTCCACGGCGGACATTTCCAGGAGCACAGCGTCATCCCCAAACGCGGGCTGATGCTGGCACGCATGGTCGGCCACATCACCTACCTGTCCGATGACGCCATGGGCGAAAAATTCGGCCGTGGGCTCAAAAGCGAAAAGCTCAATTACGACTTCCACAGCGTTGAGTTTCAGGTGGAAAGCTACCTGCGCTATCAGGGCGAAGAGTTCTCTGGACGCTTCGACGCCAACACGTATTTGCTAATGACCAAGGCGCTGGACTATTTCGACCCTGCCGCCGTACACGATGGCGATCTGGCAAAAACCCTGGCCGGCGTCAAAGCAGACTTCTGCGTGATTTCCTTCACCACCGACTGGCGCTTCTCGCCAGCCCGCTCGCGGGAAATCGTCGATGCGCTGATGGCGGCACGCAAAAACGTTTGCTACCTGGAAGTGGACGCGCCGCAAGGCCATGACGCCTTCCTGATGCCCATCCCGCGTTACCTGCAAGCATTCAGCGGTTACATGAACCGCATCAGCCTCTGAGGATTGTCGTGAGAGCCGATCTTGAAATCATCCAGGACTGGATACCCGCCGGTAGCCGCGTGCTCGACCTGGGCTGCGGTAACGGCGAACTGCTGGCCTGGCTGCGCGACCATAAACAGGTAACAGGCTACGGCCTGGAGATCGACCCCGACAACATCGCTCAGTGCGTAACCAAGGGCGTGAACGTCATTGAGCAAAACCTCGACCTGGGGCTGGGCAACTTTGCCAGCAACAGCTTCGATGTGGTGGTCATGACCCAGGCGCTGCAAGCGGTGCAGTACCCGGACAAAATTCTGGAAGAAATGCTGCGCGTCGGTCGCCAATGCATCATCACCTTCCCGAACTTCGGCCACTGGCGCTGCCGCTATTACCTGGCGCGCAACGGTCGCATGCCGGTGTCGGACTTCATGCCGTACACCTGGTACAACACGCCGAACATTCACTTCTGCACGTTTAAAGACTTCGAGGCTTTGTGCCTGGAGCGCAGCGTCAAGGTGCTCGACCGCCTGGCCGTCGACCACTTACATCGACACAGCTGGGCCAGCCGTATGTGGCCTAATCTATTGGGTGAAATCGGCATCTATCGCGTCAGCGGGCCTGGCGTTCAGGAACACCGCATCGCCGTTTGATCCGCCCTCGTTTCAGGAGAATTCCCATGCGTCGTCTCGCCCTTTTTCTTCTCAGTATCTGCCTGGCCTTGCCGGTGCTGGCCGAGCGTAAAGTCAGCTTTGGTGAGCTGGATGTGCACTACAACGCCTTCAACTCCGGCTTTTTGCAGCCCGACATCGCCGCCGCCGCTGGCCTGACCCGCAGCAAAACCCTGGGCGTGCTCAACGTCGCCGTACTGAAGGCTGGCAAAGCCAGCGCCGCCAACGTCACCGGTACGGTCACCGACCTGCTGGGCAAAGCGCGGCCGCTGGAGTTCAAGCAGGTTACTGAGAGCGGTGCCATTTACTACCTGGCGCAATTCCCCTTTGAACAACGGGAAGTGCTGCGTTTCAAACTGACGGTACAAGTCGGCGAAGGCGCGGCGAACAGCCTCGATTTCAACCAAGAATTTTTCCCGGACGACAAATGAGCAACGCCACGTTTGACCTCAGCCAACTGGTTCTGGCCAGCCACAACGCCGGCAAGCTGAAGGAACTGCAAGCTATGCTCGGCGACGCCGTACAGGTGCGCTCGGTGGGCGAATTCAGTGAAATCGAGCCGGAAGAAACCGGCTTGTCGTTTATCGAAAACGCCATCCTCAAGGCCCGCAACGCCGCGCGAGTTTCCGGCCTGCCGGCATTGGCCGACGACTCCGGCCTGGCGGTGGATGCCCTGGGCGGTGCGCCGGGCATTTACTCGGCACGCTATGCCGACGGCCAGGGCGATGCGGCGAACAACGCCAAATTGCTACTCGCCCTTCAAGGCCTGCCGGCCGAAAAACGAACCGCGCAGTTCGTGTGCTGCCTGGCATTGGTACGCCACGCCGACGACCCGTTGCCGATCATCTGCGAAGGACTCTGGCACGGGCGCATTCTTGAGCAAGCCGAGGGCGAACATGGCTTCGGCTATGACCCGCTGTTCTGGGTGCCGGAGCGCAACTGCTCTAGCGCCGTGCTGAGCCCTGCCGAGAAAAACCAATTGAGCCATCGCGCCCGCGCCATGGCGTTGCTACGCGAGCGTCTGGGTCTGAAATGAACGACACCAAAGGCGGGCTGATCTTTCCGCGCGCCGCTGCTCAGGGCTTGGTAGGCGAAGGCAATTTGCTGCAACTGCCGCCCCTGGCGTTGTACATCCACATTCCCTGGTGCGTGCGCAAATGCCCGTATTGCGACTTCAACTCTCACATGGCGAGCCCGGATTTGCCGGAAGTCGCCTACGTCGACGCGCTGCTGGCAGACCTGGAGCGTGATTTACCGCTGGCCCACGGCCGTGAGCTGACCTCGATTTTCTTCGGCGGCGGTACGCCCAGTTTGTTTAGCGCCGAGGCGCTAGGGCGATTGTTGGAAGGCGTCGAGCGACGCATCCGCTTTGCCAGCGACATTGAAATCACCCTGGAAGCCAACCCTGGCACGTTCGAACAGAACAAGTTTCGCGCCTATCGCCAGCTCGGTATCAACCGGCTCTCCATCGGCGTGCAAAGCTTCCAGCAGACCAAGTTGCAAGCGCTCGGCCGTATCCACAACGGCGATGAAGCCATGCGCGCCGCCGACATGGCGCGCGATGCCGGCTTCGATAACTTCAACCTCGACTTGATGCACGGCTTGCCCGATCAGTCTCTGGACGATGCCTTGGGCGATCTGCGCCAGGCCATTGCGCTGTCGCCGACGCATTTGTCCTGGTACCAGCTAACGCTGGAGCCGAACACGGTGTTTTGGAATCAGCCGCCAACGCTCCCCGAAGACGACACGCTGTGGGATATCCAGGAAGCCGGCCTGGCGCTGCTGGCCGAACATGGCTTCGCGCAGTACGAAGTGTCGGCGTATGCCCGAGACGGCAAGCGTGCGCGGCACAACCTGAACTACTGGAGCTTTGGCGATTTCCTCGGCATCGGTGCGGGCGCCCACGCCAAACTGAGCAGCCCGGACGGGCAAATTTTGCGCACCTGGAAAACACGATTGCCCAAGGATTACCTCGACCCGACAAAAAATTTCCAGGCCGGTGCCAAGGCGCTAACCGCCGAGGAACTGCCGTTCGAGTTCTTGATGAACGCACTGCGCCTGACCGATGGCGTAGCGGCAGAGCTGTTCAGCCAGCGCACCGGTTTGCCGCTGGCTGCATTAGCGCGCGCCCGTGAACAAGCGCAACAGCGCGGCTTGCTAGTGGCCGATCCAGATCGGCTGGTGGCGACGCCTGAAGGCCAGTTGTTTCTCAATGACCTGCTGCAGTATTTTTTGCCCTGACTTCGATGCCCGGCTGGGCTAAGGACACCAGATGGACCTGATTCTCGACCTGATCGCCACCGTCTCGCGCTGGACTCGTGGCCATCTTTACGACATTTCGCTGGCGATTATGGCCACCGTCTTGGTGCTGTTTGGTCCAGGGATCAACACCTGGATTCAACAACGTATCGGCGGCCTAAATTTTATTTTCCGTACGTTGCTGTTCGTGCTCATCTGCGCGGTCGGTTACGGCCTGGCGATGATCTTCCTCACGCCGTGGGTGGCCAAGGGTCTTGGCTACTTCAATAACTACACCCTGGCGCCGGTTCTGCTACTAGTCTTCTTCCTGATCGGCGTGATCGCCGACCGCAACTAAGCCGCGGCTTCCGCCTGGCGGCCCATGCGGCAGCCAGCAGAGGAGCAGGGCTATGAAAGCGCTCAAACATCTTTATCTGTACTTCCAGGACGGCCAGCGCTTGATCATGCGCTTCCCCGAACAAAGCGACGATCCGGTGGTGATTGCTCGCGCCTTGCGGAAGCAACTTGAATCACCGTTCCTGAGCATCGCCGTTAACGGCGACCTGTTGATGATTCCGCGTGAGAGCATCAAGTACCTGCAAATCAGCCCGGCGCCGTCGTCGCTGCCGGAGCCAACCCTGGTGGGCGCGGTCCTGGTGGATTAACGGTCACCCATAAAAAATCGCGGCTGACCCCGCCCCCACACAATCCAGCCTCGGTGGGAGCGGTTTCAGCCGCGATTCTTTTCAACGTCACGCTATTTCAGAGCGGGCTGCGAGCAGCCCATCAATCAATTCCCTTCGCGGCGCAGCGCCTGCGGCGTGAAGTCACCTGGGCCCAGCTTGGCGTTGAAGTCGTACATGATTTCGTTGTTATCCAGACCATCGGCGAAGTAGCGCTTGCCGGCGAAGTCGTAGATGGTTTCCAACGTGCTGCCGAACATTGGCACATCGTAATAGCTGATGGGGTGGCTTTCCTGCAGGCCGACCAACTTGTCGTCCTTGTCGTACAGGTCTACCGCCAGGATCTGCCAGCTATCTTCATCGAGGTAGAAGCGACGTTTGGCGTACGGGTGGCTGAAGCCTTTGCGCAGCGACGCTTCGACGATCCACACGCGGTGTAGCTCGTAGCGCAACAGCTCAGGGTTGACGCTCTTGGCTTGCAGAATGGTGTCGTACGGAATGCCTTTCTGGTGCACGGCATAGCTGTTGTACGGCACGAGCATTTCTTTCTTGCCCACCAGCGTCCAGTCGTAGCGGTCCGGCGCGCCGTTGTAGGAGTCGACCATGTCGGCGGTGGCCATGCCGTTGGTGTCTGGCTGCAACGTGTCGAAGGCCAGCATCGGCAGACGACGCACGCGGCGCTCGCCCCGGTTGAAACGCCACGCTTTACGGATGGACAACACCTGATCAAGGGTTTCCTGCACTACCAGCGCCGAACCGGCGAGCTTGGCCGGGGCGACCACGCTGTATTTGTAGAAGAACAACGTGTTGTCCAAGTCCGACGGGGTCACGCCTTCACGGCCGTAGCGGAAGTAGATGTCACGGTCGAGCTTGAGCAGGTTGTACGCACCGTTGGACAGCACCGCTGCCTGGTTGGTGACGAAGTGGATTTGCTCGCCCCGGTAACGCATCACGTGGTTCCAGATCGCTTCCTGGCCGGTTTGTGGCAACGGGAAAGGGATGCCAGAGGCCGCGCCTTGAACGCCGTTACCGCCAGAGATCAGGTCGGCGTTTGTAGCGTTATAGCGAGTCGCGTCGTAGATGCGTTGCGGCGCCGCAGCACTGCGGTGGGTCGGGAAAACGCGCAGGTAATAATCCGGATTGGTTTCCAGCAACGTCTTCAGGCCGATTGGCAGTTGCGCCTGGTATTGCGCGACGTTTTTGCTGTTAACCGTGTACTGCACAGACTCGTTGGCATAGGGGTCTGGGTGGTGCATGCCGGGCTTATAGCCAGGGATCGGCTGCGCTATACCGCCGTCCCACTCGGGAATCGTGCCGGCGGCATTACCTTTGCGTTCGCCGCCCAGCGGAGTGAGGTCGCCATTCAGCCGGTTGGCCTGAACCGCGTCGACTTTGGCGTATGCATTCACTGCACACATCGCGAGCAGCAGTACTCCAATACTTCTCAACACAGACTTTCTCCTTGGGGCGAGTCGGTAACGCGCCACCTTTATTATTTATCCAGCCAGTCATGCGTATTGCTGTGGTGAGGTAGCCGGCTTGAGCCGGTCTGATTTAGTAACGGTGCAGCACGCTTTCAACATGTTCCAGGCCGTCCGGACAGCGTTGACTGCCAACGGCCATGGGCATTTATCGATCAGTCTAGACGCTCAAATTTAAGATCCCACACGCCGTGGCCCAAACGCTCGCCGCGGCGCTCGAACTTGGTGATCGGACGCTCTTCGGGACGCGGCACATAGGTGCCGTCTGCAGCCTGGTTGCGATAACCCGGAGCTGCCTGCATCACTTCCAACATCACTTCAGCGTAAGGCTGCCAATCGGTGGCCATGTGCAACACGCCGCCGACCTTCAGCTTTTGACGTACCAACTCAGCAAACTCGGGCTGCACGATACGGCGCTTATGGTGACGCGCCTTGTGCCAGGGATCCGGGAAGAACAGCAGCAGGCGGTCCAGGCTGGCATCGGCGACACAGCGCTTGAGCACCTCGATCGCGTCGCAGTCATACACGCGCAGGTTTTTCAGATCCTGGGTCAGCACGCCGTTGAGCAGCGCGCCAACACCCGGTCGATGTACTTCAACACCAATAAAGTCTTGCTCGGGCGCAGCGGCGGCCATCTCCAGCAGCGAGTGGCCCATGCCAAAACCGATTTCCAGAGTGCGCGGCGCCGAACGGCCAAACACTTGGTCGAAGTCCACGAACTCCTCCGCAAGCGGCAGCACGAACAACGGCTTGCCAATGTCCAGGCCGCGCTGCTGTCCTTCCGTCATGCGTCCGGCGCGCATCACGAAACTTTTAATCGCGCGGTGCTTGCGGGTGTCGGTGCGGGTTTCGTCCTGGGCGTCAGCCTGGATATCTAGCGGTTCAGTCATGGTGGCTCTTACTTGATCAGACCATCCAGCGGCGAGGACGCGCTGGCATACAGTTTTTTCGGCATGCGCCCGGCGAGATACGCCATGCGCCCAGCCACAATGGCGTGCTTCATGGCTTC
Source organism: Pseudomonas sp. AC229 (assembly GCF_979254655.1). Lineage (NCBI taxonomy): Bacteria > Pseudomonadati > Pseudomonadota > Gammaproteobacteria > Pseudomonadales > Pseudomonadaceae > Pseudomonas > Pseudomonas sp. AC229. Next base: position 311,558 of record NZ_CEEDHK010000004.1, read on the forward strand.
AGCCATTAGCACCGGGTTTTGCGCGTGAGCGATGGCGCTGTTCATCAGCACGGCTTCGCAACCGAGCTCCATGGCAATGGTGGCGTCTGAAGCCGTACCAACGCCGGCATCTACCAGCACCGGAACCTTCGCTTCTTCAAGGATAATGCGCAGGTTGTAGGGGTTGCAGATACCCAGCCCCGTGCCAATCAGCCCCGCGAGCGGCATGACCGCGATGCAGCCCATCTCAGCCAACTGGCGCGCAATGATCGGGTCGTCGCTGGTGTAAACCATCACGTCAAAACCATCTTTAACGAGCACTTCAGCGGCTTTAAGCGTTTCGATGACATTGGGGAACAGCGTTTTCTGATCAGCCAATACTTCGAGCTTTACCAGCTTGTGGCCGTCCAACAGCTCGCGCGCCAGGCGGCAGGTGCGCACGGCCTCCGCGGCGTCGTAGCAGCCGGCGGTGTTGGGAAGAATGGTGTAACGATCTGGCGGAATGACATCGAGCAGATTCGGCTCATCCGGATTCTGGCCAATGTTGGTGCGGCGCACGGCCACAGTCACGATCTCGGCGCCTGAAGCTTCGATGGCGCGGCGGGTTTCGTCGAGGTCTTGATACTTGCCAGTGCCCACCAACAGGCGAGACTGATAAGTGCGTCCGGCCAGGGTAAACGGCTTATCGGTGCGAGATTGGCTCATCGAAAATCCTCATGCAGTAACGCTAATCGGGTGGGCGACAGTCGGATGCGAACGTGTTAACCGCCGCCTATGGCGTGCACGACTTCCAGCGTGTCGCCTTCGTGCAGAACAGTTTCGCCGTGCTGACTACGGGGCACGATGTCGAGATTGAGCTCGACCGCGACGCGCCGACCGGTAAGGTCCAAGCGTACCAGCAGGTCCGCAACGGTCTGGCCGTCAGCCATTTCGAAAGGTTCACCGTTCAACTGAATGCGCATAACAGGCAATCACAAAAGTGAGGGGGCCGGCATTCTAGCCTCAACGCAAGCGCCGACCAAGGCAAAGGCGCGCCATTCGTCTCACAATTGACGCCGCGGTCAGGTTGTTTCGTTTTCCTCAATGACCCGGTTTGCGCCAGGCCGAGAGCCCGAGGCAAAGCCAGCCCGCTAGAAAAGCAATGCCGCCAAACGGAGTAATAATGCCCAGCTTCGTCATCCCGGTCAGGGTCAATAAATACAGGCTTCCGGAAAACAACACGATGCCCGTTGCAAATAACCAGCCTGCCGCACTCAGAAAGCGACTCGGGAGATGCGGCGCCAAAAGGGCCACTGCTACCAACCCAAGGGCGTGCAACATTTGATAATGGGTGCCTGTCTGGAAGATCGCTAAGTACTCGGGGGAGAGGGTGGCCTTGAGACCGTGCGCGGCAAAGGCTCCTAACGCGACGCCCGTAAACCCAAAAAATGCTGCCAGCAATAAGAATCGACGCACTGTAAACCTCTGGAGTAGGTGACCGCAGAAGACCGTCCAAATGTGAGTTGGGCCGAACAGCAAGGACCTGGCTCATCTAATGCACATCCATGCTGATAGTAAACGGTACGGAAAACTGTTGCGCAGCCGGAGTGTCTGCGGTGGTTTGGTAGTACCTGAAGGTCAAAGACGCGCCGCCAATACCTCGATTACTTCCCCAAGCCGGTCCACCGTCGAGCCAGTTCGCACCGGCCATCTGTTCGCCGCAATCGGCCCGGCAATAATAACCATGCGAGGAGTAAACGGTGCCTGAAGCCGGATCTACATAGCCTCGTCCTAGCCCGTCATAACTGACAGGAGCCCAAGGCAGTGCGGAAGATTTTTGTCCGAAAGCAACTGGCGAATCGTTGAGAAGGATCTGCACGCCGACGTCGCTCGTTGCGGACGGCATGCCTACACCTTCGACGCCATTGTTGAGTGGAAAAGCGGCGTCAAACGATACAGAAACAACGCTATCCAAAGCAGCTTCACAACTGAACAAGAGCGGCCGCCGGTGCAGTGCTATTTCCGTTGCGCCCGGACCAACGAAGGAGGTCGCAGGTAGCGACGCCAACTGAATCGTAGACAGAGTGTTCACGCCAGTCCGGGTTGGATCGTGTGCTTGGCATGCAGGACTTTTAGCGTTGGCGAGACGGCTAGCGTCGTTAGCAACCGCGGGATTTAGCAATGCAGAGAGGACGAGTTGGTTATCAGCCGCCGACATATCCACCTGGCCGGCGGCGAAGTATTTGATGAAACCGACGCCCTGAGGAAACTGAACGATCGCGTTAGCTGTATCGCCGGAGAATGGCGCCGTCTTCACCAAGCTCAGGCGCATGGGAACTGGCGGAATGCCTGTTCGGTTTAGCAGTAGCTGCCCGCCCGGACGAACCGTTTCACTGCTGGTCGCCAACAGGACGGCACCGGCTCGGACACTTCCGGATGGAAATTCGACAAACATCGAGACGCCATCGGCACTGCTCGGCACCATAAACCCCGAGCCGCGGGGACTGGAGTTCGCTGGAGGGTAATAGATGACATCGAGAAGTTTGCCACTTAGCTCGTACAGGTCGCTGCACATTCGTGCACTTAGCGTTAGCGTTTCAAGCGCGAGTAAGGAACCAACAGGAAACCGGGAATTCTCACGCCACGAACGATTGAATAACATTCGATAGCTGGCCGCCTCTAACACTATCTGCCGCGAGGCTATAGAGCTGTTCACTCCACCACTTGCGCTCAACCAATCGCAGGCCGCAAAGGAGCTAGGCGAATGGGAGATAGAACATATACAAACAAAGCAGGTCAATATTCCGACCGAGTTACATGATGAGCCAAGATCCATCTTCGCTACTCCAGCAAATCCATTTGCAAAGCAAACCTAAAAATTCCAATAAAATTTAGACCTAAAGCACATCTAATGTCACGGTAAAAGGGACCGAAAAATCGCGGGGCTGAGGTGAAGCTGTGGTCGTTTGATAATACTTAAATGTAACCGTAGCGCCCAGACCATCATTATTACCCGAAGCAGCACCACCGTTTTCCCAGTTAGGCCCTGTCATGTCTTCATCACAGTTTTTCCGACAAATCCAACCCTGCTGCTTAAGAACGCCATAAAACTGGTCGGTGAGATCGTTATCTAAAGCGTTGACGTTCCAGGATAACGCCTTAGATAAAACGTCAAACCTTACTGGGACGTCATCCAGTAATAGCTGTATACCAATATCGCTACCCAATTCAGGCAAACCGACACCCTCCACCCCAGTATTAAGTGGGTACGTTGCACTGAAATAAATGGCAGGCTTGGTATCCGCCACCCCTTTGCAGGAAAACCTGAACTGATGAGACTTGGAGGACGCATCAACTGGCCCGAGCCCCTGAAAGGCAGATGTGCTGACCGGAGACATAGAAATAACTTTGGACCCTGAGTTTAGGGGAATTTTGTCGAAGCCGAGAATTTCGCAACTTGGTGCGCTGGCAAATCCGTTGTATGTAACATTATTCCCGCCTGCGTTATAACGCGCCGGCATCAGCAGTTGATCTTGAGCGCCTGCGATTAAAGTGGGATCTTGCACTCCTCGGTAGGTGAACCAACCCAGTCCGCCGGGAACGGTTATCTCGCCTTTAGTGGAGTCGTTGGTAGTAACCGAAAATGAGCCAGTTTTAACCAACGACAGCTTTACAGGAACGGGGGCGAATTTCGCGGAGGCTTGCGTGAGCCCACCGGATGCGCTGACCTTCCCTGCGCTCGCGGTAAGGTAGATCCCCCCGTTTTGAGCAGTCCCATTTGGAAATTCTATTTCAATCGCAACCCCCGCTGCATTGGTCGGAATACGAAAACCTGATCCAGACGGGATTGCATTCGATGGAGGAGCGTAAACAACCGCCGCTTGTTGGCCTTTTAGCTCTCGGAGATTGGTACATAGGGTTCCCGTTAGCGTTGTCAAAGACATGCCCAAATACGTTCCAACCGAATGACGGGAATCGTCATACCAGCGCTTGTTAGCCAGCATTTTAAAACCCGCCGTCTGGAAGACGATGGGCGTGCTGAAGGAGTTCGGTAACGACGCGCCCCCCCAAGTACAAGAGGCCGACGCCATCGACGACGAGAACGTAGCAACCCCCGCACAGGTAAGAATAATTACCCGTCGGATAAAGAGCCTAGCTAACGCAAGCATGAACATTACTCGTATTTACATATCGTGAAATTGCTGTCCTTACCTGAAGCGCGCGTGCCCAAGTTCGCAGCGCTGTCCTGTTTGTTAAACTTATAAGCCATCATGCAACTGCGGCCGTCCAATTTCACTAAAAGCTTGCCTTGGGCGTCCACACCTCGAGCAAAAATGCTGCCCGCTTGTCCAACATAGCCAACGACGTTTCCCGACGCGTTGTTAAACACTTCCGCCCCAAATGGCAAGGCACTGCCATCTTCGAACATGCCATTAATAATAATCGTGTTTTCGCGCAATGTTTCAAACTTGACTTTAACAATTGATCCTGCGACTGGGACCGATTCACTGCTTGTATCGGCAATAGAAATATCTGACGACAATCCCTCCGAGTCGATTTCAACTCGATTACGCGAATAGGCGGAGAGATATGGAACGACTCCGTATCCCCTGCCATCTACCACCGCGCCGCTGGAATTGGTGATACGAGCACCGTCGGCATCTTTTGCTTCTATTAATGCTACGGTTTCGCCCAAGGTTTGCCCTAAGGTCACGCCCCCATCATGGACAAGTACTGAGCCAGACACGCCTAGAGAAGCCTGCTGATAATCGTCCCCCTTGGTATAGCCACTAGTCACAAACCCTTTCGAGCCCTGATAGGTGCCATTGAGACCGTAGTTCGCAGAAGCATTCTGGCTGTCTAAGCCTTGAGTGGTTGAGATACCGTAGGTGTACTCTTGGTCATTGCCCGCTATACCACCTAGTTGAACCTGCCCGTAACTGCCCGACTCTGAATTGCGCGTCGTACTTGCGGATACATAATTGCGACCGTAATCAGTAGCGAAAATCGGCATGCTGAAATTCAGCCGAAATTCGTTATATCGCCTGTCGTCCTTATCTTTGACACGTGACAGAGCGACGTCATAACTAAGATCTCGGAAGCGATTTGCGTACGAGAGCTGGAATTGTGTGTCTGACCCTTTGCGATTCCAAAAATTACGCGTAGAGCCGCTGATGGATGCAGCGCCGAAATCGTAAGGAAGTCTTTGGCGCAAGTTCATATCAAAACGACCTTTCTGCTTCGCCCGATAATCGTATTGCAGATTGCTCTCCGAGAGGTCGCTCCGAAACCGCGAATCTTGGCTACTTACAAATTCACTAAACGACCAGAATCCGCGACTGGAGAATCTGTAACTGGATAGCGTGAGGTTAGTACCCGTTGGCTCATACAGTGTTGAGTAGACAAATCTAATGCTATCGCCATTGATAGCATCCGCCCGTCCTAGACTCGCGCTTGAGTAAGTATAGTCCGCAGAAATACCGCCGATATACGTACTAACAGCACTACCTAGCGCGACAGCCTGATAGTCTTCGCTTCCGACGACACCACCGAACGCGGTAACATAATTATTCACGCCATGTTGAAAGTTGACCTGTCCAACCACGGGCTTGAAATCTCTGGACGATGGAGCCCATGCCTCCCCGAGGCTCGCTGAGTATTTAGACTGACCAGGACGGAGCAATTGCACTAATGGTGAATACGGCACAGTAAAGCTTTTAATCGAGCCATCCGCCTCCGTAACGGTAACCTCTAGATCATTACCGTAACCACTCAGCATTAGGTTCTTAATTTCAAACGGACCTGGCGGTACTGCCCGCTCATAGATAATCACGCTCCCCTGTTTGATCGTTAACTTAGCGTTTGAGTCCGCCGCTCCGGTTACGACCGGCGCATAACTTCTCAGCGACGAAGGTAACATACGCATATCTGTTGAAATGAACGCACCTTGCAGGCCATAGGCGTCAAACAGTTGGCCATCGGTATAATTCTGTCCCACCGTAAGTGTGCTGCTCAACCGCTCCACATCGGTTTGCGCATAGGTACGCTGGTTTTGGTAAGAACGATTTTCGCCGTCAACTGCTAAAGAGGAAATATTTCGTATTCGCCATCCCTCAAGGTTCACTCCACTTTCAAAATAAGCGAAGCCTTGTGTGGACGTGTTGCCATAACTGCTTGCATTGAACGCATCTAGGGAATAATTCAACCGCGCGGCGGTTATCCCCCTGTCCCATTCAAGTGGACTTATATAATCTTTTGGCCGCTCTGTTAAATAGGCCTGAGGAATGAACGTTTCAAGGCGCTGTTCGGAAAAATCGAAGTTCACCGAGGCACCAGGCACCACGCTGTCTATTAGGCGGCATTCCCCAGTGACTGCGCCCTCAGAAACCCACTTCGCTTCCGGCTCCGGCAACTTGGAAACGTCGATACCGAGCAAAGAAAAATCTTTTGCGGTAAAGCAAGCTATTGCCGACGTTTTGTTTGCCACGGAGACAAACTTTACCGAGCTTGATCTTTGCATCTCGTCGTTCAAATAGAGATCTACCTTAAAATTCCCAGGGGGCGCCGGATTCCCCTCGGTAAACCTTGATAAATCCGCATTATTCTTTTCGCCAGGCGTTCCCCACAACATACGATTGTCGAACTCTACGACGGCATATTTATCCGCCGCGGCCATTGCTGGATTAGCGAAGATCAAAGCAAAAGGCGCGCAAATTATTGAAAACGCTTTCAGGTTCCGGCTTTTAGTTTTCATAATTATAACCAGAAGATATTAGAACGTGGCGGTAGGTTTTTCCCAAACAGGAGACCCGCCATAATCGTTTACAGACTTATACTTAACCGATGGCGATTTTTGAGAACTACGCACTCTTTTTAAATCAAACGTTTTTGTCGTGTAGGGAGATATCATTTCCGCCTCTACAACGCCCCCATCAGCGTTAGATCCAACGCCCAACGTGCTTATGTTCACGTGGTAAGGAGTCGGGTTTTCCAACATCACCTTGCCCGGCTGGTATTTGACAATCAACTTCCCCGGAGCATCATTGGCGATGCCTTCCAACCCCTTAGGCCGCAAGAATATTTTCACCCGCGTGCGAAAACGAAACTGAAGATAATTAGCATCATCTTCTTTCACGGTAGGCTTGCCAGGTATTTCCAGCACGTTCAACCAATACACCGACTCTCGATCCGACGGAACTGGAAGGCTCCGTGTGTACTGTATTTTCGCGATCTGGCCCTTTTTAGGATCAATTCGAAAGATGGGCGTCGTTACCACAAATGGAACCCTAATATTCTCTGGACTGGCTTTTTTATCACCATCGTCAATCCACACTTGCACGAGCTTCGGCTCGCCACCTTCATTTGTCATGCGGATAGAAACTTCGTTCTTTTCTTCAGGGTATATCACACGCGTTCCATCCAGAACCACGGAGGCATGTGCTGGACCGGACAATATAAAAAATATAAAAAATGGAAATGTTTTAAAAGTTGACTGTAAATATTTAAGCATGGTGGTACGCATGTTTTCACCTGACACTGAAAACTAAAAATATTAAATAGACTCGACTAAGAAGGTAACAGTGCTAGTCACTTTTCCAGCTGTGGCTGAACCGGTAGCATAATATTGAACAAAAAAATCGAATTTCATTTTATTTTCGCCCACCGCTCCTACAGGGGCGCCAGCGCTACTAACTTGCTGGCCTTTCACTGCATTAATATTCACCGCATTACCATCTGAATTCAGTATCTGCAGCTGGACATGTTGCGCTCCGTTAACCGCGGTGTTCGGCAGTCGACCTTTAGTACCAACTATAATTGAAGCTAGTGGATGAGCCTCAAAGTAAATTAACGAGTCTGCTGGGCAGCCGCTAATTTCGATTGAAAACGGTGTCTGACCAAACGTATCGCCAGGGTTCGCGAGAGAGGTCTTCGGCGCGATTGGCAGGTTAACTCGCTGATCTTTACTCACAACGGAACATGTTGCGGCCGTAACCCTGCCTTCGACTGTAAAACTCGAAGTTGCCGCATTGCAATAATTAGAGAGCAAAAACAAGAGTGCATAAACAGTTGATTTTTGCATGCCGCATTCCGAGATATTAAAAATGTGCCTGGCAAGGCCAGGCACTTAATTTTAGGCTTTACTCATAGTCAATTTCATAGTCGACACTCGAGGTCAAACCGCCAGCGGTGGCATTGCCTTTCGAAATGTATTGAACAAAGTGACGAATATAAGCTGAGCCTTTACCACTCGCATCGACAATGTTTTCCGCAATAGCGCCCTGCGCACCCGTACCCAGAGAAAGATCCATTACATCGCCGTCTTTATTCAGTATCTGAAGCTCCACGTTTGTAGTTGCGTTGGTTTGCGCGGTATTCTCCAGATGGCCTTCTCGTGTAATGTTATCCCCTGCGACAAAGAATACGGACGCCTTACTTGCTAAGGTCGACGCCGACGAGCAGTCGGAAAGTTCGAAGTTCAAGAAAGTGCGCCCGGCAGTAGAGTCCTTCGCAGCGAGAAGCTTGGAGGAAACAATGGGAAGTTTCACCGTTGCGTTATTGGTTTGCTTATTTACAACCACAGTGCAGGTTGTGTCAGAAACACCGCCTTCAAAGTCGATTTTCCCTTCGTTCGCAGTCGCCACTTGGGCCAAACTAGCTAAAACGAGGCTAGAGCTGAGCACAGCCAATTTGTATTTCATAAAAGACCCGTAGAGTTTTGTGGAACGTCATAAAGTATTGATATCTAAAGCCCAGCCAATTTTAGTTAAATTGATATTTGAAACTGCAATCAGTCTCCGGCGGAGATGTGGGAATAATCCGTAGCATTTAGAATTTCCTGACCTGAAAAAGGGAGTTATGTTCTAGGTCTCGTGGAACTAAAGTGCCCGCCCCGCCGGACTTCGGGAGGTGAGACTCAGAAATATCACGCCCAGACAGGCCTGAAAGGCGTGTGCAGCGCTCAAGGGTCCTGTAGCGGTGGGACGTATGAGCTAACAGCTTCTAAATGTGCGCCAGGCTGTTCGTACGAGCAGCGCTATAATCGTCACCTACTTTTAAGGCCCCGCTACGCATGGTTCGCAAACTTTTCGGACGTCTGTTTAGGTTCTTGCTCTGGTTCGCCACGGTCTCAGTGCTGGTGGTGCTTATTTTCCGCTGGGTGCCGCCGCCTGGTTCCGCTCTTATGGTGGAGCGAAAAATTGAGTCATGGATTGATGGCAAGCCGATCGACCTCAAGCGCACGTGGCGCCCATGGGCGGAGCTGTCGGATGATTTGAAGATCTCCGTGATCGCGGGTGAGGACCAGAAGTTCGCCGAGCATTGGGGGTTTGATGTGGAGGCTATTCAGGCTGCCCTTGATCACAACGAACGTGGCGGCAATTTGCGCGGGGCCAGCACGATCAGTCAGCAAGTGGCGAAGAACCTTTTCCTTTGGCCCGGTCGAAGCTGGCTGCGTAAAGGGCTTGAGGTTTGGTTCACCGGCTTGCTGGAGTTGCTCTGGCCGAAACAGCGAATCCTTGAGGTTTACCTAAACACCGTGGAATGGGGTGACGGGGTTTTCGGCGCTGAGGCGGCTGCGCGCGCACACTTCGGCGTGGGAGCTTCTTATATAACCGCGCGGCAGGCCAGTATGTTGGCGGCTGTGTTGCCCAATCCGCTGAAGTGGAGCGCCGGTAAGCCGACCGGCTATATCAACCGTCGAGCGAACTGGATTCGCCAACAGATGCGCCAGCTAGGCGGCAGTGACTACATCGTGCAAATGCAGAAAGGCCGCCGCTCCTGATTGGCGATTCGCTTACTGTTTAAGCGAGCTGCGGGGCACGACGTGCAGTAGCAAGAGGGCCCCATTTTCTACATGAACCGTTAGCCCCTGCGCGGGATACACCCAGCCTTCCCCGCTATTGAGCTGCAAGCGCAAACGCGGCGGCCCAAAAGTCGCGACGATCTGATCTTCGGCCACAGGCTGTTCCGGACGTAGCATCAAAGCAGAAAGCCCGTGACCGCTCAGCTCGCCCAGCATGTGACTGCTCAGGGGTTGTTCGGGGTCGGTAGGCTTGAGGCCCGTCGCCTTCATCAAGCTGGTGTGCTCTTGCTCGGTGAGCACCAGAACGGCTTCGAGCTTCCATTGTTCACCCATGCTTCCCAGCCTCGACCGGAACAGTAGCTGCGGGCCGTCCAGTCTAGGTTTTAGCCATAGCTCTCCAGTATTCACTGCGTTTAAACGTCCCAACGTGAGTGTGCCTTCTGCCATCGGCGAGACAATTTCTTTCTGCCAGCGCGCCATGCCAGGCAGCGATTCCGGAACGCTCCGTCCGTACATTAACCAGCCGCCCCAGGCAAAGAAGGCAACGGCAATCACCACAAAAAGCAGCCAGTGCTGCATACGTAGCGGTGGCATGGACATGGACAGTCTCCGAAACAGGGGTAAACACACGGGCAGAAAAAAGCCGCACCTGGGTGCGGCTTCAGTCCTTTCGCTTTGAAACTCAGGCGGCGATTGAGCCTTTGAGTTTGTTCATAGCGTTCTTTTCCAGCTGACGAATACGCTCGGCTGACACGTTGTATTTCGCGGCCAGCTCATGCAGGGTCGCCTTTTCTTCAGCCAGCCAGCGCTGGTAGAGAATATCGCGGCTGCGTTCATCAAGGCCTTCCAGCGCTTCGTGCAGATTCGCCGTGGCGCTGTCGCTCCAATCGGAATCTTCCAATTGACGAGCAGGGTCGTAGCGATGGTCTTCAAGGTAATTGGCCGGCGACTGGAACGCGCTTTCATCGTCTGCCTCTGCGGCAGGGTCAAAGGCCATGTCGTGACCGGTCAAGCGACTTTCCATCTCGCGCACTTCGCGCGGCTCTACACCCAGGCTTTCGGCCACCGCGTGCACTTCGTCGTTGTTCAACCAGGCCAAACGCTTTTTCTGGCTGCGCAGGTTGAAGAACAATTTGCGCTGGGCCTTGGTGGTGGCCACTTTGACAATGCGCCAATTACGCAGGATGAACTCGTGTATTTCAGCTTTGATCCAGTGCACCGCAAACGACACCAAACGCACGCCCATTTCTGGGTTGAAGCGTTTAACGGCCTTCATCAGACCAACGTTGCCTTCTTGGATTAGGTCAGCCTGTGCCAGGCCGTAACCGGAATAACTTCTGGCGATATGGACAACAAACCGCAGGTGCGCGAGCACCATCTGGCGAGCGGCTTCGAGGTCTTGATGGTAAAAAAGACTCTCGCCCAGTTCGCGCTCCTGCTCAACAGTCAGCAGCGGAATGCTATTGACCGCATGCACATAGGCCTCCAGGTTTGCACCCGGGACTAAAGCATGGACAGGTTGCAAAGAATTGCTCATGCGAATCCTCCGACTCACGAAACTCGTGCCTTTTGAGCACTGCCCGGATAAGACCAGACAGTTGACTCGAAAGTTCAAAAGCACGAAAAAACACTGATAAACAAAAACTTACTACTTCGGGGCCAACTCGTTCAAGTGACGGGCCACCGCAAGCCAGGCGCCAATATACCCCAACAGCACAGCCCCAAGCAGCAGGGATAGACCATCGGATAATGGCACCCCCGCCAACGCAAAATCGCTGCCGTACAGCCCAGCCAAACGCACCACGGCGCCGTTCAGCCAATCCAGACCAAACGCCAGCACGGCCCAAGACAGGACGCCGGCACCCAAGCCATACAACGCGCCCATATAAAGGAAGGGACGCCGCACATAGCTGTCAGTTCCGCCGACCAGCTTGATGACTTCAATTTCGGTGCGACGATTTTCAATGTGCAGCCGAATCGTGTTCCCGATCACTAGCAGCAAGGCCATCACCAACAATAGCGTCAGCCCGAACACGAACCGCTCACCCAATTTCAAAATGGCACTCAAGCGCTCGACCCACAGCAAATCCAGCTGCGCCTGCTGAACCTTCGGCAGTTCGGCCAGGCGCAAGCGCAAGGCTTCCAGCGCCGGTTTATCCACTTCTTTAGGCGTCACCAGAATTACCCCGGGCAACGGGTTTTCGGGAAGCTCTTTGAGCGCCTCACCCAAGCCGGATTGCTGCTGAAACTCCGCCAGCGCCTGCTCGCGGCTAATCCATTCGGACTCCGCCACATCGCTCATCTGCGCAATCTCTACGCGCAGCTTGTCAGCGTCCGCTTCGTTGGCGTCGAGGGTCATGAACAGGGAAATCTGTGCCGCGCGCTGCCACGAACCGCCCAGACGCTCGACGTTGTTGAGCAGCAGCGACAAGCCCATGGGCAAGCTCAGCGCCACGGCCATGACCAGACAGGTAAAGAAACTGCCGATGGGCTGCTTAGCCAGGCGACGCAAGCTGTCGATCAAGCTCGAACGATGGGCTTCCAACCAGGCGTGCAGCAAGGTGGAGAAATCCGGGCTGCCGTCGTCTTTTTTCTGATCATTTTTCTTTGGCGCGGCGCCGACGCGCTCAGCTGCGGATGACGGTTCCTGAGGATTACGAGTGGCGCTCATTAACCAGCCTCCCCATCACCGATCAATCGGCCGCGTTGCAACGTCAACATGCGGTGGCGCATGCGGGCGATCAGTGCCAGGTCGTGACTGGCGATCAGCACGCTGGTGCCCATGCGGTTGATGTCTTCGAATACGCCCATGATCTCAGCCGCCAATCGAGGATCGAGGTTACCGGTCGGCTCGTCCGCCAACAGCAAGGCCGGACGGTGCACAACGGCGCGGGCGATACCGACGCGCTGTTGCTGGCCAGTGGAAAGATCGCCAGGAAACAGATCCCGCTTGTCGCTCAGGGCAACGCGCTCGAGTGCGGCATCGACGCGCTTGGCGATATCAGGCTTGGACAAGCCGAGAATCTGCAGCGGCAACGCCACGTTGTTGAACACGGTGCGATCAAACAACAACTGGTGATTTTGAAATACCACGCCGATCTGGCGGCGCAGGAATGGAATCTGAGCAGTGGTAATTTGCGCCAGGTCCTGGCCTGCCAGCAGCAACTTGCCCGACGTCGGCCGCTCCATCGCCAGAATCAAGCGCAGCAAAGTGCTCTTGCCGGCGCCAGAATGCCCGGTGACGAACAGAAATTCGCCGCGTCGCACGCGAAAACTCAGCTCATGCAGGCCGACATGGCCGTTGGCGTAGCGTTTACCCACCTGCTCAAAGCGAATCATGCGTGCTCCCGCTCGGCGAACAAGGCCTGAACAAAGGCTTCAGCTTCAAAGGTGCGAAGGTCGTCAATGCCCTCACCCACACCGATGTAGCGGATCGGCAGGCCGAACTGTTTGGCCAACGCGAAAATCACACCGCCTTTGGCGGTGCCGTCCAGCTTGGTTAGGGCCAGGCCGGTGAGGTTAACGGTCTGGTTGAACTGCTTGGCCTGGCTAATGGCGTTCTGCCCGGTGCCCGCATCCAGCACCAGCAACACTTCGTGGGGAGCGGTTTCGTCCAGTTTGCCGATAACGCGGCGTACCTTTTTCAACTCTTCCATCAGGTTGTCTTTGGTGTGCAATCGGCCGGCGGTGTCGGCGATCAGTACGTCTATGCCACGAGCAGTCGCCGCTTGTACGGCATCGAAGATGACGGAGGCTGAGTCGGCACCGGTGTGCTGAGCAATCACCGCAATCTGGTTACGTTCGCCCCACACCTGCAACTGCTCGACCGCCGCCGCACGGAACGTATCGCCCGCAGCCAGCATCACTTTCTTGCCTTCCTGCTGGAGCTTCTTCGCCAACTTACCGATTGTGGTGGTTTTGCCGGCGCCGTTGACGCCCACGACCAGGATTACGAATGGCTTCTTCTCGGCCGGAATCACTAGCGGTTGCTCGACCGGTTTGAGCAGCGACGCCAGCTCTTCCTGGAGCGCCTTATATAAAGCACCGCTGTCGACCAACTGCTTACGTGCGACTTTCTGGGTAAGGCTTTGGATGATGGCGGTGGTGGCTTCGACGCCGACGTCGGCGGTCAGCAGACGTGTTTCGATCTCATCGAGCAAGTCATCGTCGATGGCCTTTTTGCCAAGGAACAGGCTGGCCATGCCTTCGCCGAGACTGGCACTGGTTTTCGATAACCCTTGCTTAAGGCGGGCGAAGAAGCCGGCTTTGCTTTCTGGCGATGCCGCAGGCGCTGGCGCGACCACCACGGGGGCTTCGCTTACCGGCGGCGCGACTGGCGCAGCAACAACTGGCTCAGCCACAACCGGTTCCGGTGTCGGAAGGATCGGCTCTGGCGCTGGGATGGGTGCCGCAATGGGCTCCACAACCGGCGCGATAACCACTTCGGGCACTACGATCGGTTGCTGTTCCTGGGCGGGCAGCTCGGTTGCCGGAGCGTCGATAACCGGTGCCGCCTCAGCAGGCGCAACCTCGCTCGGCGCTAAGGTTTCGACCGCAGTTTCAGGCGCCGCAGCGGGCTCCTGAGGCTTTTTGCGCAGCCAACCGAACAGGCTTTTTTTCTCGCCGGACTTCTCATCGGAAGTGACCGGAGCGTCGTTCCCAGCAGCGGCTGGGGTCTTCTTGTCGTCTTTGGAACCAAACATGGAGAGCGGCTATCTCAAGGGTGCGACGCGCCAACCGGGTAAAAACCCAACAGCCGTGGCCGCCAATAAAGTCGGGTAGCCCCGGATCATTACTGATCCGGGGCCCCCTAAGAACCGTGCGTGCGACTTTCACCGCACACGGCTCAAGCCTACATGAAACCAGCCTGACTGGCCGGCAACACACGGGAGTTGCGCGCGACTTTACCACTATAAGCCGCTGTGGAGCAGATCAAACTTCTTCTGGCTGTGGACCAGTGCATGGCAGTTCGGATGAAGCAGCGTACGGTTACTTAGGGCGTTCGATCCGCCGTCCACACGTCGAATGACGTGGTGATCGTGCCAACCGGTCTCCTTGTTCACCGCCTGCCCACAGAGGGCGCACTTGCCCTTCTGTCGCCTGTAGAGCCCAGCTAGTTCCTGTCGGAACCGCAGATTGAATTGCATCCGCTTTACCCTGAGCTCCTCCCACTTCAGTTCGTGTACCGGATCGTATGGGTTGTAACCCCCAGGTAACCGCTCCGTTATGTACTCGATCTTGGTGTCGGCCAGACTAATGAGCCTGTAGTGCTTCATCTCACCCTTGCTGTTTTTGTATGGGAGCGAGAACACCCATTTCCGTCCGTCTATGGAATGAAAGTATTTCTTCTCAATCCATGCTGCGGATTTCCTTGGATGCCGTCGCTTCGCCCACCTCCAGATACGCCAATGAATCAAGTGATCCAGCTTACTGAAGGCTTCCTTTGCAACTACATGGGAATGGTAGTTCGCCCATCCCTGTAGAACTGGTTTCAGTTTTCCGATCAGGGCCCTCTGTGTCATGGCTCCACTGTCTTTAACAATCTCGCTCACCTTGCGGTAAAACGCCGAGGCGTTTTTCCTTGATGGCTTGATCAACAGCTTTGCCCTCTTGCGAGGAGATTCCGATACGTATTTTCTGAAATTCCACCCGAGGAAGTCGAAGCCTGCGTGGAGGTGTGAGATCTGCGTTTTCTCTTGGGACAGTGCAACCCCTCGTACTGCCAGGAATGTTTGTACCCAAGGTTTAACTACGTCCTCAAGCAGCTCTTTCGAGTCTGCCGTAATCACGAAGTCGTCTGCGTATCTCACCACGTGGACTTTGGTCTTCTCAGCCTTTTTGACTCCTAACTTCCTCTTCAGGTGAAGTTTCAGTTCGGTCTCAAGGCCGTTTAGGGTGGCGTTTGCCAAACAGGGTGAAATGATCCCCCCTTGCGGCGTACCAGCTTCCGTTGCTGTGAATTGCTTCCGGTCAACAACCCCGGCACGCAGCCATTTCCGTAGTACCGATCGGTCCATAGGGACGTTCCGGCAGAGCCAGTCATGGTTGATGTTGTCGAAGAACCCTTTGATATCCCCTTCCAAAATCCAGAGTGGGCTATTCCTCCCACTCAGAAGCTGGAAGAGCTCTACCATTGCATCAGCGGTCGAGCGATCCGGCCGGAAGCCGTAACTCTTAGGGTCGCTGGTGCTTTCGATAACGGGTTCTAGTGCGAGTAGGTAGAGAGCCTGCATAGCCCGATCCAACATCGTCGGGATACCCAATGGGCGCTTTTCCTGCTTACCAGGCTTCGGAATCCACACGCGTTTAAGCGGTTTAGGCCGATACCCTCGCCTCTTTGACAAGCGCAGCACAGCTAGGAGTTTTAAGTGGGGCGTTGCCCATTTCTCTCCATCTACGCCAGGAGTCTTACGACCCCTATTCTCCGTGACTCGCCGCACGGCTAGACATCGACCGTGAAGCGAGTGGGTAAGCAATCGTTGCAGGCGTTTAACCCTGCGCCAATCCTCATCCCTAGTTGCCTGCGCAATTTTCAACTGCGTCTTCCGAACGGATGATTGGATCTTGGCCCAGTCGAAACTGTGCCAGGCCAAAGTACCGTCCGAGGACGCAGACGCGGCCGGAATTGCTTCTGGCTTTGTATTCATACAGTCCTCCTATTGGTCTACTGGACCTAAGAGGCGGACCTGCCCCTAGGGGCAGGTGGACCACCCCTAGGGTCGTTGTATCGCTGGAAATTAGCGGTTTTTGTTGCGCCGGTAGACCAGATGCACGTCAGCCAGAGTTGCCCCTGCCGGTAATGTTTCAACCGGTATGCCCCCGATTACAGGGGACCCTTCGCTTCTTGCATCCTCCTATTCCCCACACCCATCAGCGCCCCTTGCGGTTTGCTTGCCCTGTCACCGAAGTGATGGGCAGGTGGTCGGGATTGCCACGTTCCCCGGCCTGCATCAATTCCCCGTTTAGGCTTCGTCTTTCCCCCGGCAACCTGTGTAGTACCGCGCCATATGTCCATACTATGACGACTGGTTGCGTGCCGTTTTGGCCGATGCCTAACTGCCGTTGGCATGGTGATACTGACGGAGGTTCTGTCGACGATTCACATGTGTTAGCCATGCGGGTTGGGTCACTAGCCCCTAAGCATCCGTGCAGTTCGGACGCATGACATCCTCCGTCGCCGGAGAGCGTCACCTCGTGAGAGGAAGGGACATTGTGGATCGGGCTTCACACCCCAGGGTTGGCCCCTGACGCATGCCGATCTAGTGAACTGGCGGGTACACGCCAGGCCCATTACTTCTAAAGCTCAGAAGCCGGGCAATGCAGGACGGAGCAAGACGCTCCGTTGCTTGGAGAGAGCACCTACAACGTCTCTCGACGGTGGTGAACGGAACCAAAACTATCGCGGCAGGCCAAATGAGCTCCAACACCCGAGGGTGATAAGGCACACAGGAGAGCTTGAAATGTTTTGTAACAATTTGACGACCGTCAAACTGTTCTTCATCCCGCCTTTTGATCAAATTCTGCCCAAAAAGGACGAATTTAAGACGCAATTTCCCCTAGGACGGAGATTTCGCATCCCCGCAAGCGGATCGTAAAAAGCCTGAACAAAGCCAGATGCTTCAGTGCTGAAATTCGGCAAAACCCCTGATAGCAAGGGCTTCACAACGTGGCTCAGCTGCCAACCTAGCAACGACACGAGTCATGACGTGTCGCACATGGATGAGTATCCTAGCACCTCCGCGCCCGCCGACGCTAAGACCAAGCGGGCCTTCTCGACAGGTCATTCACTTCATGAAAATGCTTGCCCGCAGCGCCACCGGGCTGCTGCTCGCGGCCCTTTGCCTGCCGCTATCTACATTTGCCGCCGATACCCAACCCACTGAAGAATTTACCCTGGCCAACGGCCTGAAGGTCGTAGTGCGCGAAGATCACCGCGCGCCGGTGGTGGTTTCCCAGGTTTGGTACAAGGTCGGCTCCAGCTACGAAACGCCCGGGCAAACCGGCCTTTCCCACGCCCTCGAACACATGATGTTCAAGGGCAGCGCCAAGATGAAGCCCGGCGAAGCGTCCTTGGTGCTGCGCGAATTGGGCGCCGAAGAAAATGCATTTACCAGCGACGACTACACCGCCTATTACCAAGTGCTGGCTCGCGACCGTCTGCCCGTGGCCTTTGAGCTTGAAGCAGACCGCATGGCCAGCCTGCGCCTGCCGCCGGAAGAGTTTCGCAGCGAAATCGAAGTCATCAAAGAAGAGCGCCGGATGCGCACCGATGACAAACCCAGCTCGCTGGCTTACGAGCGCTTCAAGGCCATGGCCTATCCCGGCAGCGGTTACGGCACGCCCACTATCGGCTGGATGGCCGACTTGCAGCGCATGAGCGTGGAAGAACTGCGCCACTGGTACGAAACCTGGTACACGCCCAACAACGCCACGCTGGTGGTTGTGGGCGACGTCACGGTCGCCGAGGTGAGAACCCTGGCCGAGCGCTATTTCGGCCCCGTACCCAGCCGTCCGATACCCACCGCGAAAGCGCCGCTGGAACTGGCCGAGCCGGGCGAGCGACGCCTGCGTCTGTACCTACAAACGCAACTGCCAAGCCTGATGATGGGCTTTAACGTGCCAAGCCTGGCCACCGCCGCCAACCCGCGCGATGCCCACGCCCTGCGCCTGATTTCGGCACTGCTCGACGGCGGCTACAGCGCGCGCTTGCCCACGCAATTGGAGCGCGGCGAGGAATTGGTGTCTGGCGCTTCCGCCAGTTACGACGCCTACAACCGCGGCGACAGCCTGTTCATGCTATCCGCCACGCCCAACGTGCAAACCGGCAAAACCTTGGCCCAGGCCGAAGCGGGCCTGTGGCGCCAGTTGGAAGCGCTGAAAAAGACCGCGCCTACCGCTGCCGAACTGGCCCGTGTTCGCGCCCAAGTTATCGCCGGCTTGGTCTATGAGCGCGACTCCATTAGCAGCCAGGCCAGCACGATTGGCCAGCTTGAGAGCGTCGGCTTGTCGTGGAAATTGATGGACGAAGACCTGGCCGCCATCGAGGCCGTCACGCCCGACGATATTCAGCAAGCTGCCCGCACCTATTTCACTCGCGAACGCCTGAGCGTCGCCGAAGTACTGCCGAAGGAAAAAACCCATGAGTGAACGCAACGGTCTGCGATACAGCCTCCTGGGCCTAAGCCTGCTGGCCTTGCTGGCGGTACTGGTATTTGTCGTCAGCCGGCCCGCGCAAGCGCCCACCGAACCGGCGCCCGGCGTAGCTGCCAGCGCTCAACCGGCTGAAGAAGCGCCGGCCAAAGCCGAGGGCCACCTGGAGTCGCTGGCCGCACTGGAAGGCCAGGCGCCGAGCCATCGCGCCATCGACATTCAAACCTGGAAAACCGCTGAAGGCGCCAAGGTGCTGTTTGTTGAAGCGCACCAATTGCCGATGTTCGACCTGCGCCTGACCTTTGCCGCCGGCAGCAGCCAGGACGGCGACGTGCCGGGGCAGGCGATGATGACCAACGCCATGCTCAATGAAGGCATTGCCGGTAAAGACGTGAGCGCCATCGCCGCTGGCTTCGAAGACCTGGGCGCCGACTTTGGTAACGGCGCTTACCGCGACATGGGCGTGGCCAGCCTGCGCAGCCTCACTGCCGCCGACAAGCGTGAGCCGGCGCTGAAACTGTTCACCGAAGTGGTCGGCAAACCGACCTTTCCCGCCGACTCGCTCGTGCGCATCCGCAATCAGGTGCTGGCTGGCTTCGAATACCAGAAACAAAACCCCGGCCGCCTCGCGGGCCTGGAGCTGTTCAAGCGCCTGTACGGCAGTCATCCGTACGCCCATTCCAGCGATGGTGATGCGACGTCCATTCCGCGCATTACCGTTGCACAAATGCAGGCGTTTCATCGCAAGGCCTATGCCGCCGGCAATGTGGTAATCGCGCTGGTCGGCGATTTGTCGCGCGCGGAGGCCGAAGCCATGGCTGCCCAAGTGTCCGCCGCGCTGCCCCAAGGGCCGGCGTTGCCGAAAATGCCGCAGCCAGACGAACCGAAAGCGGGCCTCAGCCACATTGAGTTCCCGTCCAAACAAACCACGTTGATGCTGGCGCAAATGGGCATCGACCGGACCGAACCGGATTACGCCGCGCTGTTTTTGGGTAATCAGATTCTCGGTGGCGGCGGCTTCGGCACGCGTTTGATGGACCAAGTGCGAGAAAAACGCGGCCTCACCTACGGCATCTCCTCGGGCTTCACGGCCATGCAGGCGCGCGGGCCTTTTATGATCAGCCTGCAAACGCGGGCGGAGCAAAGCGAAGGCGCGCTGAAGCTGGTGCAAGATATTTTGCGTGACTATCTGGCCAATGGACCGACGCAAAAAGAAGTGGATGACGCAAAGCGGGAACTCGCGGGCAGCTTTCCGCTGTCTACCGCCAGCAATAGCGATATAGTTTCGCAATTGGGCGCCATTGGTTTCTATGACCTGTCGCTGACCTACCTGGAAGACTTCATGCAGCAGGTACAGGCGCTGGACGTGGCTTCGGTCAAAGCCGCGATGGCCAAGCATCTGAATGCGGATGCGCTGGTCATCGTCACGGCCGGACCCACCGTGCCGCAGAAGCCGTTGCCGCCCCCAACCGATCATCCAGCCGAGCCCGCGCTTGGCGTTCCGGAGCACTGATGGCCCGTCCCGTAAAACCAGGTAACGCCCCCGCCCATGGCGGCCAAGGCCAGTTGCGCATCATTGCCGGCGAGTGGCGCAGCCGCCAGTTCAGCTTTCCCATGGCTCACGGCTTGCGGCCTACGCCCAACCGCGTGCGCGAAACCTTGTTCAACTGGTTGGCGCCTTACATTCAGGGCGCTCGGGTGCTGGATCTGTTCACCGGCAGTGGCGCGCTATACCTCGAAGCGTTGTCGCGCGGGGCCAGCTTGGCATTGGCGCTGGACCTCAACGGCGCCGCCATCGCCAGCCTGCGGCAGACGCTCGACGCGTTGAAATGCGCCACCGGCCAACTGCTGCAAACCGACACCCTGCGCTACCTGGAAACCCAGAGCCCGTCGCCGTTTGACGTAGTGTTTCTCGACCCGCCGTTCAACCAGAACCTGCTACAGCCCACCTGCACGCTGCTGGAGGAAAAAGGCTGGTTGGCCGACGACGCATGGGTATACACCGAAAGCGAAAACCCGCCGTCGAGCCTGACCATGCCCGCCAACTGGCGCCTGCACCGCGAGCAGAAAGCCGGCCAGGTGTATTACGCCCTGTGGCACCGCACGGCGTAACCATGAACACTGGTTTCACCCCGGCCTGGTGGTTGCCCAACCCGCATTTGCAAACCTTGTGGAATTCGCTGTGCCGCAAGCCGCCTGCGCTTGAGCGTCAGCGCGAGCGGCTGTGGCTGGAGGATGGCGATTTCCTGGACCTGGACTGGCACGGCCCGCACGAAGCCGATGCGCCATTGGTGCTGGTGCTACATGGGCTGACGGGGTCGTCGAGCTCGCTGTACGTGCTCGGTCTACAACAAAACCTGGCCGCCCAAGGCTGGGCCAGCGTGGCGCTGAACTGGCGCGGCTGTTCCGGCGAGCCCAATTTGTTGCCGCGCGGTTATCACTCCGGCGCCAGTGAAGACTTGGCCGAAACCATCCGCCACCTGCGCGCCAAGCGCCCCATGGCCCCGCTGTATGCCGCCGGGTATTCCCTGGGCGGCAACGTACTGCTCAAGTACTTGGGCGAAAGTGGCGCCGACAGCCATCTGCAAGGTGCCGTCGCGGTGTCGGTACCGTTTCGGTTGGACCAATGCGCTGACCGTATCGGCTTGGGCTTTTCCAAGGTGTACCAGGCGCACTTCATGCGGGAGATGGTCGCCTACGTGAAAGACAAACAGCGCCTGTTTGCTCACAAAGGCCAGGCCGATCAGTTATCGATTCTGGAAAAGCTCGGCCCGTTGACCGACATGCGCACGTTCTGGGATTTCGACGGCCGCGTCACCGCTCCGCTCCACGGTTTTGCCGATGCCGACGACTATTACAAGCGGTCTTCGAGCCGCTATTTTCTGGGCCGCATCCAGACGCCAACGCTGCTGATTCAGGCCGCCGACGATCCGTTCGTGTTTCCCCACAGCCTGCCCGACGCCAGCGAATTGGCGAGCTGCGTGCAATTCGAATTGCACGACCATGGTGGGCATGTGGGTTTCGTTCAAGGCTCGTGGCGCCGCCCGGAGTACTACCTTGAGCGGCGCATTCCGCAATGGCTTACCGCGCTCGGTTAACGCTTACACCACGCCATCGAGCGGCACGAACAAGCGCTGTTGCAGCGCATCCACCGCCTCACGCGCCTGTGGTGCGATATAGCCACCCTCCAGCGCCAACACCTGATAAATGCCACGGCGCAGCATTTCTTCGCTGAGGTCGCCCATGTCTGCGCGCGAGGTGCACAGAAAGCGCACCCACGACGTCATGATGATCCAGGCGTTGAGCGTCAGCGCTTCAATCTGCCGTTCGCCCATCACCAGAATCTGCGCGTCGACAAAGCCCTGATAAATGGCTTTCGCCTGCCCCATGGAGCGCAGCGAAAACTGCTGGTACTGCGCCGCCAGGCCAGTGTCGCTTTCCAGCAAATGCTCCAGGTCGCGGTGCAAGAAGCGGTAATGCCACATCGCTGCAAGCAAGGCTTCGAGATAGAAGGTTTTGTCTTCCACGGTCATCGAACGGCCCTCGGGCGGGCGCAGAAAGGTGTCGACCTGGTGTTCGTACTGGCTGAACAGTTCGGCGATGATCGCCTGCTTATTGCGGAAGTAGTAGTACAAATTGCCGGGGGAAATCGCCAGATGCGCGGCGATGTGATTGGTCGTCACATTGCGCTCACCCTGCAGATTAAACAGCTCCAGGCTGGCTTGAATGATGCGCTCACGGGTTTTCATTGGCGCGGCCATGGCGCTCGTACCTCACACACTGTTTCTTAAACAAAAAGCCGTCAGCAACTGCGTCCTGCCTAAACGGTCCAGCTCCATCGCTGCGCCAAAGGTACACGCACAAGCGCAGCAATTGTTACTCATCAACACAGCGACTGCGCACCCTAACTTTTCGTTGGGGTGCATCCCTGAGCCCTTCTCGGCATCCTATTTGACACATTAGAGTAATTGCTCTAAAAATCCAGCGACGTTGTTTTGCGCAACCCTAAACCGACCTTTTTCAAGACGGTTCCGGGTTCTTTTAACTGGACTGCCCAGGAGCCTTCGAAAATGGTCGCCGACATTGCTTACCTGCAACACAACCAACAACAAATCGACCAGCTTGATTCATTGTTGCAGCGCCAGCGCGAAGCGTTCCGCGCCAACCCCATGCCCGAAGCCGGGCAGCGCATTCAATGGCTCAACAGCCTGTGCGACCTGCTGCTAAAAGAAAAAGACACCCTGGTTCAGGCCATTTCCCAAGACTTCAGCAACCGCGCCGCCGAGGAAACCTTGCTGGCCGAGGTGATGCCCAGCGTGCACGGCATTCACTACGCCACCAAACGCATCAAAAAATGGATGAAGCCGTCGCGCCGTTCGGTCGGCTCGGCCTTCCAGCCGGCCAGTGCAAAAGTGATTTATCAGCCGCTGGGCGTGGTCGGCGTGATCGTGCCGTGGAACTACCCGCTGTTCCTGGCCATGGGCCCGCTGGTTGGCGCCCTGGCGGCGGGCAATCGGGTGATGATCAAAATGAGCGAATCCACCCCGATAACTTCGCAGCTGATCAAAGACCTGCTGGCCCGCATCTTCCCCGAAGACCTGGTGTGCGTGGTGCTCGGTGAAGCCGAAGTCGGCATGGCTTTCTCGAAACTGCCCTTCGACCATTTGCTGTTCACCGGCGCTACCAGCATCGGCAAGCACGTGATGCGCGCAGCAGCGGAAAACCTCGTTCCAGTCACCTTGGAGCTGGGCGGCAAATCGCCGGCCATCGTGTCTGCGGATGTGCCACTGAGCGACGCTGCCGAACGCATCGCCTTTGGCAAAACCATGAACGCCGGGCAAACCTGCGTGGCGCCGGACTACGTGCTGGTGCCGAAGGATCGCGTGGAAGGTTTCGTCGAGGCGTACCGCAAAACCGTGCAGAGCTTCTACCCCAGCCTTAAAGACAACCCGGACTACACCGCCGTCATCAACGACCGCCAGTTGAACCGCCTCAAAGGGCTGCTCACCGACGCCGAAAGCAAGGGCGCCACACTCATACCATTGTTCCCGGAAGGCCAGGGCCGGCGTATGGCGCAAACCGTGGTGTTGAACGTGAACGACGACATGAAGCTGATGCAGGACGAAATCTTCGGCCCGCTGCTGCCCATCGTGCCGTACGACCGCCTCGAAGACGCTTTCACCTACATCAACGACCGTCCGCGCCCACTGGCCCTCTATTACTTTGGCTACAACAAGGCCGAACAAAAACGCGTGCTGCATGAAACCCACGCTGGCGGCGTATGCCTGAACGACACCTTGCTGCACGTGGCCCAGGACGACATGCCATTCGGCGGCGTCGGCCCCTCCGGCATGGGCCATTACCATGGCCACGAAGGCTTTTTGACCTTCTCCAAGGCCAAGGGCGTGTTTATCAAACAGCGCTTCAACGCCTCGAAAGTGATCTACCCGCCTTACGGCAAAGCCCTGCAGAAACTGGTGCTGAAACTGTTCATCCGCTAAACCAAGCTGAGCTTGCGGCGCCCGGTTCAGCCTGCCGGAGCGCCGTTTTAAAACGCGCTAGCGCGAGGTCAATAATAAAAATGAATGACTCGGTAATCGCTACACCTGGCCTGTCCCGTCGCGGCCTGCTGAAAGTTGGCCTGATGGGCTCAGCGTTTCTCGCCACGGCCGGGCTTACCGCCACCTTGAGTGGCTGCTCGGCCAGCACACCGGCCAACGGTTTCGCCATCTTGCGCGAGTCCGACCTGCCGTTCTTGAACGCGCTGATTCCGGTGATGCTGACCGGCGCCGTGCCCCCGGAACAGATGCCAAGCGCCGTGAACGGCACGCTGCAAAACCTCGACTACAGCCTCAATCGCCTGTCGCCGGAAATGCTCAAGCTCACCGTGCAGCTGTTCGATGTGCTGGCCATGGCGGTTACCCGCGGCCCGCTGACAGGCATTTGGGGCAGTTGGGAAAACGCCAGCAGCGACGATGTTCGCCACTTCCTCGACCGCTGGCAGAACAGCTCGCTCAGTCTGCTGCGCATGGGCTACGCCTCGTTGCTGCAACTGGTAATGATGGCCTGGTACGGCCGCGCAGAGTCGTGGGCGCATTGCGGTTATCCCGGCCCGCCCAAGGTCTGAGCCACGCCGCATTACCCTCTACTAATAAGAACCGACCGAAGACTTAACCGAGAACCGCCTGCATGCCCGTACCCGATCTGTTTGCCGAAGGCCTGAGCCGCGGCTGGAAAACCTATAACGGCTCGCGCCTGGAACAGGACCTGACCCTGGAAGCCGACGTGGCCATCGTTGGCACCGGCGCGGGCGGCGGCACCACGGCCGAAATTCTCAGCGCGGCCGGTTACAAGGTGCTGCTGATTGAAGAGGGCCCGCTGAAAACCAGCAGCGACTTCAAAATGCAGGAGGCCGAGGCTTACCCAGCGCTGTATCAGGAAGGCATCGGGCGCATGAGCAAAGACGGCGCCATCACCATCATGCAAGGCCGAGCGGTGGGCGGCACCACGCTGGTGAACTGGACGTCGAGCTTTCGCACGCCCGAGCCGACCCTCGATCACTGGGCCAAAGAGCACAACGTCAAAGGCCATAGCGCAGCCGAGATGGCGCCCTGGTTTGAAAAAATGGAACAACGCCTCGGTGTAGCGCCCTGGATCATGCCGCCCAATGCCAACAACGACGTGCTGCGCGCCGGCTGCGAGAAGCTCGGTTATCACTGGAAAGTCATTCCCCGCAACGTGCGCGGCTGCTGGAACCTCGGCTACTGCGGCATGGGCTGCCCAACCAATGCCAAGCAATCGATGCTGGTCACCACCATTCCGGCCACGTTGGAAAAAGGCGGCGAATTGCTTTACTTGGCCCGCGCCGACAAGTTGCTGATCGAGGGTGACAAGGTCACCGGCATTCAATGCCAAGCCATGGATGACCGTTGCGTGGCGCCCACCGGCCGCACCGTCACGGTGAAAGCCAAACACTACATTTTGTCCGGCGGCGGCATCAACACGCCGGCGATTTTGCTGCGTTCGAAAGCGCCCGACCCGCACAACCGCGCGGGCAAACGCACCTTTATTCATGTGGTGAACTTCTCCGCCGCGCAGTTCGACCAGGTGGTAAACCCGTTTTACGGCGCGCCACAGTCTATTTATTCCGACCACTTCCAGTGGGACGACGGCACCACCGGGCGCATGTCGTTCAAGCTCGAAGTGCCGCCCATGCAACCGGCGCTTACCGCCACGCTGCTCGGACGCTTCGGCATCGACAACGCCATGCGCATGGAGCAACTGCCGCACACCAACGCCATGCTCGCCTTGTTGCGCGACGGTTTCCATCCGGACAGCGCCACTGGCACGGTGGAGTTGCGTAGCGACGGCAGCCCGGTGCTTGACTACCAAATGACCGATTACACCTGGGACGGCATTCGCCGCGCCTTCCACACCATGGCCGACATCCAGTTCGCCGCCGGGGCGAAAAGCGTGCTGCCACTGCACGCCGACGCCGACTACGTGAAAACCATCGGCGAGGCGAAAAGCCTGATCGATGGCCTGAGCATGGAGATCTACCGAACCCGCCTGGGCAGCGCTCACGTCATGGGCGGTTGCGCCATGGGCGAAGACCCAACGCAGGCGGTCACCGACAGCCTCGGGCGCCATCACCAACTGCGCAATTTGTCGATTCACGACGGTTCGCTGTTCCCCACCAGCATCGGCGCGAACCCGCAGTTGTCGGTGTACGGCCTCACGGCGCAACTCGCCACGCAATTGGCTGATCGCCTGAAAAGCGCATGAGACTAGGGGCGCAGGATTAATCCTACGCCCCAACGCGCCGATGACTTGGCCCACGGGGGTTGCTGCGCTACCATCCGACTCCCCTATGGCCTGCGCCAGGACGTCACGATGAATCGAGTGTTGTACCCCGGTACCTTTGACCCCATTACCAAGGGTCACGGCGACCTCGTTGAACGCGCCTCGCGCCTGTTCGATCAAGTGGTTATCGCCGTCGCGGCCAGCCCCAAGAAGAACCCGCTGTTCCCGCTGGAGCAACGCGTCGAACTGGCCCGTGAAGTCACCAAGCACCTTCCCAATGTGGAAGTGGTGGGCTTTTCCACGCTGCTGGCTCACTTTGCTAAGGAGCAGGGCGCCAATATTTTCCTGCGTGGCCTGCGCGCGGTGTCCGACTTCGAATACGAATTCCAACTGGCGAACATGAACCGCCAACTGGTGCCGGACGTGGAAAGCCTGTTCCTTACGCCGTCCGAGAAGTACTCCTTCATTTCCTCCACCCTGGTGCGCGAAATCGCCAACCTGGGCGGCGACATCAGCAAATTCGTTCACCCTGCGGTGGCCGAGGCATTGCTGGAACGCTTCAAGCGCTAAACGCCTCTGTCACCTGCGCGGTTTGCGTGGGAGCGTCAGCTGCGGCTGGGCATTCATCGCCCAGCCGCCTCATGCCGATTGGCGCCTCCCCCGACAATCCGGCACAATTTGCGCTCCGCTGTCCGAACATGCCGTGGCCGTAAGCTGCGGCAGGAGTTGTGTTTCATGTCTTTAATCATCACCGACGACTGCATCAACTGTGACGTTTGCGAGCCCGAGTGCCCAAACGCCGCCATTTCGCAGGGTGAAGAAATCTACGTAATCGACCCCAACCTGTGCACCGAATGCGTCGGCCACTACGACGAGCCGCAGTGCCAGCAGGTGTGCCCCGTCGACTGCATCCCGCTCGATGAAAACAACGTCGAGAGCAAGGATGAGTTGATGCAGAAGTATCGAAACCTCACAGGGAAAGCGTAACGCCATGCACCGCTGCCGCCGATTCAGCTCCTTCTCAACCAAGGCTGTTTTGGCGGCCTGGCTGCTTCTTGTCGTATTCAGCGCCAGCGCGACGACGCTGCCGAATCAGGCAGCCATCTCCAGCGCGCACCCTGCCGCAACCATCGCCGGCCTCGAAACACTGGCCGCCGGCGGCAACGCCTTCGACGCTGCCATCGCCGTCAGCGCCGCATTGGCGGTGGTCGAGCCTTACAGCTCGGGCTTGGGCGGCGGCGGTTTCTTTCTGTTGCGCCAAGCCGGCGACCAACCTCAGTACCGCTTCCTCGACGCCCGCGAGCGCGCGCCGCTCGCAGCCCATGCCGACCTGTACAAGCGTGACGGCAAAATAGACCCGAAGCTATCGCTCGACGGCAGCCTCGCCGCCGCGATTCCCGGCTTGCCCGCAGCGCTCGTAGAGCTGGCGAGCAAATACGGCCGCTTACCGCTGATGGATTCCCTGGCCCCGGCCATTCGCTTGGCCCGTGACGGTTTCTCCATCGACCCCGTGTACCGTGAACGCGCCCAGTGGCGGTTGTCTGCGCTGCGGGATAACCCGGAAACGGCGCGGCTATTTCTCGACGACAAGGGTGAAATTCCCGAAGCGCTCGCCCTGCTGCGCCAACCCGAGCTGGCCAACACCCTGGAGCGGCTTGGGCGCTACGGCAAACCCGGCTTCTATAGCGGCGATACGGCGCAACAATTGGTCGACGGTGTCCGCGCCGCTGGCGGCATCTGGACCCTCGCCGACCTTGAGCAATACGAGGTGGTGGAGCGCCAGCCGCTGCGTTATCCGTTACAGGATGGACGCGAGCTAATAAGCGCCCCGCCCCCTTCGGCCGGCGGCATCGCCCTGGCGCAAAGCCTGGCGATGCTGCAGCAGCTGCCGTGGCGCGAGGCCGACAAATTGCAGCGCGCGCACTATGTGATTGAAGTGCTGCGCCGCGCCTATCGAGATCGCGGTCTATTGGGCGACCCGGACTTTATCGCCAACCCAATCGCCAAGCTGCTTGACCCTGCCTACTTGAAGCAGCTGGCCAGCGGCATCGACCCGCAAAAAGCCACGCCCAGCAGCGCCCTGCCGCCGTCGCCCGCCTGGAAAGAAGGCAACCACACCACGCACTTTGTGGTGCTGGATGCTGCGGGCAACGCGGTGTCCGCCACGCTGTCGGTGAACCTGCCCTTCGGCGCGGCCTTCACCCCGCCAGGCACGGGCGTGTTGCTCAATGACGAAATGGATGACTTCGCCGCCAACGTGCAGGGCGCCAACGCCTATGGCCTGAGCGGCAGCCAGGCCAATGCCGTCGCCGCCGGCAAACGACCGCTGTCGAGCATGAGCCCAAGCTTTATAGAAAGCCCCACGCAATTCAGCGCATTCGGCACACCGGGCGGCAGCCGCATTCCGAGCATGGTGTTGCTAGCGATGCTGCAATACCTCGACGGCCAACCGGTGGCGAGCTGGCCAGCGGCTCCGCGTTATCACCACCAGTACCTGCCCGACGTGGTCGAGTACGAACCCAACGCCTTCACGGCCGCCGAACTCGACGCCCTGCAAGCGCGCGGCTACACGCCCAAACCGGTGGCGCGGCCTTACGGCAACCAGCAAGTGCTGCTGTGGAATAAAGACAGCCGCACGGTGGAAGCGGCGAGCGACCCTCGCGGCATTGGCCAGGCGAAGTTGTCGATGGGCGCCAAGCCCTAGCGATACCTTGCGAGGCGAAACGCGGGCACAAAAAAGCCGGTCACATGGACCGGCTTTTTTTATGCCGCTGAGCGTGGCGGTTTATTGCTGCTCGGGGCGTTTGTACCCGCTTTCGGTGCAGCCCAGGCAGCGCACGAAGGCTTCACGGCCCGGATCAACCACCAGCGCCTTGCCCGCTTCGCCGACGTTACCGCCAGCGGCAGTGAACGGCAGGCTGATAACGAAGGCGCCGGCGCCAATGATGGTGGCGGCGATCAGCAACGGACGCGCAACGATCAAGTCGCCCATCATCGCCCAGGCAGGCGGCGCCTGAACGTCATAAGCAGGGTCGCCGCTCTGGTTGCTAGGACCCGACCCATTTGCCATCACCGGCAGTGCCAGGAAGCCAGTGGTCAGCGCCAGGACGACAGCGGTTGAGCGGAACAGGTTCATGAGTGCGGTCCTTCATCGATTCAAAGTGCGGTGGCTGTAACTATAACAGCGCCCCGGAAATTGTCAGCGTGACGGCCGTCAAGCGCTGGAGATCGCATTCTGCGGGTTTTGCAGGGCAATTGGCGAGCGAAAAACCGCCTGTAACTGTGCGCTTACACACGCCCTGCAAACAGCGCGCTCAAGCACGCTGCTTTTTCACCGTTGTATCAGCGCTGACACCGTGGGCAGTACACGCTGGCGCGCTGTCCGAGTTTCACTTCACGCAACGTGGTGCCGCAGGTTTTGCAGAACTCGCCGCCTCGCCCGTAAGCGAACAATTCCTGCTGGAAATAACCCGGCTGACCGTCGCCGCCGACGAAGTCGCGCAGCGTGGTGCCGCCGCGCTCGATGGCGTGGGCGAGGATGCGTTTGATCTGCAGCGACAGCTCCAGATACCGCGCGCGGGAGATAGACCCGGCTTCACGTCGCGGATCGATGCCCGCAGCGAACAACGCTTCGGTCGCGTAAATATTGCCGACCCCCACTACCACGGCGTTGTCCATGATGAACGGCTTCACCGCCATGCTTTTGCCGCGCGAGAGCTTGAACAGGCGGTCGCCGTCGAACAGCTCGGTCAGCGGCTCCGGCCCCAGCTTCACCAGCAACTCATGCAGCAGCGGCTCAGTGCTCCAGAGCATCGCACCGAACCGGCGCGGATCGGTGTAGCGCAGCGCCAGGCCGGACTCCAGTTCAATATCGACGTGTTCGTGCTTGGCCACCGGCGTATCGATGGGCACCAGGCGCAAGTTGCCCGACATCCCCAAATGGCTGATCAAGGTGCCTGCCTCTGCCGTCAGCAGCAGGTACTTGGCCCGCCGCGTTACGCTTTCGATGCGCTGGCCAGACAGGCGCACATCGAGGTCTTCCGGAATCGGCCAGCGCAGGCGACGGTCGCGCACAATCACGCGGCTCACGCGTTGACCTTCCAGATACGGCGCAATGCCGCGACGCGTGGTTTCGACTTCGGGCAACTCAGGCATGGGTTCGCTCAGGCGTGACGCCAGGTCAGAAAAAAGAGGGAGAGCACCTTAGCAAAGCTCGGCTGCGGCGCCGAGGCTCAGTGCATGCTCAGATCGCGGATGCTTTCTTTAAGCGTCTGGAAGTCGTACTCAGACAGGCCGACGTACTCCAGCACCAGTTGCTCGATGCTTTGCCATTCGTAATCGTCGGTCTGGTTCCCCAGCACGCGGTGACTTTCGCAGATGTGCTCAGACATTTTCAAAATCGCCAACAGCGTTTTCAGCTGCGCATCACGCACCGAATCGTCGGTAAAAATCGACAGCGCGTTGTGGTGGTTGGCGATGGCGTCGCACAGGTGCAACGGCAAATTCCACGACTTGGCGGTGAAGTAACCAACCACGGCGTGGTTGGTATTGAGCACGCGATTTTCCGTGTCGACGATGCGCCGCTCCGCCGTGGCACTGGCATACGCCTCTTCCAACACGGTCATGTAGTGAGGAAAGCGTTTGATCATCAGCGGAATGCCGCAGTTGTGGAACAGGCCCAGGGTGTAGGCCTCGTCGGCCGCCTGGTAGCCGATGCGCTTGGCCAGCGTGAGGCAGGTCATGGCCACGTCTTGCGCGGTGTCCCAGAAGCGGTTGAGGGTGACGATGGCCTCGTCCGTCATTTCGCCTTTGATCGACTGCGCGTTGATCAAGTTGATGACCGTGTTGCAGCCCAGCAAATTGACCGCCTGCTGAATCGAGGCGATGCGGTTCGATAGGCCAAAAAACGGCGAATTGACGATTTTCAGCAAGGCGCCAGACAAGCCGGGGTCCTGGCTGATCAGCTTGGCGATGCTTTTCAGATCCGGGTGCGGCATCACCTGCTCCATTTGCAGGTCGACCATGATCTGAGGCTGCGGCGGTACGCTGATGCCTTGCAGGACTTTCTGGATTTGTTCGGCGGAGAGTTCGTGGGCCATGACTGCACGGGCTAGTAGCGTGACGAGTTACACAGTCTAACCGCCAACTTCGCAGACGTAACCCTCACCAACGTAGGAAAACACCGACAGACGGAAAGATATCAACAACGGCGCGGGCGAGCGGCCAGCGCCGCTCGTCTGGAGCAAACAGCCTGAACTTTCCCTTCGCCAGCGCCCTCGGAAATACACCTTCCACAAAATTAAAGGAGCTGCCATGACCACCTCTCTGCAAGGTAAGCGTGTTGCCCTTCTGGTGACCGACGGTTTCGAACAGGTTGAGCTGACCGGCCCAAAAGAAGCATTGGAACAAGCCGGCGCGACGGTGGACATTCTGTCCAAGAGCACCGGGCAAGTGAAAGGCTGGAACCACGACAAGCCCGCCGATGACTTTCCCGTGAGCAAAACCTTCGAAGCGGCCAACATCGACGACTACCACGCCTTGGTGCTGCCGGGCGGCGTGATGAACTCCGACACCATCCGCACCATTCCCGAAGCGCAAAGCCTGGTGGTGCAAGCGGCGCAGAAGGAAATCCCCATCGCCGTGATCTGCCACGGCGCCTGGCTGCTGGTGTCCACAGGGTTGGTCAAAGGCCGCACCATGACCAGCTGGCCCTCGCTCAAAGACGACATCACCAATGCGGGCGGCAAGTGGGTTGATGAAGAAGTGGTGCAGGACGGCACCTTTATCAGCAGCCGCAAGCCGGACGACATTCCGGCGTTTAGCAAAAAGCTGATTGAAACCCTGGCGGCGTAAACGCCGTTCCCGTAGGAGCGACCTTGGTCGCGAACCCTGAAAACGCCGGTCTACCCTTAGAGCGCGGTTTCCAGGATTCGCGAGCAAGCTCGCTCCTACAGCGCCCTAAGGCCTGGCCTGCTGGGCTATACTCCCGCTCTTTTTTCGGAGAGCGCCCCCATGTCCCTGCCCAGCCTGCGCCTAAAAGCCAATGCCGATCGCCGTCTGCGCGCCGGGCATTTGTGGGTTTACAGCAATGAAATCGATGTCGCCGCCACGCCGCTTTCCGGCTTTCAGGCAGGCGACCAAGCCATTCTCGAAGCCGCCGGTGGCAAGCCGCTGGGCGTTGTGGGCATCAGCCCCAACAACCTGATCTGCGCGCGCCTGCTGTCACGCGACACCAAACACGAACTGGATAAATCGCTGCTGGTGCACCGCATCAACGTGGCCTTGTCGCTGCGCGAGCGCCTGTTCGACCAGCCGTGCTACCGCCTGGTATACGGCGACTCCGATTTGCTGCCGGGCCTGGTAGTGGACCGCTTCTTCGACATTCTGGTGGTGCAAATCAGCTCGCCGACCATGGAGCGTCATAAAGACGACGTGCTCGCCGCTCTGGTGCAAGTGCTGCAACCGCGCGGCGTGCTGTTCAAAAACGACTCCGCCGCCCGCGATGCCGAAGGCCTGCCGCGTTACGTGGAAACGCCGTTTGGCGTAGTGCCGGAATGGGTGGCGCTGGAAGAGAACGGCGTGAAGTTCGAAGCGCCCGTAATCGAAGGCCAGAAAACTGGCTGGTTCTACGACCACCGCATGAATCGCGCGCGTCTGGCGCCGTACGTTAACGGCAAACGCGTGCTCGACCTGTTCAGCTACATCGGCGGCTGGGGCGTGCAAGCGGCGGCGTTCGGCGCCAGCGAAGTGTTCTGCGTCGATGCTTCGGCAACCGCCCTGGACGGTGTAGAGCGCAACGCCACCCTTAATGGCGTGGCCGAAAAAGTCACCTGCATCGAAGGCGATGTGTTCGCCGCGCTGAAAGAGCTGAAGTCGTCGGAAGAGCGTTTCGATGTGGTCGTCTGCGACCCGCCGGCTTTCATCAAACGCAAGAAAGACATCAAAAACGGTGAAGCTGGCTACCGCCGCCTGAACGAAATGGCCATGCGCCTGCTCAGCAAGGACGGCATCCTCGTCAGCGCCTCGTGCTCCATGCACCTGGAAGAAGACAATCTGCAGAACATTCTGCTGCAGAGCGCCCGTCACCTGGATCGCAACATCATCATGCTCGAGCGCGGCGCCCAAGGCCCGGATCACCCGGTGCACATGGCCATTGCCGAAACCCGCTACATCAAGAGCCTGACCTGCCGGCTGCTGCCGAACGCTTAAGACGTTGAGGCAGATCGCGGCTAAAGCGCCCGCCTCCGTCTGTGGGAGCGGCTTTAGCCGCGATGGCTGCGAACGCCGATCCAGACCGCCAGCCTTTCCTCCCCCGCTGTCTGCGGCGTAGAATCGAGCCATTCCTCGCCAACCATCCCCGGCGGGCTTATGAGCCCCGGCCGCACGAGCGGTGACCCCGTTTCGAATTGCGGCCTGCCCCGACCGCGCGGCCATCTGCCGTTGCCCCAGGCTCTGCTCACACACGTAAATAAACAGACACCTGATTAGCCGCAGGAACACGTCATGCCTGATTACCGCTCAAAAACGTCTACCCACGGTCGCAACATGGCCGGCGCCCGCGCCCTGTGGCGTGCCACCGGGATGAAAGACGAAGATTTCAAAAAGCCGATCATCGCCATCGCCAACTCCTTCACCCAATTCGTGCCCGGCCACGTGCACCTGAAGGACCTCGGCCAACTGGTCGCCCGCGAAATCGAAAAAGCCGGCGGCGTGGCCAAAGAATTCAACACCATCGCCGTGGACGACGGCATCGCCATGGGCCACGACGGCATGCTCTATTCGCTGCCAAGCCGCGAGATCATTGCCGACTCCGTCGAGTACATGGTCAACGCCCACTGCGCCGACGCCATCGTCTGCATTTCCAACTGCGACAAAATCACCCCCGGCATGCTGATGGCCGCCTTGCGCCTGAACATTCCGGTGATCTTCGTTTCCGGTGGTCCGATGGAAGCGGGCAAAACCAAGCTCGCCAGCCATGGCCTGGACCTGGTCGACGCCATGGTGATCGCCGCCGACTCCAGCGCCTCCGACGAAAAAGTCGCCGAATACGAGCGCAGCGCCTGCCCAACGTGCGGCTCGTGCTCCGGCATGTTTACCGCCAACTCGATGAACTGCCTGACCGAAGCCCTGGGCCTGGCCCTGCCGGGCAACGGCTCCACGCTCGCCACCCACAGCGACCGCGAGCAGCTGTTCCTGCAAGCCGGCCGCACCGTGGTCGAGCTGTGCAAGCGCTACTACGGCGAAGGCGACGAATCGGTTCTGCCGCGCAACATCGCCAACTTCAAAGCCTTCGAAAACGCCATGATGCTAGACATCGCCATGGGCGGCTCGACCAACACCATCCTTCACCTGCTGGCCGCTGCCCAGGAAGCCGAAATCGATTTCGACCTGCGCGATATCGACCGTCTTTCGCGCCTGGTTCCGCAGCTGTGCAAAGTGGCGCCGAACATCCAGAAGTACCACATGGAAGACGTGCACCGCGCCGGCGGCATCTTCAGCATTCTCGGTTCGCTGGCCCGTGGCGGCCTGCTGCACACCGACCTGCCGACCGTGCACAGCAAGTCCATGGCCGAAGCCATCGCCAAGTGGGACATCACCCAGACCGACGATGAAGCCGTGCACCACTTCTTCAAAGCCGGCCCGGCGGGCATCCCCACCCAAACCGCGTTCAGCCAGTCGACCCGTTGGGAAACCCTGGACGACGACCGTGAAAACGGCTGCATCCGCAGCTTCGAGCACGCCTATTCGCAAGAAGGCGGCCTGGCCGTGCTGTACGGCAACATTGCCCTGGACGGCTGCGTGGTGAAAACCGCCGGCGTCGATGAGTCGATTCATGTGTTCGAAGGCAACGCGAAAATCTTCGAAAGCCAAGACAGCGCCGTGCGCGGCATCCTCGCCGACGAAGTGAAAGAAGGCGACATCGTCATCATTCGCTACGAAGGCCCGAAAGGCGGCCCGGGCATGCAGGAAATGCTCTACCCGACCTCGTACCTGAAATCCAAAGGCCTGGGCAAAGCCTGCGCCTTGCTCACCGACGGTCGTTTCTCGGGCGGCACCTCGGGCCTGTCCATCGGCCACGCCTCGCCGGAAGCCGCTGCAGGCGGTGCGATTGGTCTGGTGCGCGACGGCGACAAAGTGCTGATCGACATCCCCAACCGCAGCATCAACCTGCTGGTAACCGACGAAGAAATCGCCCACCGCCGCCACGAGCAAGACAAAAAAGGCTGGAAGCCTGTGGAAAAACGCCCACGCAAAGTGACCACTGCGTTGAAGGCTTATGCCTTGCTGGCCACCAGTGCCGACAAAGGCGCCGTGCGTAACAAGGCCATGCTCGACGGGCTGTGATTCGGCCGGTTAACCCTGCAAGTAAAGCGCGGCTTCGGCCGCGTTTTTTATGCGCGCGGAATGGCCCCTTGGGCAATTCGCGCGATAGTCGATCCGTTTTCGTCGCACCTTTGCGTTAGGCGGCTCTTGCAGCAAGACCGTTCGCACTGGCAGAGCCCTTGGTTGTCCAGAAAGAATAAAACCTTGCCGGGATTTATAAGGGCGTTTCCTGCATCGAGCTCTAAAGCAGATACATAGCCTGGTCAGACTTTTATTCCAGGTCGCGGCCATGAACAAACACTGCTTTCGCCTCATCTTCAGCAAGCCCTTGGGCTTTTTAATTCCCGTCGCGGAAATCACTACGGCCCAACGTAAGCCTGGGCAGCGGCAGGCGCCGGCTGCTAGTTCAGTCGAGGCCAAACCGCCCGCGTTTTCGCTTAAACACCTCGCGCTTTCTCTGGTGGTGGCCGGTGTGCCGAGTTGGGCGGCGGCGGAAATTCTGCTGGATCGCAGCAACAGCGCCACGGTATCCAGCGCGGCCAATGGCGTGCCGGTGATCGAGATTGCCAAGCCCAGATTCAGTTATCGTCGATAAAACGCTTAAAAAAGCTCCTCTGGATAAAAAGGTCGCCGACGCCTTATTAAATTCATCAACCCTAACTCGTGAAGAGCTGGAGGCTATAGGCAGGTATACGACAGGAATGAATTACACCATTAACCACTTACTCCGCCATGGCCGTCCGGATCATCCGTTACTTGTTTACATCGATTCGGCAATGAACAAATTGAAGAACTCCTCGCCCGACAAGGTAGAGCGCTACCATCGAGCGATGCCGGTGGATGCGAAGCTAAAAGAGGGCGGTACCGTCGTTGATCCAGGTTTTATGTCCACATCACGAATCGCGGCTATCGCCAGAACACACTTGGAGCCCGGAGTGAGCGCGCAAACCACTATTTTCTCCAAGCCGGGAGCCGATATTTCAAAAATCAGCAAATTCCCCGCGGAACAAGAAGTACTGCACGCCCGTAATAAATCGTTAGACCTGCTGTTCAAGGGGTATGACATCGTTACAAAAGACTTCAAATACGTATTCGCCCAAACCGACTTGCCTGCCTCCTCGGGTAAGCGATTCGACATGGATTTGGCGATAGCAAATAAAGTGCTGCCTTGGCCCACTAATGCACCGGCAAGTTCGGGCTTTGCTCCCGTTCCCGCATCGCTCGATGCCTCGCTAGATAGTCCGCCTTCCGTAATACCGCCAATGACCATCGACTCTGGCTGGAAGAAAATCACTGGCCCATTGGGCTCTAATGATGGCGGCGTTTATCAGGATGCAAACGGCTATAAGTGGTACGTAAAAATCCAAACCAAACCGGAACTTGCGCACAACGAGATATTAGCCAACAAACTGTATGACGCAGCGGCAGTCGACGTGCCTGCGGCTATATTGGTCGACCAGAATGGCAAGGCAGGAGTAGCCACTCAATTTATCGAAGGCTTACATGTGCTCGATAGTAAACAGTTGGCCAACCTGCCTGGGGTTAAGGAAGGGTTTGCGGCAGATGCCTGGTTAGCTAATTGGGACGTCGTAGGCTTAAAAAATGACAACCTTCTAAGCGATGGAACGAAGGCTATCCGAGTGGATACCGGAGGTGCGCTGGAATACCGCGCTAACAACCGTCCCAAAGGCGATAAGTTCACACCAGACACCGTGAAAGAACTGTCGACCCTGCGCCATCCGTTGATGAACCCGTCAGCCGCTGGCGTATTCGGCGGCATCAGTCAGGATGAACTTAAAGCCTCCATCGACCGCGTGTTAGCGGTTAAAAACGAAACCATATGCGCGCTGTGCGAAACTTGGAGTGGTGGTGATACGGCGCACCAGAAAGAACTGGCTAACATACTTATTGGCCGGAAGGAGGCGTTAAAGACATTCCAGCAACTGCTAGACCAACCGCAACCGTAGCGAACCCGGCCACCGCGCTTGGCAGGGCCGGCTAATACCGATTGAGCGGCCCTCTTCCCAACCCTTTTCTACTCACTCGAAGGGCTAGGGATAGCCGCTTTCACGGTGTTTTACTGAATCTCCTCCGGCTTCACCACCACCCAATTTTTATCCGCCGTCACCGGCAACCCTTCCTTGGCTTGCGCCGCTGCATGTTTGGCCATCATGGCGTTGATCTGGCCCATGTATTTGTCCTTGCGGTTGACCCACAGGTGGATGCCGCCTTTGGCCACATCAACGCTGTGGAACAGCATGTAGCCATCGCTGCTCGGCGTATCGCCCCCCACCAGCACCGGTTTTTTCCATTCGTCGATGTACGTGAGAATGGCCGCCTGCTTGCCGGCCATCCACGTGGCGGGCGTCCACAAATAAGGCGTAACTTCCAGGCCCATATTGGCCTTGGCGTCGTAGGTGCCAGCGGTGATCTGTTTGCGCGCGGTGGTCAGTGCGCCGGTTTTGGGGTCTTTGAGCAGCAGGCTGACGCCGATGACGTTCTGCGGTTTGACGTTGTAGCCGTACGCCGGGTCCGAGGCGACCATGCGCACCAGCTCTTCCGAGGCGGCGGTCATCACGTACACCTCGATGCCGTTCTCCATCAGCTTGTTGTACAGCTCAGCCTGGCCAGCGAATACCTTCGGCGGCTGCACCTCAATGGTCTTCACCACATCGCCTTCGAAGTAGGTGCTCGGCACCGGTTTGTTCGAGGCCATCAGCTCATCGACGTAGCCTTTGAGCTCGCTCAGCGTGAAGCCGGAAAACACCTGCGCCACCCACGGGTAGCAGACCATGTCGTCGATCTCGCACAGGCGGTAGTAGTAGCTGAACAGACTTTCTTTATGCTCGGCGGTGTCTTTGAAGGGCATCAGTTTCAGCGACGGATCGAGCTTTTCGCGGGTCAGCACACCCTTGTTTTCCATGAACGGCAGCAGCGATTCTTCCAAGTCGTAGCGGTAGCTGGTGTTGTCCATATCGAAGACAGCGAAGTTGCCCTTGTTGGCGTTCGCCGCAATCATGGCGTCCAGCTGCTTGGCGGCCTCGGCAGGCCAGTGCTTGAGCTCGGTGGCAGCGGCGGCCGGGCCGGCCAGACTCAGCGCAACGGCGGCGGCGAATACGGTGTGGGCGAATGTCATCGTCGATCCTCCAGAATGAAAGCCCGACGCTAACAAATGGACATGACAGGCCTGGTCCGGCAGCGACGGTAGGCTCGCTCTGCGCGCCATGCACTGTCGTGAAAACGTCAGCAAAACGCGGCGAAAACGACTCGTCGTCACAACCCACTGTTTTCAAAGGCTTAGCCCGAAGGAGGAAACGCCCCATGAAGATCGGTCTGATTTCCGACACCCACGGTTTGCTGCGTCCCGAGGCGCTGGTCGCGCTTGAGGGCTGCGACCGCATCGTGCACGCCGGCGACATTGGCAAAGCGGAAATCCTCGAAGCCCTGCGCGACCGTGCGCCGCTGACCGTGGTGCGCGGTAATAACGACCAGGACGACACCTGGGCCAGCAGCGTGCCGACCCATGCGGTGCTGCGCATCGACGGCGTCGGCATTTACGTGGTGCATGAAATGGCCGATGTACCCGAACAATTGCCCGCCGGCATCGACGTGGTAGTCACCGGCCATTCCCATAAGCCGCTGCAAAAACAGCAGCACGGGGTGCTCTACATCAACCCGGGCAGCGCCGGATCCCGGCGGTTCAAGCTGCCCATCAGCGTTGGCTTTCTGCACATCGCCGACGGCCAGGTGAGGGGCGAATTGCTCGAGCTGGCGGTGTAGCCAGACGCTACGACTTCATCTGTTCGCTGACGTAATCCAGAAAGCAGGTGATGCGCGAGGCCAGCGCCGTGTTGCGGTAGTACACCGCGTGAATGGGCTGGCGGACCTCGACGGTATGCGCCTCTAGCACCTGCACCAGCCGCCCTTCGGCGCGGTCGCCGTGGGTCATGAAATCGGCCAGGCACACCAACCCCACCCCCTCGATCGCCAACTGCCGCAACGTCTCGCCGCTGGACGCTTTGACTGTCGGCGTCGTCTGCCAATGCTGGCCCGAGGCGTGGCGCAGCGGCCATTGGTTTAGCGTTTCCGGCTG
Organism: Pseudomonas sp. AC229; assembly: GCF_979254655.1. Taxonomy (NCBI): domain Bacteria; kingdom Pseudomonadati; phylum Pseudomonadota; class Gammaproteobacteria; order Pseudomonadales; family Pseudomonadaceae; genus Pseudomonas; species Pseudomonas sp. AC229. The sequence goes on from NZ_CEEDHK010000004.1 coordinate 351,688, forward strand.
GGTGAAGCCCAGCACGCTGCGCTCGCTCAGTTCTTCCACCGTCTGCGGTGCGCCCCATTGTTCGAGATAGCCGGGGCTGGCGAGCACGCGCAAACGGTTACTTCCCAGCGGCCGCGCGTGCAGCGTGGAATCGCGCAGCGGGCCAATGCGAATCGCCACATCGGTGCGCTGTTCGATCAGGTCGATGATCTGGTCGCTGCTGTGCAGTTCCAGTTCGATGTCCGGGTACAGCGCGCGAAAGCCCGGCACCAGCGGCACGATCACGTGCAGCATAAAAGGCGAGGCGGCGTTCACGCGCAAGCGTCCTGCCGGACGTTGGCGGCGCAACGCCATTTGCTCCTCGGCCTCCTCCACGCTGGCGACGATGCGCCGCGCTTGCTGCACAAACGCGTGGCCTTCTTCGGTCAGCTCCAAGCGCCGCGTGGTGCGGTGCAGCAGGGTGACGTCGAGTTTTTCTTCCAGGCGACTCAGCGCCCGGCTGACGCCTGAAGCGGTTTGACCCAACTGCTCCGCAGCGGCGGTTATCGAACCGCTGTCGACCACCGAGGTAAAGGCCAACAGTTCATCCAGAGTCGTTTTCATTGTTGCTCGATGCTCACAACTGAGCGGGCCGGCCCCGCGTTTCGCGCACAAGTGTGACGCACATGCAGTTTAGCGCCAGTGAGCCACACTGATTGCGTGGCCTGAGAGCCATCCGGGGCGTCGATGCAACGCGAGAACTGGTTCAAAAACAACAAGACCTCCAGGTTTCCTTTCCGACTTAACCGTAAGCCACGTCTTCATATGCCAACGAAGACGCGCACAAAAGCACTGGAGTGTTTATGAACGAATGGTTCGGCAACATCAGCGTCAACAAGAAACTGGGGCTCGGCTTCGGCCTGGTTCTGGCCCTTACCGTGATTCTCGCCGTGACGGGTTGGAACAGCCTGGGCGGCCTTATCAACCGTAGCATCTGGATGGGCGACATTGCCCAGCTCGACGCGGCGCTGACCAAACTGCGCATCACCCGCCTGCAATACATGATCGCCAACGGCGACGAGACCATTGCGCAAACCGTGCAAACCACCCTCGAAGGCTTCGCCAAGCAGCAACAGAAACTGCTCGACACTTTCAAAAGCCCCGACAACCTCAAATTGCTCAACGAGCAGAAAGCGCAGATCGAGGCGTATCAGAAATCCCTTAACGCCATGCGCGCCGGCTACATCGCTAACGGCGCCGCGCGTACCGAGATGGGCAGTAACGCCGAAGCGGCACTCAAACTGCTCGACACCCTTAACGCCGACGCCGTGCAACGCGCCGACCTCGACACCTTTCAAACCATCACCCAGGCGCGCGAACAACTGATTCTGGCGCGCTACGAGGTGCGCGGTTACACCGCCACGCCAAACGCCGACACCGAGCAGAAAGCCATCAAGCAGTTGGATGCCGCCGTCGCTGGCCTGCAGAACTTGCGCGGCCCGTTTGGTGAAACCCATGCCAGCGAGTTGCAACAACTCGAAGGCCACCTGCAGAACTACCGCGCCGCCCTGGGCCGTTTCAAAGCCGCCGTCGACGCCATTGCCCTGGCGCGCAAGGAAATGACCGACCAAGGCGCCGCCATCGTTTCCCTGAACGAAGGGCTGAACAAAATCCAGATCACCCGCCGCGACGCCGAAAGCGCCCAGGCCCGTGAACTGCAACTGGGCGCCACGCTGCTGGCGTTGTTGCTGGGTGTGCTGGCCGCCGTGGTCATCACTCGGCAAATCACCCGCCCGCTGGCGGAAACCTTGGCCGTGGTGCAGCGCATTGCCGACGGCGACCTTACGCAGAACCTGAACGTAACGCGCCGCGACGAACTGGGCGTGCTGCAACAAGGCATTCAGCGCATGGGCACCACCCTGCGGGACCTGATTGGCCACATCCGCGATGGCGTTACGCAAATCGCCAGCGCCGCCGAAGAGCTGTCTGCCGTCACCGAGCAGACCAGCGCGGGCGTCAACAGCCAGAAAATCGAAACCGACCAGGTGGCCACCGCCATGCATGAAATGTCGGCCACCGTGCAGGAAGTCGCGCGCAACGCCGAAGACGCGTCTCAAGCTGCCAGCCTCGCCGACCAGGAAGCCCGCGAAGGCGACCGCGTGGTGGGCGAAGCCATCGCGCAAATCGAGCGCCTGGCCGAGGAAGTGGCGCGCTCCACCGAAGCCATGCATGTGCTGCAACAAGAAAGCGACAAGATCGGCAGCGTGATGGACGTGATCAAAGCCGTTGCCGACCAGACCAACCTGCTGGCCCTCAATGCCGCCATTGAAGCGGCGCGGGCGGGTGAAGCCGGGCGTGGCTTTGCCGTGGTGGCCGACGAAGTGCGCAGCCTGGCCCAGCGCACCCAGCAATCCACCGAAGAAATTGCCGGACTGGTCGCTGGCCTGCAAAGCGGCTCGCAGCGGGTCGCCACCGTGATGAGCAACAGCCGCACCCTCACCGACAGCAGCGTGCTGCTCACCCGCAAAGCCGGCACCGCGCTGGAAAGCATTACCGCCACGGTGTCGAACATTCAGTCCATGAACCAGCAGATTGCCGCGGCGGCCGAAGAACAGAGCGCCGTGGCCGAAGAAATCAGCCGCAGCATTTTGAATGTGCGCGATGTGTCAGAGCAGACGGCAGCGGCTAGCGATGAGACCGCCGCGTCCAGCGTGGAGCTGGCGCGTTTAGGTGGGCAGTTGCAGCAGTTGGTGAGTCATTTCCGGGTTTAACCCCGTCGATCTCCCACGTAGGAGCCAGCTTGCTGGCGAAGCTTTTCGTTTGCAGGGTTCGCCAGCAAGCTGGCTCCTACAACAGCCTGGTCCAGCGACATAAAAAAACCGCCACACCCTTTCGGCTGTGGCGGTTTTTTATTGGGCAACGCTGTGCTTATTTGCGCGCGCCACGTACCCCTTCGGCCAGTTCGGCACACAGACCCAGCACGCCCTTTACGGCCTCTTGCTGGCTGGCGGCGTTGGCGATGTGGTCGATCAGCGCCGAGCCCACGACCACACCGTCGGCCAACCGCGCGATGGTCGCGGCGTGTTCAGCGGTGCGGATGCCGAAGCCGATGCTGATGGGCAAATCGGTGTGGCGACGCAGGCGGGCCACCGCTTGCTCAACGTGTTCCAGCGTTGCCGAGCCCGCGCCCGTTACGCCGGCAACCGACACGTAGTAAACGAAGCCGGAGCTGCCGTTGAGCACTTTCGGCAGGCGCTTGTCGTCGGTAGTCGGCGTGGTCAGACGAATGAAGTCCAGGCCCGCTGCCTGCGCCGGATCGCACAGGTCGGCGTTATGTTCCGGCGGCAGATCAACGACGATCAAGCCGTCGACGCCCGCTGCCTTGGCATCGGCGATAAACGCCGGCACGCCGTATTTGTGAATCGGGTTGAAATAGCCCATCAGCACCAGCGGCGTGTCGCTGTTGCCTTCGCGGAATTCACGAACCATTTGCAGGGTTTTCGCCAGGTCTTGCTTGGCAGCCAGCGCGCGGATGTTGGCCAGCTGAATCGCCGGGCCATCGGCCATCGGATCGGTGAAGGGCATGCCAAGTTCGATCACGTCGGCGCCGGCTGCCGGCAACCCTTTGAGAATTTCCAGCGAGGTGGCGTAGCCCGGATCGCCTGCGGTGATGAAGGTCACCAGGGCGGCGCGGTTCTGTTGTTTGAGTTCGGCGAAACGGCTTTGCAGGCGGCTCATATGTGTTCTTCCTGTTCGTCGAAGTGGTGCATGACGGTTTGCATGTCCTTGTCGCCACGGCCCGACAGGTTCACCACCATCAAGTGATCTTTTGGCAATTTGGGTGCGCGCTTGAACACTTCGGCCAAGGCGTGAGCGCTTTCCAGCGCCGGAATAATGCCTTCCAGGCGGCAGCATTTGTGGAACGCGGCGAGGGCTTCGGTATCGGTGATCGAGGTGTACTCAACGCGGCCGATGTCGTGCAACCAGGCGTGTTCCGGGCCGATGCCGGGGTAGTCCAGGCCGGCAGAAATCGAGTGGGCGTCGATGATCTGGCCGTCGTCGTCTTGCAGCAGGAAGGTGCGGTTGCCGTGCAGCACGCCCGGTACGCCGCCGTTCAGGCTGGCGGCGTGCTTGCCGCTTTCAATGCCGTGACCGGCCGCTTCAACGCCGATGATTTGCACGCTCTGGTCATCCAGGAACGGGTGGAACAGGCCCATGGCGTTCGAGCCGCCGCCGATGCAGGCGACCAGCGAGTCCGGCAGGCGGCCTTCCTGATCTTGCAGTTGGGTGCGGGTTTCTTTGCCGATTACGGCCTGGAAGTCACGAACCATGGCCGGGTACGGGTGCGGGCCAGCGACGGTGCCGATCAGGTAGAAGGTGGAGTCGACGTTGGTCACCCAGTCGCGCAGGGCTTCGTTCATCGCGTCTTTCAGGGTGCCGGTGCCGGCGGTGACCGGAATCACCTCAGCGCCCAACAGCTTCATGCGGAACACGTTGGCCTGCTGGCGATCGATGTCGGTGGTGCCCATGTAGATAACGCAGTCGAGGCCAAAACGCGCAGCCACGGTGGCGGTCGCCACGCCGTGCATGCCGGCGCCGGTCTCGGCGATGATGCGTTTTTTGCCCATGCGCCGCGCCAGCAGAATCTGGCCGATGCAGTTGTTGATCTTGTGCGCGCCGGTGTGGTTGAGCTCTTCGCGCTTGAGGTAAATCTTCGCGCCGCCGCAGAACTCGGTCAGGCGCTCAGCGAAATACAGCGGGCTTGGACGGCCGACGTAGTCGCGTTGAAAGTAAGCCAGCTCCTTGAGGAACGCCGGGTCTTCTTTGGCTTTTTCGTATTCGGCCGCCAGGTCGTGAATCAGCGGCATCAGGGTTTCGGCAACGTACTGGCCGCCGAACGAACCGAACAGGCCGGTGGCGTCTGGGCCGCTGCGGTAGGAAGTCTGGGTCATGGTGGGCTCCTGCTGGAAGCTGGATTTCGATGGCGTTCACTCTAGGCGCGACGTCCGCCGGAATAAAGCGATAAGATCGCCACCATCTGTTAGAAAAACTCACAGGTTAAACCGCTATGGCTCGCGATCTTCCTCCCCTCAATGCCCTGCGCGCGTTTGAAGCAGCGGCGCGCCTGCAGAGCCTAAGCAAAGCGGCGAACGAGCTTAATGTGACCCATGGCGCCGTAAGCCGGCAGATTAAGGTGCTGGAAGAGGACCTGGGCGTGGCGCTGTTCAGCAAAGACGGACGCGGCTTAAAACTCACAGATGCCGGCAGTCGTTTGCGTGACGCCAGCGCGGATGCCTTCGACCGCTTGCGTAGCGCCTGCGCCGAGCTGAAACAACAAACCGCCGACGCGCCGTTCGTGCTGGCCTGCCCGGGCAGCCTGTTGGCGCGCTGGTTTATTCCGCGCCTGGACCGGCTCAACCGCGAGCTGCCGCAGTTGCGCTTGCAGTTGTCGGCCAGCGATGGCGACCTGGACCCGCGCCGGGCCGGCATCGACGCCACGCTGTGGTTTGCCGAACCGCCGTGGCCCGCGGACATGCACGTGTTCGAGTTGGCGGTGGAGCGCATCGGCCCGGTGCTGAGCCCACGCTATGCCGGGTTCAATCAGCTCAACGTGGCCGGGCCCAGTGCAATCGCCGCCGAAGCCCTGCTGCACACCACGTCACGACCGCAAGCCTGGCCGCAATGGGCAAATAGCCAAGGCATCGACCGCGCGCACTTGCAGCTCGGACAAGGTTTCGAGCATTTGTATTATTTGCTGGAAGCGGCCGTAGCGGGACTGGGCGTGGCGATTGCGCCACAGCAACTGGTGGCCGATGAGCTGGCGGCGGGGCGGCTGGTCGCGCCCTGGGGCTTTGTTGAAACCACCGCAAAGCTGGCGCTCTGGGTGCCGGCGCGCACGCCATCGGCGCGGGCCGCCGAGTTGGCGCAGTGGCTGGCGCGCCAACTCGGCTAGTGTCGCCGGGTGATCAATCGTTGTTGCGGAAGATCAGGTAGCCGGCCAATGCCACCACGCCCAGCGCCAGGCTGGCAGAGGCAACCGGGTGCTCGCGGGTGTAATCACGGGCCGCCACGCCGGTCTGGTAGGTTTTTTCTTTCACGTCGGCGTAGGTGTCGCTGAGCAGGTCGCGGGAATGGCCGAGCACACGCTCAGCGCTGGTACGCAGGCTTTTCAGCGATTTCTGCGATTCATCACTCACTTCGCTCTTTAAGCTGTCGAGGCTGGAGATCAGGTGCTCGATTTCAGTTTCGATGCTGTGCAGCGATTTATTGCGGGAAGCAAAAATAGCCATGGTCCGTAACTCCTATCGATTAAGTAGCTCGTAGGGGTGTGACTGCGACCGGGTGGGAAAGTGCAGCTAATCTGAACTTATCAAGCGCTAGGCGGGACTGAATCTGTACAAGCGTTTCCACAAGAAGAGGACTTCAGCATGTCGGATCATCACACCTACAAACTGCTCGATATCGTCGGTTCGTCGCCTACCAGCATTGAAGATGCGATTCAAAGCGCACTCGCCGAAACGGCGAAAACCGTGCGCAACCTGGAGTGGTTCGAAGTGGTCGAAACCCGCGGTCACATTGTTGACGGAAAAGTGGGCCACTATCAGGTGACCTTGAAAGTCGGCTTCCGTATCGACGCGAGCTGATTGACCTGTTAACGCACGGCGGCTCGTGGCCGCCTGCATCCACCGTGGCCCGCCCGGTGTCTGTTTTGGCGACTCAGGTCGCCAATTTTGCTGCTCGAGGTTAGGCGCGGTGTTCGAGCATTTGTTGTTACCAACGAGGGAGCGTTACCCCATGAAAAAAGTGATGTTGGCCGTTGGCCTGTTAGTGATGACCGGCTCGGCCTTTGCGGCGGCGAAACCCTGCGAAGAGCTGAAATCGGAAATTGACGCGAAAATCCAAGCCAAGGGCGCCACGTCCTACAGCCTGGAAATTGTTGAGAAAGGCAGCGCCGGCGACAAGCAAGTGGTTGGCACTTGTGAAGCTGGCAGCAAAGAGATCGTTTACGCGCGCAATTGACCGCGCTTGAGTAGATAACCGGCGCCCCGTGCGCCGGTTTTTTTTTGAGTACGGGGGCGAGCGGCTGCGCGTCGGCATTGCTGCGTTGAAACGCCGCTTTGACTGCTCATTGGCTACAGCCAATTGCGCTTCAAAACGACGTTTCGCCTTGCACTGCTCTAGCTCGCTCGCTCTCGACTCGCGTAAGGCTGAGATCGCAACGGTAAATCGCAAAAACGGGTACTCGTTTGCCCGAGGGGGTTGTAGAGCAGTACATTAAGCCCCACTTAAACAGTCGGGTATTACGTTGCTGTTTTCCCCCGGTACCCGCCCGGAGAGCATTTATGAAGACCATTTCCGACATCAAAATTTCCGTTCTCGACCTCGCGCCTATCCGCGCCGACGGCGGTCCCGAGCAGGCTTTGCGCAATTCCCTGGCCCTCGCCCAACACGCAGAAAAACTGGGCTTCACCCGTTTCTGGGTGGCTGAACACCACAACATGGACGGCATCGCCAGCTCGGCGACGTCGGTGTTGATCGGCTACCTCGCCGCCGGCACCAGTTCCATTCGCCTGGGCGCCGGTGGCGTGATGCTTCCGAACCACGCGCCGCTGGTGATCGCCGAACAATTCGGCACGCTGGCGACCTTGTACCCCGGCCGCATCGACCTGGGCCTTGGCCGCGCGCCCGGCGCCGATCAATACACCGCGCACGCTCTGCGCCGGGAGCGCTCGGGCAGCGCCGATGATTTCCCCGAAGACCTCACCGAGCTGCAAACCTACCTCGGCCCGCTGCAACGCAATCAACGCGTGATCGCCATGCCCGGCGCGGGCACGCAAGTGCCGATCTGGTTGCTCGGTTCCAGCCTGTTCAGTGCGCAACTGGCCGGTCAACGCGGCTTGCCGTATGCCTTCGCCTCGCACTTTGCGCCGCGCATGATGCACGAGGCGATTCGCGTGTACCGCAATCACTTCAAGCCCTCGGCGGTGCTCGACAAGCCCTACGTCATGCTCGGTGTGCCGCTGCTGGCGGCCGACACCGACGAGCAAGCGCAATACTTGGCCACCAGCGCCTATCAACGGATTCTCGCCCTGCTGCGCGGCCAGAGCCTGGTGCAAAAGCCGCCGGTGCAGAGCATGGAAGGGTTGTGGTTGCCCCATGAACGCCAGGCAGTCGGTGAGTTTTTTGGCTTGGCGATGGTCGGCGGCCCGGAAACAATCCGCAGCCACGTCAACCAATTGCTGGAGCAGACCGACGCCGACGAGCTGATTTTCACCAGCGACATGTACGACTTCGTCGACCGCCTGCACTCCTACGAAGTGCTGGCCGGCCTGCGCTAAGCCGAACGCCGCCTGACCAAAAAAATAGGAACGACTGCCGCTTCGCCGCCTCTGAAACCTATACCCACAGGTAAGGAGAACGACGATGAAAAAGACAGCATCTGCTCACTGGCAAGGCGGCATCAAAGACGGCAAAGGGACCATCTCCACACAAAGCGGCGTGTTGAAACAAAGCCCCTACGGCTTTAACACCCGCTTTGAAGATGGCCCGGGCACCAACCCGGAGGAGCTGATCGGCGCTGCCCATGCCGGCTGTTTTTCCATGGCCCTGTCCAAGGAACTCGGCGAAGCCGGCATGACCGCTGAGAGCATCGACACCCACGCCGAAGTGACCCTCGACAAAGTCGAGGGCGGCTTCGCCATCACCGCCGTGCACCTGAAACTCAGCGCCAAGATTCCGGGCGCCGACCGTGATGCATTTGAAAAAGCCGTGGAAACCGCCAAGACCGGTTGCCCGGTATCGAAAGTGCTGAACGCGGAAATTACGCTGGAAGCGACGCTGGAAAACTAAAAAAGCTCACGGCTGAAGCCGCTCCTACAGAGTACGGCTGTACCTGTAGGAGGGGCTGGGCGGCATTCCGATCAGCCGCGATTCCTGCAAACGCTAGTCTCCGCCTTTGCGCCGCTCTTTCACCCGCTCATACCGATCCAGCAACGGCTGCGTCGTCAGCCCGTGCACGCAAATACTCAACGCCACTACCGACAACGTCAGCCCAATCGCTTCGTGCGCCGCCGGGCCTTCCAAGCCGTGGTTCAGTACGTACGCCAGGTAGTACAAGCTGCCGATCCCGCGAATGCCGAACCAGCCCATCAGCCAACGCTGCCCTTCGCTCAGTGAGTTGCCGCGCACCAGGGCCACCACGCTCAGCGGTCGAACAATGCAGAACAACGCCAGCCCAAGCGGCACCGCGCGCCAGTCCCAGTGAAAGGCCAGCAGCGCGCCGAGCAGGGTCACGAGCAGCACTTCCAGCACCCGTTCGACGATGTCGCCGAACGACAGAATTTCCCCCACTAACAACCCCGCGACGACTTTCGGTTCGTCGGTATGGCTGACTTGCTCTTTCACTTCATCCAGGGTGCCGCCCTCTTTGGGAACGGCCATGGCCACCTCCTCGGCGGGCACGCTGGAGTTATCGGACGAGGCCACTTCCGCGTGCCGAAGGCCGATGCCGGCGGCGAACGCGGCAAGAAAGCCCCACGCGCTGACCGTTTCCGCCAGCCAGTACGACAACGCGATCAAGGCCATCGCCAAAAAGTCGTTGGGCGAAATCGCCGCGTCGCGGTGGCGAGTGCGCAGGTAGATGGCCAAGCGCCCGACGCCGCGTCCGAGCACAAAGCCGATCAACAACCCGGCCGGCACCGCCCAGAGCAGGCGGTGCAGCGCCCATTCGCCGGCCCATTCCTGCGGTGCGCCTTCGTGCTGAATCCATAGCAGGGCGAAAAACACGAAGGGGAAGGCCATGCCATCGTTCAGCCCCGCCTCGCCTGAAAGGCCATAGCGCAACCGGTCGAAGTCGCGCGCGTGGTTCACCTGCACCAAGCTCGCCAGCACCGGATCGGTCGGCGCCAGCACCGCACCGATCATCAGCGACAGCCCAACGCCCAGCCCGAACCCGTAGTGGCCCACCAGCGCCACCCCGAGAATGCACGCCACCATCACCGGCCCGGCGAGCAAGTAAGCGCTGCGCCACGCCGGGTCGGAGAAGCGCAGGCGCAGTTTCATGCCGCCACTGAACAGGGAAAACAGCACCGCCACTTCAGTCAGGTGTTCGAGCCATGGGGCCACGTCTTCGAATTTCATTTCCCACAGACCCAGCCCCAATGGCCCGATTGCCAGGCCAAACAACAAATACAGGGCAGAGGTGGAAACCGGTAACCAACGGAGATAGGCCGAAGCCAAGGTGAGAATCAGCAGAATGCTGCCGAGCACCGCCATCCAGTGCAGAAAGCTCATCGCCTGAAATGCCCCAGGTGCCTGGCGCCTCGGGATGACGGCGCGCTATCTAGGTTCGAGGCAGCGGCACGCCGTTAGGTTCAGGCCATCGCAGGGCTCACACGGGCCCGCATCGTTCCACGCTCACTTGCTTGAGCGCTTTGCGCGGCGAGGCGTACAGCCAGGCTTGTGTGCTCATTGCCACCGGCCGCGCTTCCAGGCGATAGCGCTGGCCGGCGACGAAGTCGTAGTTGAGCTTCAAATGGCAGGTGATCTGCCTTGGATTGCCCATCATGCCGCCGCCGGTTTCCACCTCGAATTGAAAGCGCGCGCGCAACTCGTGGCTGCCAGGGCTGACTTGGAAGAAACGGCCGTCGCTGACTTTTTTGCCGTCCAGCTTCTGTGCCATCAAGGTGTTGCCGGGCGTGCTGTACAGCTCGATCCACGCTTGCTGCGGGTCAGGCTCGGGCAGCGCCGCAGCGCAGGCGGTCAGGGGCAAGGCACAGAGCAAAATCGGCAGCAGGCGCATGGTCGTCTCATCTCTTGCAGAAGCACGCATCATCGGGGCAATCACACCTCGCCGCAACGGCTCTCCCGCGCCCGCGCCAGCAGTTGGTGCTGCTGGTCATAGAGCTTGGCCCACGGGCGAAATCCAATGCTGCCAGCCACTACTTTATAGCGCTGGCCGGCGGCGAATTCAGGGTAGTCGAGCTTGAGCACGCAGGTGCGTTCCAGCCCCTGGCTGTCGGGGCCGATGTTGCTGGGGGTGACGGCGAATTGCAGGCGCATGTGCAATTCGTGCTGGCCGGGGGTCACTTGGAAATAGCGATCATCTTCCAGCTCGCTGGCGTCCACTTTCGCGGCTTGCAGGGTGTTGGCTTCGCTGGTGCGTAAATCGACCCACGCCTGGCTAGGGTCGGGGGACGGCATCATGGCGCAGCCACCAAAACTGAGCAGGCTGGTGGCGAGCAAAAATCGGCGCATGGCGTGGGCTCCGTGGTCGGTCTGATTTTTATAAGGACGAGCCTGGAGCGCGCCGCCGGGATGGGGTAGGTTTCGTGGCTCCGCCACCGCCCTGCCCGGATCGCCCGATGCTGCCCTGCTTATCCTGGTTACTCGACCTGCCGCGCTGGCGCTGGGTTCCGCTGCTGCTGGTTTTGCTGCTGAACGGTTGCAGCTATTACACGCAGTTGCTTACCGGCCAGGTTGACCTGCTGAGCCGCCGCGAACCGATCAGCGACCTGCTTGCCAAGCCCGACCTCGACCCCGGCCTGCGCCAACGCTTGCAGCTGGCACAAGAGGCGCGCCGCTTCGCCAGCGCCCAACTCGCGCTGCCGGATAACCAGAGCTACCGCCTGTATGCCGACCTCGGCCGCCCTTACGTGGTGTGGAATGTGTTCGCCACGCCGGAATTTTCCCTGGAGCCGCAGACGCATTGCTTCCCGATTGCCGGGTGCGTGGCCTATCGCGGCTTCTACGATCAAAACCGTGCGCGCGGTGCGGCAGCGCTGATGAAGCAGGACGGGCTCGACACTTACGTCGCTGGCATCGAGGCCTATTCCACCCTCGGCTGGTTTGCCGATCCGCTGCTCAACACCATGCTGCGCTGGGACGACCAACGCTGGGTGGCGGTGATCTTCCACGAGCTGGCGCACCAGCAGTTTTATTTGCCGGGCGACACCGCGTTCAACGAGTCGTACGCCAGCTTTGTCGAAACCGAAGGCCTGCGCCAATGGCGCCAGGCGCGCGGCTTGAAAGCGCCTGAAGGCGGCGCGAGAGAGCGGCAACGCGAGCAGTTCAGCACGTTGGTGCTGGCCAGTCGGGAGCGCCTGCAAACCCTCTACGCCAGCGGCAAGCCCGAGGCGCAAATGCGCGTGGAAAAGGCGGCAGAATTTGAGCGTTTGCGCCGCGACTACCTCGCGTTGCGAACCACCGCCTGGGCCGGCGATGGCCGTTACGACGCCTGGACGTTCGGCCCGCTCAACAACGCCAAGCTGCTGCCTTTCGGCCTGTATGACCAATGGCAGCCGGCGTTTGCCGCGTTGTTCAACCAGGTGCAGGGCGACTGGCCGCGCTTTTACGCCGAGGTCAAACGCCTGGGCGAGTTACCGGACAACGAGCGACAAGCCCGCCTGGCTCAGCTGCAAAGCGAAGGCCGTTAACGCGCGAATGCCTGGTGCAGCTCGGCCAGCGTGCGGAAGTGAAACGTCGGGTTTTGCGCCTGGATCTCTTCTTCGCTGCCAAAGCCATAGCCCACCGCCACACTTTGCAGGCCATTGCGGTGCGCGCCGATCAGGTCGTGTTTGCGGTCGCCGATCATCAGGGTCTGGCCTGGGTCCAGTTGCTCTTGCTCCAGCACATGGGCGATCAGCTCGACCTTGTCGGTGCGGGTGCCGTCCAGCTCGCTGCCGTAAATCACTTTGAAATGCTTGGCGAAGTCGAAGTGGCGGGCAATTTCACGCGCGAACACGTGGGGCTTCGAGGTGGCGATGTACAACGTGCGGCCTTGCGCCGTGAGGCTGCCGAGTAGCTCGCTGACGCCCTCGAACACGCGGTTTTCATAAAGACCGGTGACCTTGAAACGCTCCCGGTAAAAATTCACCGCCTGCCAGGCTTTGGCTTCGTCGAACCCGTAAAACTGCATAAAGGCTTGCAGCAGCGGCGGGCCGATAAAGTGCTCGAGCTGACGCAGGTCGGGCTCGTCGATGCCGAGCTGGGCGAGGGCAAATTGAATCGAACGGGTGATGCCTTCACGCGGGTCGGTGAGGGTGCCGTCGAGGTCAAAAAGGATGGTCTGCTGATGCATGGCTAGGCGGGCCCAAGGGTTCGGGGGCGCCATGATAGCAAGCACAACTCGGTCAAAAACCTTGAAAGCGGCTTTTAGCGGCGATGCTATGGCACTTCCTACCCAACCATTTACGCACTCAGCTGCGGCTCCAGCACCTGCGCCAACCAGTCCATAAACACCCGCACGCGCCTGGGCAAATTGCGCCGGTGGGCGTACAGCAACGTGACTTTCATGGGCGCCGGGACGAACTCGGGCAACACCTCCACCAGCTCACCCCGCGCCAGGCTGTCGCGCTTGCCGGCCACCGGCGCCTGAATAATGCCGAAGCCCGCCAGGCACGCGGCGTAGTAGCAATCGGCGTTGTTAACGGTCACCGCGCCCGCCATCGGCAGGCAGTGGCGTTTGCCACGCAGGTGGTATTCAAAACCGGTTGGGCGTGAGCCAAAGGTGGACGCGTAATGCACCAGCCGGTGCTCGGCCAGGTCGGCCAACGAGCGCGGCGTGCCATAGCGCTTCAGGTAGCCGGGGCTAACGAAATTGCCTTGGCGATACGCGCCAAGCGGGCGGGCCACCAGCGTGGTGTCGGGCAATTCGCCCACGCGCATCACGCAGTCGAAGCCTTCGCGCACCAAGTCAACCAGGCGGTCGGTGGCGCTCACTTCTATTTCGATCAGCGGATGCTGCTCGCTGAATTCGGCCAGACGCGGCAGCACAAATTCACGCGCGGTCACGGTGGGCATGTCGATGCGCAAGCGGCCGCGCACGCTCTGATCCTGGCGGAACAGGCTTTCCAACTCGTCCACTTGGTCGAGCATGTCTTTGCAGCGTTCGTAGAGCACCAAGCCGTCTTGCGTCGCTTGCACCTTGCGCGTGGTGCGCTGCAGCAGGCGCGCGCCGAGCATTTCCTCAAGCAAGCGCACGTGTTCAGACACGGTCGATTTCGGCAACCCCAAGCTGTCGGCGGCACCCGTAAAGCTGGCCAGTTCGGTTACGCGGGCAAAGGTTTTATACAGCTCAAGTTTGTTCATGGCGGCACGCCTATTGTTCGGTTAATCCGCATGGTATGTGCAGATTCTTCGGCTTTATCGGCTTATACGTCGAGCCTACAGTGGCGTCGACTTCACCACCAGCCCACCGGGAGAAACCACCATGACGCGTAAAATTGCTCTTATCACCGGCGCCAGCCGCGGCCTCGGCAAAAACGCAGCACTGCACCTGGCAGCCCAGGGCGTCGACATTATCGGCACCTACCACAGCCGCCGCGACGACGCTGATGCGCTAGTGAAGCAAATCGAAGAAGCCGGCGGCCGCGCTGTGATGCTGCAACTGGACGTCGGCGACAGCGCCAGCTTTGCCGCGTTTGCCGACACCGTCGGCACCGCGCTGGGCAGCCATTTTGAAACCGATAAATTCGACTTCCTGCTGAACAACGCCGGCATGGGCATCCACGCCAGCTTTGCCGAAACCAGCGAAGCGCAGTTCGACCAGTTGGTGAACGTGCACCTCAAAGGCCCGTTCTTTCTGACCCAACGCTTATTGCCGCTGCTGGCCGATGGCGGGCGCATTCTCAATGTGTCGTCGGGCCTGGCCCGCTTCGCCTTGCCGGGCTACGCGGCCTACGCCGTGATGAAGGGCGGCATCGAAGTGCTCACCCGCTATCAAGCCAAGGAGTTGGGCGCGCGTGGCATCAGCGTGAACACCCTGGCACCCGGCGCGATCGAAACCGACTTCGGTGGCGGCGCGGTACGCGATAACGCTGACCTCAATGCCATGGTCGCCAGCAACACCGCCCTGGGCCGGGTCGGCGTGCCCGACGACATCGGCGCCGCCATCGCCCTGCTGTTCAGCGACGGCAGCCGTTGGATCAACGCCCAGCGCATCGAGGCCTCGGGCGGTATGTTTCTGTAAGACCGTGCGGCGCTGATCCCTGTGGGAGAGGCTTTAGCCGCGATGCGTTTGATCTGAAAAGCATCGAGGCTGAAGCCTCTCCTACAGAGTTTTAGCCGCCCAGTTGGTCGTAA
Organism: Pseudomonas sp. AC229; assembly: GCF_979254655.1. Taxonomy (NCBI): domain Bacteria; kingdom Pseudomonadati; phylum Pseudomonadota; class Gammaproteobacteria; order Pseudomonadales; family Pseudomonadaceae; genus Pseudomonas; species Pseudomonas sp. AC229. The sequence continues at coordinate 366,727 of NZ_CEEDHK010000004.1, forward strand.
CCCTCGGCCAAGTGCTGGTCTTTCAGCCGCACGTAGTTCGCCGCGCTGTAGGTAAAAAACGCCCGCTCCTTTTCAGTGAGCGGGCGTACTTGTTTGGCGGGGCTGCCCACGTACAGAAAGCCGCTCTCCAATACGCGCCCCGGTGGCACCAGGCTGCCGGCGCCGAGAATCACCTCGTCTTCAATCACCGCGCCGTCCATCACCGTCGAGCCCATGCCGATGAGGATGCGATTGCCGACGGTGCAGCCGTGCAGCATCACTTTATGGCCAATGGTCACGTCATCGCCGATCAATAACGGGAAGCCGTCGGGGTTGAACGGGCCGGCGTGGGTGATATGCAACACGCTGGCGTCTTGCACGCTGGTGCGCGCGCCGATGCGGATGCGGTGCATGTCGCCGCGAATGACCGTGAGCGGCCACACCGAGCTGTCATCGCCCACCACCACATCGCCAATGACCACGGCCGACCCGTCGACAAATGCCTTTGCGCCGAGCTGCGGCGTGGTGCCCTGGTACGTTCGAATAGCCACGATAGAAACCTCTAAAGCTGCGTTAAAGGTTGATTGTAATTAAGATGGCGCCATATCTGCTCCAGCGCATCCAATGAACTGAAGCACACCATTCATAGCCAGACAGGTGACCGTCGTGAGCGAGAACAACCCTCTACTGCAAGCCTTCGACCTTCCACCCTACTCCGCCATCCGCCCCGAACACGTTGAACCTGCCGTCGACACACTGCTGGCCGAAGGCCGCGCGGCGTTGGCCAAATTGCTCGCCGAACAGCCCGCCACCCCCACCTGGGAAGGCTTGGTGCTGGCGCTGGACGAACAAGGCGAACGCCTGGGTCGCGCCTGGAGCCCGGTCAGCCACTTGAACGCCGTGCGCAATAGCCCCGAGCTGCGCGAAGCGTACGAGGCCTGCCTGCCGAAACTGTCGGAATACTGGACCGAACTGGGCCAGAACCGCGCGCTGTTCCAAGCCTACGAAGGGCTGGCCAACAGCCCGGCCGCCGCCAGCTTTGACGTGGCGCAGCAGACCATTCTGCAAAACGCCCTGCGCGACTTCCGCCTCTCGGGCATCGACTTGCCGCCGGCTGAGCAACAGCGCTACGGCGCCATTCAAATGAAACTGTCTGAGCTGGGCAGCCGCTTCTCCAACCAATTGCTCGACGCCACCCAAGCGTGGACCAAACACATCACCGACGAAGCCGCCCTCGACGGCCTGCCGGATTCGGCCAAAGCGCAAATGGCCCAGGCCGCCGCCGCCAAAGAACTGGATGGCTGGCTGATCACCCTGGAATTCCCCAGCTACTACGCGGTGATGACCTACGCCAACGACCGCACCCTGCGCGAAGAGCTGTATGCCGCTTACTGCACCCGCGCCTCGGACCAAGGCCCGAACGCCGGCCAGAACGACAACGGCCCGGTGATGGCAGAAATCCTCGACCTGCGTCAGGAACTGGCGCAACTGCTGGGCTTCGCCAACTTTGCCGAGCTGAGCCTGGCGACCAAAATGGCCGAGAACAACGAGCAGGTGCTGAGCTTCCTGCGCGACCTGGCGCAGCGCAGCAAGCCGTTTGCCGAACAGGACTTGAGCGAGCTCAAGGCCTATGCCGCCGAGCAAGGCTGCGCGGACCTGCAAAGCTGGGACGTCGGTTACTACAGCGAGAAACTGCGCGAGCAGCGCTACAGCATTTCCCAGGAAATCCTGCGCGCCTACTTCCCCATCGACAAAGTGTTGAGCGGCCTGTTCGCCATCGTGCAAAAGCTGTACGGCATCGAAATCACCGAGCTGAAAGGCTTCGACACCTGGCACCCGGACGTTCGCCTGTTCGAAATCAAGGAAAACGGCGAGCACGTCGGCCGCTTCTTCTTCGACCTCTACGCCCGCCCCAACAAACGCGGCGGTGCCTGGATGGACGGCGCGCGCGACAAACGCCGCACCGCAGCCGGCAGCATCGTCAGCCCGGTGGCCAACCTGGTGTGCAACTTCATGCCGGCCGTGGGCGACCAACCGGCGCTGCTGACGCACGATGAAGTGACCACCTTGTTCCACGAATTCGGCCATGGCCTGCACCACCTGCTGACCCGCGTCGAGCACGCCGGGGCGTCGGGCATCAACGGCGTGGCGTGGGATGTCGTGGAGCTGCCGAGCCAGTTCATGGAGAACTGGTGCTGGGAGCCGGAAGGTCTGGCCTTGATTTCCGGGCACTACAAAACCGGCGAGGCGCTGCCGCAAAACCTGCTGGAAAAAATGCTGGAGGCGAAGAACTTCCAGTCCGGCCTGATGATGGCGCGGCAGGTGGAATTCTCGCTGTTCGACTTCGAATTGCACGCCACCCATGGCGACGGCCGCTCGGTATTGGACGTGCTGGAAAACATCCGCGCCGAGGTCTCGGTCATGCGTCCGCCAGCGTACAACCGCTTCCCCAACAGCTTCGCGCACATCTTCGCCGGCGGTTACGCGGCCGGTTACTACAGCTACAAATGGGCTGAAGTGCTGTCGGCCGATGCCTTCTCCAAATTCGAAGAAGACGGCGTGCTCAACCCGGACACCGGCCGCGCCTTCCGCGAAGCCATTCTGGCCCGGGGCGGCTCGCAGGCGCCGATGGTGCTGTTTGTCGACTTCCGTGGCCGCGAACCGAGCATCGACGCCCTGCTGCGCCACCTCGGCCTGAGCGCGGAGGCCGCGTAATGACCACGAGCAAAAAACGCTTTATCGCCGGCGCCGTATGCCCGGCGTGCAGCGAGGGCGACAAAATTCAAATGTGGGACGTCGACGGCGTTCCCCACCGCGAATGCGTGGCCTGCGGCTACGCTGACACCCTGAACGAGCAAGGCCAGTCGGTTCCGAAAGAGCTGGGCACACGGGTCAACAAAAACGCCGCCAAACCGGCAGACCCGAAAGTGCAGGGCGTGCAATTCTTTCCGAATCCCAAGCTGAAGAAACCAAGCGAGTAGCGTCTATGTGGCATGTCGTTTGTGGCGACAACGCGGTGAAGGGCGTAACACGCGTGGTGGGTGAAGGGTTATCGCTGCAAGTGTTGCGCGATGACCTGGCGGTTGGGCCTTTGGTAGATGTCGACCAGCCGCCGTGCGCCGAGCGCGCTACGTTCTGGCAAGGCGTGTGGCCCGCCGCCGTGCAACCGGCGCCGGACTTTTCCACCCTGGGCGACGACGTGCACTGGCTGGCCAGCCTCGCCAACGAAACCAAACCGGTCACCGTGTGGCATGGCGACAGTGCCTCGGAGCAACTGATGCTCTGCCGCGTGGCCGCTGCGTTGCAGCGCAGCAACCTGCCCTTCTTCGAAGTGCCCTGCGGCACCGGCGACAGCCGCGTAGCCTGGCGCCGCGCCGTGGCCATGCATGCGCCGGACGAACTGCTCAGCCTGTACCAACCTCGGCTGGTCAGCTCTTCGCGGCGCCAGCAATTGGCGGGGCAATGGCGGCAGGTGGTGGCGGAAAATGCGGGAGTTCGGCGCTGGTCGAACAACCGCTTCCAAGGCGAGGGTTACCTCACCACCGACGAAACCCTGCTGGCAGCGTGTACCCAGGATTGGCAGCCGTTGGCGCAGGTGATGGCCGAGGTGATGAAGCGCAGCGACGGGTTTTTCGCCACCGACTTCTTCGTATTTTGGCGAGCCCGGGAATTGGCGAAGGCGGGGCGGTTGGCGTTATCGGCGGATGCTGAGGCGGTGAGTTATGGGGGGTTGGAGGTTCGGAGGCTGGGTTAGGTTTGGGCGATTAAAAGCTCGAGGCTAAAGCCTCTCCTACAGAAGTCACCGCTCCGCTCACCTGTAGGAGAGGCTTCAGCCTCGATCCCTGCAAACCTTGCATTCAGGCACTAGCCCCGCCGAAAAAACTCCCCCGGCGTGCATTCAAACTGCTGCCGAAACGCCGCAATAAACGCCGACGTCGAGTCATACCCGCACCCCAACGCCACATCCGTGACCCGCGCCCCTTGTTCCAGCGGCGACAGCGCGCCGAGCAAGCGCAGCCGTTGCCGCCAGGCGCGAAAGGTCAGGCCGGTGTCGCGCATGAACAGCCGGCTCAAGGTTTTCTCCGAAGCGCCCAGTTGTTTGCTCCAATCGCTCAGGCTGCGACCATCTTCAGGATGCACCTGCAACTGCCGGCACAGCTGCTGCAAACGCGGATCGGTGGGCAACGGTAGCGACAGCCGCACTTCCTCGGCGTTACGCAGCTGGTCCAACATCACCTGCACCAGGCGGCCATCGGCGCCGGCTTCGTCGTATTCCACTGGCAATTGCGCGAAGCGGCTGATCAGTTCGCGGGTCAGTGGGCTCACGCTCAACACGCGGCAATGGCTGGGCGCCCAGTCGGTGACGGCGCAATCGAGGTACAAGCCGCGCAATTCAGTGCGCGGCGAGCTGATCACTTCATGCTCCAGGCCCGCCGGAATCCAGATGGCCCGCTGCGGCGGCGCAACGAAGCTGCCAGCATTGGTGTGCACGTGCAGCACGCCCTGGATGGCGTAGGAAAGTTGCACCCACGGATGGCTGTGGCGCGGCGTGCTGACTTGCAGCGGCAGCGACTCAGCGCGGGAATACACGGGGCGCGGCAGGCGCGGAAGGTCCGGCACCTGGCGTTGCCCGAGAAAAATCTGTCCGTTTGCCGGCATATTCTGGCTTTCTTGCGTTAGTCGGTAACAAGGGCCCCACGGTAAAGTCCGCCCTACTCTTTGGCAACCCGACCGGAACCACCGCCCATGGCCCGCTCCCGACTTCTCCCCGACAATTTCACCCTCACCCTGATCGCCGTCGTCGCCACTGCGAGCCTGCTGCCGTGCAGCGGCCAGGCGGCGGTGGCGTTTGGCTGGATCACCAACATCGCCATCGCCCTGCTGTTCTTTTTGCACGGCGCCAAATTGTCGCGCGAGGCCATCATTGCCGGCGCCGGCCACTGGCGCCTGCACCTGTTGGTGTTTGCCTGCACCTTTGTGTTGTTCCCACTGCTGGGTTTGGCGCTGAAGCCAGTGCTGTCGCCGCTGGTGGGCACCGAGTTGTATATGGGCATGTTGTACCTGTGCGCGTTGCCCGCCACGGTGCAGTCGGCCATCGCTTTCACTTCGCTGGCGCGCGGCAACATTCCGGCGGCTATTTGCAGCGCCGCTGCCTCCAGTTTGTTTGGGATTTTTCTGACACCACTGCTGGTCACGCTGTTGCTCGACGTGCACGGCGACGGCGGCTCTACCCTCGATGCCATCGTCAAAATCAGTGTGCAGTTGCTGCTGCCTTTCATTGCCGGCCAAATCGCGCGGCGCTGGATCGGCAATTGGGTGGCGGCTAACAAAAACTGGCTGCGCTTCGTCGACCAAGGCTCGATTCTGCTGGTGGTCTACACCGCGTTCAGCGAGGCCGTGATCGAAGGCCTGTGGCATCAAGTGCCGTTGCCGAAACTGCTCTGGCTGCTGCTGGCCTGCTGCGTGCTGTTGGCACTGGTGTTGGTGCTGGTTCACCTGCTCGGCAAGTGGCTGGGTTTCAACATGGAAGACCGCATCACCATTTTGTTCTGCGGTTCGAAAAAGAGCCTGGCGACCGGCGTGCCCATGGCGCAGGTGTTGTTCGCCGGCGGCAGCATCGGCCTGCTGATTCTGCCGCTCATGCTGTTCCACCAAATTCAGCTGATGGTCTGCGCCGTGCTGGCCCAGCGCTACGCCGAGCGCAATGAAACCGAGGTCAGCGCGACCGCAGAAAGCCGCTGAGCGGAAACTTCCCCGCGCGCACTGGCGTGTTTCCAGCAAACGATTTACTGTACATCCATCCAGTTAAATCGTTTGCAGGTGCGCCATGTCGCAGTTTCTCCCGCCCCGTGGCCGAGGTACGGCCAGCAACCCGCATAACCGCTTCGCCGCCACCCGCTCGGTGCGCGAAGACGACGGCTGGTTTCAGGAAGAAACCCCGCTGACCTTCACCACGGAAGTGCGTGAAGAGTTCGCCAAAAGCGTGATCACCCGCAACACTTCGCCGGACGTCGGCTTCGACCGCTCGGTGAACCCTTATCGCGGCTGCGAACACGGCTGTATCTATTACGCGATAAGACCCCCGCCCAGACGACGCATAGTCGTGGGCGCTGTCTGGGCATGGGCTGCCCCTTGACCGTCGCCCGTAGGGCTGGGCACGACGGTCATAGAGATGGGTGAATCATCCAGCAGGGCTAGCCAAATAGCTTTTAATGCTTTTCTGCTTTTGGCCCCCAACCGGGGGGTTTGGGGGGGATAACACAAACATACAAAGTAAATAACGGCAGTACCTGCCGCAA